>JBBQGZ010000001.1:0-68775 GCA_038323535.1 Caulobacterales bacterium
TCCTCGGAGGGCGCCCGAAAGGCGTACCGCACCATGGACTTGCGGGCGACCTCGTTGAAGGTGCCGTTGTGCGGCAGGCCCGAGGCGCCATAGACGGTCTGGAACACCACTGGTTTGCGCAGGGCCGGCAGCGCGGCGAGCGCCTCGTCGATTTTCCCCGCCGCGATCAGCGTCCCGGCCAGGTCGCGCTCGGTGTCGTCGATCAGCCGGACACGGAGCAAGCGCGCCAGCAGGCTTCGGGCCTGTTCGAACGGCCACGACCGCGCCTCACGGGCGAGAGGTGAAAGACCGCGCAACATGGCGCGAGCGGGTAGAGGGCGCGGTGGACGCGGTCAATGGCGGGGCGAGGCGCGCGCTCGCGCCTTGACCGTATGTCCGATATGAATGACCGGGTTCACCATGGTGATGCCGTGCCACACGTTCAGACTTTCACCACCACCGAGTTCAAGGCCAAGTGCCTCGAAATTCTCGACCGCTTGGCGGCGCATGAACTGACTCGGGCGTCGATCACCAAGCAGGGAAAGGTCGTGGCCGTCCTGACCCCGCCCGATGATCAGGACTCCGCGATCCGTCCATTACACGGGTTCATGCGCGGCTCGGTCATCGCGCCGCCGGGGTTCGATCTTACGACGCCAATCTTGGACGAGCTCCGGTCAGCCGATGAAGGCGTCGTTCACCGATAGGTCATCGCCCTCGCGCGGGCCGGCCTTGAGAGCTTTGAACACGAAGCCCACAAAGGCCGCGAAGAACACGAAGGGGAACGGAACGCGCTTCGCGCGAAGCCGAAATCGTTCTTCGTGCCTAACCTCGTGTTCTTCGCGGGCTTCGTGTCTCATGTCTTTTTTCCAGCCATTATTCGCCCTCACCGAATAAGGGACTGTCGGGCGCGCTCAGCATGAAATGCCCCCTCAGCGCCGCGACCGGGGAGGCGCGGGTTTCCTGCCAGGCCTCCACCTGGACGTTGGCGATGCGGCGGCCGACTTTGCGTACGTCAGCGCGGGCATAAGTGGTCAGGGCGCGACCCGGGCGCAGATAGTCGATGGCGATGTCGATGGTCCGCGGTCGGCGACGCTGGGGCTCGCGGAGGGAGAGTTGGGTCAACGCGGTCATTTCCATGAATGCCCCGAGTACGCCGCCGTGCAGGGCCGGCAGCATAATATTGCCTACCAGATGAGGCGAGAACGGCAGGATGGCGGTCATCTGCTCACCCGCCAATTCGGCGGTCATGCCGAGAAAGCGGGCGTAGGGTATGGTGGCCAGGAGCTCGGCCAGCCGTTCGGAATTGGGCAGGCTCAAGCGCCAGCGCCTCTGGGCATGGCGCCGCCGAGCACGAACGCCGCCTGGGCGGTGGCGACCGGATTGTCCTCATCGTTTTCGAACGCGCTGGCGCGAACGAAGCCAATGGCCCGCGTCAGCCGGTAGCATCGCGCGCGGGCGGTGATGTCCTTCCCCGGCTCCGCGGCGCGCATGTAGTCGATGCGCAGATCGAGCGTCGCCGTCGAGGTCAACGCCGGGGCGGCGGAGGCCACGGCCAGCCCGCAGACATGGTCGAGCAGCGTGGTGAGAACGCCGCCGGCGAGAACGCCCGTGGCCGGATCGCCCACCAGGTCGGCGCGGTAGGGAACCACCATCGCCGCGTCGCCGGGCTCCACCGACACCAGTCGAAGGCCCAAGGCCACCGACTGGGGCGTTCCTTGCGCCATACGGGCGCCCAATTCGGCGAGGGCCTTGGGTTCCAGGGTCATGGGCGCTTATAGGAACAAACGGTCCGCGCCGCCTATACTAAGTCGGTGATCAAACCGCAGGCCCTCCTATGCCCCAAGCCCGCCGGCCTCTATTGCCCGCCGGGGGATTTCTACATCGATCCCGTGCGGCCGGTGGCGCGGGCGGTGATCACCCACGGCCACGCCGATCACGCGCGCGCCGGCCACGGGGCGGTCATGGCCACCGCCGAAACCCTGGCGATCATGGGCGTGCGCTATGGCGAAGGCTTCGCTGGCGCCGTCCAGGCGCTCGCCTACAGCCAGACCGTCGCCATCGGCGGCGTGGAGATTTCCCTCGTCCCCGCCGGCCATGTGCTGGGCTCGGCTCAGGTGGTCGTGCGCTGGAAGGGTCTGACCATGGTGGTCTCGGGTGACTACAAGCGCCGCCGCGACCCCACCTGCCCCCCGTTCGAGCCGACCCTGTGCGACGTCTTCGTGACCGAAGCGACCTTCGGCCTGCCGGTGTTCCGCCATCCGCCCGACGGCGAGGAGATCGCCAAGCTACTGCGCTCGGTGGCCCGGTTCCCGGAACGCGGCCATCTCGTCGGCGTCTACTCCCTCGGCAAGGCCCAGCGCGTGATCCGCCTCCTGCGCGAAGCCGGCTGGGATCGGCCGATCCCGGTTCACGGCGCCCTGGAGCGGCTCAACGCGCTTTACGCCGGCTTCGGGGTCGAGCTTGGGCCGCTCGAAGCGGCCACGAGCCAGACGAAGCAGGATTTCGCCGGCGCGATCATCCTGGCGCCTCCGTCGGCGCTGGCGAGCCCGTGGGCGCGGCGATTCGGCGATTCCGTCGACACCTTCGCCTCCGGTTGGATGCGGATCAGGGCTCGGGCGCGCCAGCGCGGCGTCGAACTCCCGCTGATCATATCCGATCATGCCGATTGGGATGAACTGACCGGAACCATCGCCGAGATTCATCCAGGCGAAGTGTGGATCACCCACGGCCGCGAGGAGGCCCTGGCCCGCTGGTGCGACCTCGCCGGCATCCCGGCCCTGCCGCTGGCGCTGGTGGGCTATGAGGACGAGGAGGAATAGGCGCCGCCGTTCCCCCTATTTCGGCCGGTGCGTCATCGGCCGCAGGAAAATGCGCCCGATCCGAGAGTCGGAGGCCTGCACGCGGTCGCTCAGGGCCTGAGCGGCGGTCTGGATTTCATCGCCGCTGAGGCCGTCACGGAATTCCAGGGTGACGCCGATGAGGATCGATTCGGGGCCCAGATGCAAGCTCAGCAGTTCATCGACCACGGCCACGTCGGGATCATTGTCGAGGATCCCGCGCACCGCCGCCACCACGCGCGGCGCGGCGGCTTCCCCGGCGATCAGGCTGCGCACCTCATTGGCGAGGAACAGCGACACCGCCGCCAGCAGCAGGCCGATGGCCACCGAGGCCGCGCCGTCCGCCCACGCCAGGTGGAAGATCGCCGCCCCGGTGACGCCGGCCGCCGCGATCGCCAGGCCCACCAGGGCGGCGGCGTCTTCCAGCAGGGTGGCGAACAGGCTGGGGTCCTTGCTCAGCTGAAGGAACCGCCAGAGGCGGATACGGCGCCCGTGGACCGTGCGCCGAAACTCCCGATAGCTGACGACGAAGGACGTGCCTTCGAAGATCGCCGAAACGGTGAGGACCAGATAGTTGACCCAAGGCCGCGACAGTTCTTCCGGGTGGAGAATCCGCTGGACGCCCTGGTAGATCGAGGCCGCGCCGCCCAGGGCGAAGATCAGCAGGGCCACGGCGAAGGACCAGAAATAGGCCTCCAGGCCATGACCGAAGGGATGGTCCTCGTCCGCCGGCCGGCCCGCCCGATGAATGCCGACCAGCAGGAAGACCTGGTCGAGGATGTCGACCAGGGAATGCAGCGCCTCGGTGAGCATGGCGCTGGAGCGGGTGAACAGGAACGCGGCGAACTTGATCAGGGCAATGGCCAGATTGCCGCCCAGGGCGACATAGACGACCCGCTTCGATCCCTCCGCCACGCGGTGTTCCCCTGCAAAGCCCGCTCCGATAGCACGCGCCGCCCTATATTTCCTTAAACCCATGCGCGCCTTTGCCCATCTTCTCGACCAGCTGTCGCTGACCGCCTCGCGCAACGCCAAGCTGACCCTGGTGCGCGATTTCCTGCGCGAGACACCCGACCCCGAGAGAGGCTGGGCGCTGGCGGCTCTGACCGGCGAGCTCACCTTCCACGTCGCCAAGCCCGCCGCCATCCGCAAGGCGGTGGAGGCGCGGATGGACGCCGCCCTGTTCGCCTGGTCTTACGACTACGTGGGCGATCTGGCTGAGACGGTGGCCCTGGTCTGGCCCGCCAGGCCCGGGGCCAACCGCGAGCCGGATCTCGCCGAAGTGGTGGATGCCCTCGGGCGCGCCGCGCGGTCCGAGGTTCAGAGTCTGATCGAGAGCTGGCTCGACGCGCTGGACGCGGACGGCCGTTGGGCGCTCCTGAAACTGGTCACGGGGGGCCTGCGGGTGGGCCTCTCCGCCCGGCTGGCCAAGCAGGCCGCCGCCGACCTGGGCGGGGCGTCCGCCGCCGAGGTGGAGGAACTGTGGCACGCCCTCCATCCTCCTTACGAAGACCTGTTCTCATGGTTGGAGGGCCGCGCCGATCGCCCGGCCTCCGACGCGCCCGGGCGCTTCCGATCCGCAATGCTGGCCCAGGCCATCGACGAAGCGGTGGATTTCGCCAAGCTCGACCCGGCCGACTACGCCGCCGAGTGGAAATGGGACGGCATCCGCGTCCAGGCGGTCAGCGAGGCGGGCGCGCGGCGGCTCTACAGCCGAACCGGCGATGATCTTTCGGGCGCCTTTCCCGACGTGATGGCCATGCTCGAATTCGAGGGCGTGATCGACGGCGAACTCCTGGTCATGCGCGACGGCGCCGTCGCCCCCTTCGGCGACCTGCAGCAGCGCCTGAACCGAAAGACGGTCGACGCCAAACTGATGTCCGCCCACCCCGCCGGCATCCGCGCCTACGATCTTCTGATGCAAGGGGATCACGACCTGCGCCTCCTGCCTTTCCGCGAACGCCGGGTGCGGCTGGAAGCCTTCGTGGAGGCGATCCCTTCGCCCTTCGTCGACCTCTCGCCCCTCCAGCCCTTCGAGACCTGGGACGATCTGGCCAGCCTTCGCGCCGCCCCGCCGGCCGGCGACCCGCGCCGCGCCGAGGGCCTCATGCTCAAGCGATGGGACTCGATCTATCAGGCCGGCCGGTTCAAGGGCCCGTGGTTCAAATGGAAACGCGACCCGCATCTGGTCGACGCCGTGCTCATGTACGCCCAGCGCGGGCACGGCAAGCGTTCCAGCTTCTATTCGGACTACACCTTCGGCGTCTGGCGTGAAGACGCGGAGGGCCACCGGTCGCTGACTCCGGTCGGCAAGGCCTATTTCGGCTTCACCGACGAGGAGCTGAAACGCCTCGACACCTTCGTGCGGGAGAACACGACCGAGCGTTTCGGCCCCGTGCGGGCGGTCCGCGCCGACCTGGATTTCGGCTTGGTGCTGGAAGTGGCGTTCGAGGGCCTGCAGCGCTCGACCCGCCACAAGTCCGGCTTGGCCATGCGCTTTCCCCGCGTTCATCGCATCCGCTGGGACAAGCCCGCGCGGGACGCCGACGAACTGGAGACCTTGGAGCGGATGCTGACGGCAAACGGATAGAGCGTGGAAGCCGGCGTTCGCTCAGCCGTTGAAGCCGCACACGGCGGCGATGATCCGGTCCTGGAGATTGGGCGCCAGATAGGCGTGCATGGGCAGGGCGATCACTTTCCCAGCCTTGGCTTCGCTGATCGGCAGGCCGCCAGGCCCCCTGGGATAGCGGGCATAGGGCGCCTGGCGGTGCATGGGGACCGGATAATAGATCGCGGTGGGGATGCCCTGGGTCTTCAGATGGGCGGCGAGGGCATCGCGGTTCGCGTGTTCGACGACATATTGCGCCCAGGTGGAAACGCCGCCTTCGATCACCGTCGGGACCGCTAGGCAGCTTTCCGCCAGACCCTCGCCGTAGCGCGCCGCCACGGCTTGGCGTCTCTCGATCTCGTCGGGAAAGACGGTCAGTTTTTCGAGCAGGATGGCGGCTTGCAGGGTGTCGAGTCGGGAGTTCATGCCGATGCGGGCGTTGAGGTACTTCGGATCGTGTCCAGGGTCGTCCGCGACGCCGTCGCCGGCCACAGCCTTGCCGTGGATGCGCAGGGAATCCATGCGTTCCCAAAGCGCGGCGTCGCGCGTGAGGACCGCGCCTCCGTCGCCGTAGCAAGCCAAGGGCTTGGCCGGAAAGAAACTGGTGGTGGCGACATCCGCCCAGCGGATCGGATGATCATTCCACAGGGTGGCGCCGAAGGCCTGGGCCGAGTCGGCGATCAGCTTGAGGCCGTGGCGCAGGCACACCTCGGCCAGGCGCGGATAGTTGGCGGCTTGGCCGAACAGGTCGACGGCGATCACCGCGGCGGGCCTGAGCCGGCCCTCGGCCTTTACCGCCTCGACGGCGGCTTCCAGATGCGCCGGGTCGATATTGAAGGTATCAGGCAAGATATCCACGAACACCGGCGTCGCCCCGGTCCAGGGGATGACCTCGGCCGTCGCGGCGAAGGTGAAGGAGGGGCAGAAGACCGCGTCCCCCGCGCCGATTTCCCAGGCCATCAGCGGCAGGGCCAAGGCGTCTGTGCCGTTGGCGCAGGTGAGCGCCAAGGGCGCCCCGCAGAAGGCCGCGAGGGCCTTTTCGAGCTCGCGCACCTCCGGCCCCATGACGTAGGCCCCGTGAGCCAGGACCCTGGCGATGGCGGCGTCGAGCCCAGGCTTGATCCGCGCCTGCTGGGCGGCCAGGTCGTTGAAGGGAATCATGGCGGGCGCTGATAGGCCCCGCCGGGGCGAGCGGCGACACAAACCCTGTATCGGATCATTTCGGCAAGGTCAGGGTGGCCAGGAAGTCGTCCAGGTCGCCGCCGGGAAAGCGGGCGCCGGCGATCCCGGCCCGGCGCGCGGCCTCCAGGTCCGAAGCCTGGTCGCCGATCAGGAGTGCGCGCCCCGGATCGATCGCCCAGTCGGCCAGGGCCTTGAGGATCAGGCCGGGGTTCGGTTTTCGGTCCGGGTGGTCGGGGTGGCGATAGGCGGCGACGATGGCCTCGGCGTGAAAAGGGCAAACATAGAAGGCGTCGATGCGGGCGCCTTCCCTGGCCAGATCGGCCTGCATGACGGCGTGCAGCCGATCAACCGCCGCTTCGTCGAACAGTCCGCGGGCCACGCCCGACTGGTTGGTGACCACGATGACCAGCAGTCCGGCGCGGTTCAGGCGACCGATCGCGCGCCGGGCGCCGGGGGTCCATTCCAGTCGACCGGGATCGCCGACATAGCCGTGGTCCAGGTTGAGAACGCCGTCGCGATCGAAGATCACCGCGGCCCGGCTTGCATTCATTGCTTCCCGCATCGCCTCTCGCGCCTTAGGATCGCGGCGTTCCGATCAGGGATCACGGTAAAGCCCCTTGCGACCATCGCCAAAGCCCCTGCGTCTTCTGCCCGATCCCATCGCCTCGGCCGTGCAGACGGTGGCCGCGGAGATCGAAGGGCTGCGGGTGTTGTCCTCCGCCCTCCAGAACGGCCTGGGCCCTCCTTTCGAAGAGGCGGTGGCGACCATCGCGCGGGCGACCGGCCGGGTGGTGGTGACCGGCATGGGCAAGAGCGGGCACATCGCGCGCAAAATAGCCGCCACCCTGGCTTCGACCGGCACGCCGGCGTTGTTCCTCCATCCGGGTGAAGCCAGCCACGGTGATCTGGGCATGGTCGCGGTGGGCGATGTGGTTCTCGCCTTGTCGTGGTCCGGGGAGACGCCGGAACTGCGCGACGTGATCCACTATTGCAAGCGCTTCGCCGTGCCCATTCTCGCCATCGCCTCGGAGCCCGGGAGCGCATTGGCGCACGCCGCCGACATCGCGCTCATCCTGCCGCAGGCGCGCGAGGCCTGTTCCACGACCTCCACCCCGACCACCTCGACGACCATGCAGCTGGCCTTCGGGGACGCCCTGGCCATCGCCCTCTTGGAAGCGCGGGGCTTTTCGGCCGCGGACTTCCTCAACTTCCACCCCGGCGGGCGCCTGGGCGCGCGGCTGGTCACCGTAGGCGACCTGATGGCGCGGGGCACGGACCTGCCGTGGATCCTCGACAGCGCGACCCTGTCGGACGCGATAGTCGAGATCACGCGAACCCGCTGCGGAGGCGTCGGGGTGATCGACGGGAGCGGCGCCCTGGTGGGGGCGTTCACCGATGGTGATCTGCGCCGCGCCCTGCCGGCCAGCGATCTTTCCGCGCCCGTCGCCCGTCACATGACCCGGTCGCCGGTGTTCGTTCATCCCCACCTCCTGGCCACCGAGGCCCTGCGGGTGATGAACGAGCGTCCACGGCCGATCATGCTGATCTTCGTCTGCGAGGGTGATCGCCTGGTCGGCGCCGCGCACATGCACGACTTCCTCCGCGCCGGGATCGCGTAGTCGGCTCGGGCCGCCTGACCATGCGTGGGCGTAGCCGCCGCGCGGAATTGCGGCTAGGTAGGCGCGCCACGGGCGACGCCGCTCCACCCTTGCCGACCTTCGCTCGGTCTTATCTCAAAAGCCTCCTCGCTCATGACCCTTGACCTCGCTGACATTCGGGCCGCCGCGGGGCGGATCGCCGGCCACGTCGAGCGCACCCCCTGCCGCCGGTCCAGGACCCTGTCGCAGATCACCGGCGCCGAGGTGTGGGTGAAGTTCGAGAACCTCCAGTTCACCGCCTCGTTCAAGGAGCGTGGCGCGCTGAACAAACTCTCCCAGCTCAGCGACGCGGAGAAGACCCGGGGGGTCATCGCCGCTTCCGCCGGAAACCATGCCCAGGGCCTGGCCTATCACGGCGAGCGGCTCGGCATCCCGGTGACCATCGTCATGCCCGTCGGCACGCCGCATGTGAAAGTGCAGCAGACCCGTGACTTCGGTGCGACGGTGGTGATCGAGGGCGACGGCTACGACACCGCCTATGAGCGTGCCATGGCGCTCAGGGACGAGCGCGGCCTGGTGTTCGTCCATCCTTTCGACGATCTGGATGTGATGGCCGGCCAAGGCACCATCGCCCTGGAGATGCTCGAGGACGCCCCCGATCTCGAAGTGCTGCCCGTGCCGATCGGCGGCGGGGGCCTGATCTCGGGCGTGGCCACGGCGGCCAAGGCGATCAAGCCGGACATCGAGGTGATCGGGGTCGAGGCGGCGATGTATCCCTCCTTCACCGGCCGCATGCGCGGCCTGAACGCGCCCATCGGCGGCCAGACCATCGCCGAGGGTATCGCGGTCAAAGGGGTTGGGCAGCTGAGCTATGGCGTGGCCAGGCCCCTGATCAGCGATGTCCTGTTGCTGGATGAACCGTTCTTCGAGCGCGCGGTCGCCCTCTACTGCAATGTGGAAAAGACCGTGACCGAAGGCGCGGGCGCCGCGGCGCTGGCCGCCCTGTTGGCCTATCCGGAACGTTTTCGCGGCCGAAAGTGTGGGCTGATCATCACCGGAGGCAATATCGACCCCCGCTTGCTGGCCTCCGTCCTGACCCGCGAAATGGTGCGCGCGCAGCGGCTGGTCTCCTTGCGCATCGTCGGCGCCGACCTGCCCGGCATGCTGGCGACGGTGTCCGCATCCATCGGCGCTCTGGGGGGAAACATCATCGAAGTCGCGCACAATCGCCTGGCCCTCGACGTCCCGGCCAAGGGCGCCGAGTTCGACATCATGATCGAAACCCGAGACGCCCAGCATACCCAGGAAATCATGGACGCCCTGCGCGAGGGGGGCTATCCGCCCCGGTCTGTCTGAGAATGCCGTTTCGCCGCCCCGCGCTCGCCCTCCTCTTCGCCCTGGCGCTCTGCGCCTGCGCGCGCACGGCGCCGGCCGCCGACGGATCGGCCGCGGTCAAGGCCTTCCTGGCCAGGAACGCCGCCGCCCCGGGCATGCACGTCACCCAATCCGGTCTTTAGTACCGCATCCTCCACGCCGGCCCGGCCGGCGGCCCGCGCCCCAAGTCGGCCGACGAGGTCAAGGTCGACTACGAGGGCAAGCTCATGAGCGGCGAGGTGTTCGATTCATCCTTTGCGCGTGGGGCCCCGGCGGTGATGACCGTGCGCGACCTGGTCCCTGGCTAGCGGGAGGCCCTGCAGCTCATGCGCCCCGGCGACGAGTGGCTGCTCTATGTCCCGCCGAGTCTGGGCTATGGCGACAAGGGCGCGGGGCCGATCCCGCCAGGCAGCGTGCTCATCTTCAAGATCGACCTGATCGGCGTTCTTCCCGACGCGAGTTCGGTGGGGCGCGGCTAAGGGCGGCTCGGTGACGCCTCGAGGCGTTCCAAGGCCCACGCAGCCGCCTCGCGCACCGTCTCGCAGGCATCGTTCAACCGCGCCGCGGCGACCGCGACCAGGCCCATATCCCCGGAGTTGCCGACCGCGTACATCACATTGCGAACGAAACGGTCGCGGCCGATGCGCTTGATCGGGCTGGCGGAAAAAAGCGCGCGAAAGCCGGCGTCGTCGAGCGCCGCGAGGTCCGCGAGGGCCGGGGCGCGCAGGGTCTCGCGGGCGTGGAGCCCCGCTTCGCGCGCGGTGGCGGCGAATTTGTTCCACGGGCAGACGGCCAGGCAATCGTCGCAGCCATAGATGCGGTTGCCCATGGCCTCGCGGTATTCCAGCGGGATGGGGCCGGCGTGTTCGATGGTCAGGTAGGAAAGGCAGGCCCGGGCGTCGAGCTGATAGGGTGCGGGAAAGGCCTGGGTCGGGCAGATGTCGAGGCAGGCGCGGCACGTGCCGCAATGGTCTTCCGCCGGTTCATCGGACGGCAGATCGAGGCTGGTCAGCACACTGCCAAGAAGGAGCCAGGACCCGAAGTCGCGGGACACGAGATTGGTGTGCTTGCCCTGCCAGCCCACCCCGGCGAGCGCGGCGAGCGGCTTTTCCATCAGGGGGGCGGTGTCGACGAACACCTTCACTTCTCCGCCCAGCCGACGTTTCATAAAGCCGGCCAAGGACTTCAGCCGCCCCTTGATCAGGCCGTGGTAGTCGTTCCCCTGGGCGTAGGCCGAGATCGTGGCGCGCGAGGCCCGTTTCAAAGCCCCGAGCGGGTCGTCGGCCGGGCCGTAGTTCATTCCCAGGGCCACCGCCGATCGGGCCAGCGGCCACAGGGTGGTCGGATGGCTTCTCCGTCCGGCCGTGGTCTCCATCCAGGTCATGGTCCCATGGCGCCCGGCGGCCACGAACGCCTCCAGCCGCGCCGACGCGGGCCAGGCGTCGCGAACCTGGGCGAAGCCGCAGGCGTCGAACCCGAGCCGCCGCGCCTCGGCGCGGATCAGGGCGCGGGGATCGTCAGAAGTCGAGGTCGTCATAGTGGCTGGCCGGCGCCAGGCCCGGCCAGCGGTCGGTGAGCAGGGGCCGGAAGGCGGGCCGGGACTTGACCTTCATGTACCAGGTCTTGACCCCGGGAAAATCGCGCCAGGGAATGTCGCCGAAGTAGTCGAGCACGGAGATATGCGCCGCGCCGGCGAAGTCGGCCAGGCTCAGGCGCCGCCCCGCCAGCCAGTCTCGCGCCTGGAGCAGCTTTTCCAGATAGATCAGATGAAGCCGCAGGGCGTCGCGCCCCTGACGCATGGCGTAGAGATCCGGCGCGCCCATTTTCAACAGCCGCTTCTCCAGCTTCTCGTGCAGCAGATAGGCGTTGACCTCATTGTCGAACTTCCGGTCGAACCACTGCATCAAGCGGCGGGCCTCGGCGCGATCACCCGGCTCGCTTCCCAGCAGGTCGTGCTCCGGGTATTCGCGCTCCAGGTGCTCGAGGATGGCGCGGGCCTCGCAGGCCACCACCGGCTCGCCCCCCGATCGTTCGACCAGCACCGGAGTGAGGCCCGAAGGGTTGAGCGCGACGAACTCCTTGGGCCGTTCCCAATAGCGCACGACGGCCTCGTCGAACGCCAGGCGTTTTTCGCCAAGCGAGAGCCGGACCTGACGCGAGGCCGGGTCGAGAGGGAAGTGGTGCAGGGTTCGATCGACGCTCATCGGGCGGGTGGAGCTATAGTCAAATCCGCCCGCCGGACAACGCCTCGCCCGCCGCGGCGTGTCGGCTATTCCGCATCGGTCCCGGCTTCGTGAAACTCCGGGAACGCTCCGCCATGGGGTTCGGCCCGGCCGCGCGGATCGGGGTGGATGATGATGTCGGCGGCGGGAAAGGCGCCCAGGACCCGCTTTTCGGCGGCGACCACGACCTGGTGCGCCGCCACCAGGGACAGGTCGGGATCGAGATCGGCGTGCATCTGGATGTGGACGATCGGCCCCGAAGCGCGGGTGCGCAGCTGATGCACCGCGGCAATGCGCGGATCCTCGGTCATCAGGGCGAGGATCCGCGCGCGGGCTTCCTCGGGAAGTTCATGGTCCAAGAGCTGGTTCGAGGCCTGGCGGAACACCCCGACGGCCCCCCACAGCAGCACAGCCGCCACCGCCAGCCCCGCCAGGGCGTCGGCGCCGAGCCATCCGAACGCCGCCACCGCTCCGATGCCGGCCAGGGCGATCACATTCGAGGCCAGATCGGCGGCGTAGTGGGCGCGGTCGGCCGACACCGCCACCGACGCGGTCGTCCGCAGCAGCCGGGTCTGGGCGAAGACCAGCCCCAAGGTGAGGACCGTCGAGACCACCATCACGCCGATGGCCCAGCCTTCGCGGCTCACCGGCTGGGGGCTCAGGATATGACGGACCGCTTCCTGGCCGATCAGGGCGGCGGAGGCGAACACCAGGCCGGCCTGGATGAGGCTGGCGAAAGCCTCGGCCTTGCCGTGCCCGTAACGGTGTTCGGCGTCGGGGGGCGCGGCGGCGTAGCGCACGGCGAAGAAGGTCGCCGCCGAGGCGACCAGATCGAGCCCGGAGTCGGCCGTCGAGGCCAGCAGGGCCACCGACCCGCTCGCCATCCAGACCACCGCCTTGAGGCTCACCAGCACCAGAGCCGTGGCCACCGACAGCGAGGTGACCCGCCGGGTGCGGGCGGCGCTCTGAGCGGGGCTGGGCGGCGGGGGGGGGGTCATCGGCCCCAACCTAGAACCCTTCGACGCCGGCCTGTAGCGCGAACGACTCTTAAGGGGGCGGTCAGGCCGCCGCCCTGGGAACCGGGCCCACATAGCGCGAAGCGGGCCGGATCAGCCGCCCGCCGGCGACCTGCTCGCGCGCGTGGGCGATCCAGCCGGCGACGCGGGCCATGGCGAAGACGCAGGTGAAGGCCTCCGGCGGGAAAGCGAGAGCCTCCAGGAGAAGGGCGGTGTAGAGCTCGACGTTGGTCTGCAGCGAGCGGTCCGGCTTGCGTTCGCGCAGGATCGCGAGGGCCGCGGCCTCGACGGCCTCGGCGAAAGCGAGCCGGCCGGGCAGGCGGTTGGACTGTTTTCCCAGGAGCGCGACGACGCGCTTGAGGGCGTCGGCCCGGGGGTCGCGCACCCGGTAGACCCGGTGGCCAAAGCCCATCAGCCGGTCGCCACGATCCAGCGCCGCCTCCAGCCAGTTCCGCGCGTCTTGCGGGCGGCCGATCGCGTCGAGCATGTCGATCACCGGCCCGGGCGCGCCGCCGTGCAGCGGGCCCTTCAGGGCGCAAAGCCCGGCCAGCACCGCCGAGGTCAGGCCGGCGTGGGTCGAAGCGACCACCCGCGCGGCGAAGGTGGAGGCGTTGAGCCCATGGTCGCAGACAGTGACGAGATAGGCGTCCAGCGCCGCGACCTCCGCCTCCGGGGCCGCCCGCCCGCGCGTCATGCGCAGGATGTCGGCGGCGTGGCCGAGCGCGGCGTCCGGCGCCATCGGCGCCTCGCCGGCCCGGGCGCGGACGGCCGCGGCGGTGAAGACGGCCGGAGCGGCGGCCAGGCGCAGGGCCGTGCCAAGGTCGTCCCGGTCGGCCAGGCGCGCAGTGAGGGCCCGGACCGCTTCCATGGCCGGTATGGCGAGAAGGCCACGGTCGAGGGCGCCGACTTCGGCGAACACCTCGAGACGCGCTTGACCGAGGGGAGCCCGCAAGTCGGCCGGAAGATCGTCGAAGAAGCCGCTCCACAGAAGGGCGAGCACCTCTTCGAAGGCCCATTTCCCCACCAGTTCGTCCAGGGTCCGGCCCCGGATCACGAGCCGCCCGCCTTCGCCGTCCACATCCGACAGCACCGTATCGGCCGCCACGATCCCGTCGAGCCCATTCGCAACACCCATCGCCATTCTCCCTGCCGTCGTCGGCCCGAGATGTGAAAAACCGGCTGGACAATCAAGATTGATCAATTTAATCAATGTAAATAATGACCGACTGGCTGAGCGCGCGGGAAGCCATGTCCCGCCTGGGCGTGCGTCCCCAGACCCTCTACGCCTATGTCAGTCGCGGGCGGCTTCAGGCCGAGATGGATCCCGGCGATCCGCGCAAGAGGCGTTACCGGGCGGGGGACATCGCCGCCTTGGCGGTGCGCAAGACGCGCGGGCGCAAGGCCGCCGACGTGGCCGCCGACGCCATAGCCTGGGGCGAACCGATACTGCCCTCGGCCATCACCACGGTGGTGAATGGGCGCCTTTACTATCGCGGACGCGATGCGGTCCGATTGGCCGACACCGAAACCTTCGAGGGTGTGGCCCGCCTCCTGCGCGGCGGCGGGGGCGCCCCAGCGATGCGCACCCGGCGGCCGACCGCGCCGAGCGGGCCAGACATGCGCGCGCGGGCCTTCGCCGCCCTGGCCGCCCGCGCCGCGAGCGAGCCGGCGGCGCACGGCCAAACGGCCGAGGCGCTCGAGCGGGAGGCCGCGACCCTGCTCGACCTTCTGACCGACGCGGTGACCGGCGTGACCGACGGGGGCGTCATCCATGAACGTCTGGGCCGGGCCTGGGGCTGCGGGCCGCTCGGTTGCGATCTCATTCGCCGCGCCTTGGTTTTGCTGGCCGATCATGAGCTGAACGCCTCCACCTTCGCCGCCCGCGTGGCCGCTTCCACCGGCGCGTCGCTGGCGGCGGCCGCGCTGGCCGGCCTCTCGGCGCTATCGGGCCCGCTCCATGGCGGCATGCCCGCGCGGGTCAAGGTCTTGGCTCTCGAAGCGGAGCGCCTGGGCGCCAGCGAAGCGGTCGCCGCGCGGTTGGCGCATTGGTCGTCGGCCCCGGGTTTCGGCCATCCGCTCTACCCCCAGGGCGATCCCCGCGCGCGGGCGCTGCTCGGCGGATTCGCGGCCCCGGCGTCGCTGGGAGTTCTGGAACTTATCGCCCGGGAAGCCACCGGCGAGCGCGCCAATGTGGATTTCGCCCTGGTGGCCCTGGCCGACGCCCTCGCCCTGCCGGAGGACGCGCCCTTCGCCCTCTTCGCGGTCGCCCGCTGCGCGGGTTGGACCGCCCACGCCCTCGAACAGGTCGCCACCGGGACCTTGATCCGGCCCCGGGCGCGCTATGTCGGTCTGACGCCGGAAGCCTAGGGCGCGCGTTCCTTCTGCAGGGCGGCCCAGCGCCGGTCCGCCACGCCCTGGAGATCGCCCGCGACTCCGCGCCGGACAAGGGAGATTCCCTGCAAGGCAATCTGCCGGCCCATGAGGAACCGCGAGCGGTAGGCGTAGCCGATCTGGTAGAGGGAGCGATCCGCACGCGTTTCGCCATCCTCCACATAGGTGGTGATGACGCCCACCGGCAGCGTCGCCTCGCCGTCACCCTTGGCGTGAGCCGCATCGAGGGCGCGGTCCAGCCCAGTAGTGATCCAGCCCACGTCGATCTGGGGGCGGGCGGCGGTCACCTCCATGGCGTGATCGAGTATGGCGTTGGGAAAGACATAGCGCTGCGATTGGATGACCTGGGTCGGCGTGACCGCCTCGAGCACGATCTTGCGCCCGCCCGCGTCGGCGGCGCCCTTGATCACGAAGGCTTGCCGGGCCCTGGCCTGGGCGTCGATCTGTTTTTCGCTCAGGGCATGTTCGCGGTGGGCGTCCCAATAGCTCAAGGCCGCGATGATCACGGCCAGGACCGCGGCCGCCTCGCCGACGTTCAGCCAGAAGCGTCCGCGCTTTCGCGCCGGCGGCGGGGAAGGCGGCGAAGTCATCGCGCTACCGCGGCGGAAGGGCGGCAGCCGCCTGGGCGGCTTCGGCGTACTGCCCGCCCTTGCGATAGCGATAGAGATAGGTCGGGATGATCGGCTCCAGGGCGCTGGCGGCGACGCCCAGGTCGGCGAGGCCCGGGGCGCCGGAGGCGACGATATTGTCTTGCCGCAGCATCTCGACCTGGTCGCTGGTGATCGGCGGCGCCAGAAGGCCGGTGGCGGCCATGGCGTCGCCCGCCAGCCCCAGGATCCGCGCGACGGCGAAAGGTACCGGCGCGAGAAGGCGCGACCGGCCGATTTCCTCGAGCAGCAGGGCCATCAGCGCCTTGAAACTATAGACGGTCGGGCCGCCCAGCTCGTAGGTCCGCCCGGCGGAGGTGGCATCGGAGAGGGCGGCGCCGATCGCCGCCGCCACATCGCCCACGAACACCGGCTGGAATCGCGTCCGGCCGCCGCCGATCAAGGGCAGGGCCGGCGAGGTCATGGCCATGGCGGCGAAACGGTTGAAGAAGGCGTCGCCGGGCCCGAACACCACCGAGGGCCGAACCAGGGTCGCCGAAGCGATCACGGAGCGCACCGCCGCTTCTCCGGCGGCCTTGGTGCGGGCGTATTTCGCACCGCTCGCCGCATCGGCGCCGATGGCGGAAATCTGCACGAATCGCTCGACGCCGCGCGCCCTGGCCGCCTCGGCGATGCGGCGGGCGCCGGCGACGTGCAGATCCTCGAAGGTCTGGCGGCCGGATTGATAGAGGACAGCCACGGCGTTGACGCAGGCCTCGGCCCCGTCCAAGGCCCGGCCCACCGAGGCGGCGTCGCGCACATTGGCCTGGACGATTTCTATCTGCCCCACGTCGCCCAGCATCGGCAGGCGGTAGCCCCGCCCGGGCCGGCGCACGGCGACCCGCACCCGGTGATCCCGCCTGGCGAGCGCGCGGACGATCTGGGCGCCCACGAAGCCGGAGCCGCCGAACACCGTCACCAGGCCCTTCATCCGCGTCCCTCGCCTCGCCCGCGCGGGCGCCTCGACCCGATAGACGAGCCGCCGACGAGGCGCAACGCCGCTCCATTGACGACGCTGGGCCGGCGCCCTAAGCGTCCCGGCCTCGCGCGCTGGGCATAGCCTAGGCGGGCCCAGGTGGCGGAATTGGTAGACGCGCTGGCTTCAGGTGCCAGTGGCTTAACGGCCGTGAAGGTTCGAGTCCTTTCCTGGGCACCAGGCTATTCCCGAGCGCCGGTCCTTTTTTCCCGCTCGCTTGCTCCGGACCGGTCGAGCTCCTAAATCCCTTGACGTCGCGGCCCGGGCTTTCGAATGCGAGGTCAGAGGTTGCGCCGGCACATTCGCGCGTTCCGGCGCCAGGGGCGGCCCGGCGACGATCGTCGCCGGGCGGGAATCTAGGCGCGCCTCGACTATCATCGGAGGGTTCAGTCCCCTTGCCTCACACTCTCCACCGTGGCGACCTGCCGCACGGGCTATTCGCCGGCGCGGCGTCGGTAGCTGTCGATTCGGAGACCATGGGCCTGAGGGTGGGCCGCGATCCCCTGTGCCTGATCCAGCTTCGCGCCGCCGAGGGCGACGCCCACCTGGTCCAACTGAACCGCCCGGCCTATGACGCGCCGAACCTCAAGGCGCTGTTGACCGATCCCGACATTCTCAAGATCTTTCATTTCGGGCGTTTCGATATCGCCATGTTCCAGTACGCCCTGGGCGTGGTGACCGCCCCGGTCTATTGCACCAAGATCGCGTCGCGCCTGGCGCGGACCTATACCGACTGGCATGGCCTCAAGGACGTCACCCGCGAACTCCTGGGCGTGGAGATGTCCAAGGCCCAGCAGAGTTCCGACTGGGGCGCCGCCCAACTTTCGCCCGAACAGCTGGACTATGCCGCCAGCGATGTCCTCAACCTGCATGCCCTGAAAGCCCGGCTCGACGAAATGCTCGTCCGCGAAGGTCGCATGGCCCTGGCCCAGGCCTGTTTCGACTTCCTGCCCCACCGGGCCGGACTCGACGTCGCCGGATGGGAGGAGGTCGACATCTTCGCCCATGGCTAGCCTGGCCCCCGCCTTGAGCGTCGGCCCGCCTCCCAGGGGCAGGGCGCGCGCGCACAGCCGCTTGGTGCGGGTTCTCAGGTGGGTTCTGCCGATGATCATGATCGGCGTGATCGGCGTCCTGGCCGGGCTGGTCGGGGCCCATGCGATCAAGCGCCAAGCCGCGGCGCGCAAGGACGCCGCCACCCCCATTCGGATGGTCAACCCGCACTTCTTCGGGCGCGACAACCAGGGCCGCGCCTACACCCTGGGCGCCCGTCAGGCGGCCCGCGACGAGCAGTCGTTTCAGAGGGTCCTGCTGGCCTATCCCTCGGTGACCTTGGACGTGGACGGCGCGCGTCCCTCGACGCTCACCGCCGATTCCGGCGTCTACCACGAGGACACCCGTGTCCTGTTCCTCAAAGGCCACGTCCGCGCCGCCGATTCCAAATCGACCAATTTCGCCACCGACGAGGCGACCGTGAACACCCGCACCGGGGTGGTCAACGGCGCCGGCGCCCGGATCAGCCGCACCCCCGTCGGCCAGCTCAATTCGAAGAGTTTCGATGTCTACGACAAGGGCGACCGGGTGATTTTCAAGGGCGGCGTTCACGCGCGGCTCAATCGACACTAGAAGAGCGTGTCCAGCGTGGCGTCGAGCGATCGGGGCGGCCTTGGGCGGTCTTTTGGAAAGGTTGAGCGCAGGATGCGACGGACGACCAGGAGCGCGCTCGCGATCGTGGCGACGGGGCTGACGGGTCTTTGCGCCGCGGGCGCGGCCTGGGCGCAGGTCGACATCCGGTCCGACGCCCCGATCGACATCACCGCCAATGAGGCCGAGGTGATCAACTCCAAGTGCCTGGCCATATGGCGCGGCGCCGCCGAGGCGCTCCAAGGGCAGACCCGACTGCGGGCCGACACGATCAGCGTCTATGCGATCCCCAAGGGCGTGGGGCCCGGCGGTCAACCGGCGTGCGGCGGGACCGACCGCATCGTGGCCGACGGGCGGGTCTTCTATGTGAACCCCCAGCAGAACGCGCGGGGCGATCATGCCGTCTATTCGGCCTCCGCCGACCAGATCGTGATCACCGGTGACGTGGTCGTGGTCCAGGGGCGCGACGTCGCGCGCGGTGACACCCTGACGATCAAGGTCTCCACCCGGGAAGCCAAGATGGAATCCCGGGCCGTCGGGGCCGGCAAGCCGGGTCGCGTGCGCGGCGTGTTCTATCCCGACCAGAAGGGCTCGGACACGCCCGCGGCCAAGCCTTGAGGCGCGCCTTGGACGATGTCTCCCCCCCGGCGCCCGCCGTCGAAATGCCCGAGCCGCTCGCCACCGCGCCGCGAGCGGGCGGCCTGATCGTCGACCGGATCGGCAAATCCTTCCGAGGGCGGGCGGTGGTCAAGGGTGTCAGCCTTCACCTGGACCGCGGCGAAGTCGCCGGGCTCTTGGGACCCAACGGAGCCGGCAAGACGACCTGTTTCTACATGATCACCGGCCTGATCGCCGCCGACTACGGCGCGATCCATCTCGACGGCGAGGACATCACCAATCAGCCGATGTACCAGCGCGCGCGCCTGGGCCTGGGCTATCTGCCGCAGGAGACCTCGATTTTTCGCGGGATGACCGTGGAGCAGAACGTCATGGCCGTGGTCGAAATGCGCGAGCCGCGCCGCGAAAAGGTGCGCGCCATCACCGAGGAACTGCTCGAGGAGCTCCACATCCATCACCTGCGCGCGTCCCCGGCGGTTTCGCTCTCGGGTGGAGAGCGGCGGCGCGCCGAAATCGCCAGGGCCCTGGCCAGCGAGCCGGCCTTCATGCTGCTCGACGAGCCGTTCGCCGGTATCGACCCCCTGGCGATCGCCGACATCCGCGACGTGATCGGCTATTTGAGGAAACGTGGCATCGGCATCCTGATCACCGACCACAATGTCCGCGAGACGCTCGACATCATCGATCGCGCCTCGATCATCCATGCGGGCGAGGTGCTCTTCGAGGGCTCCCCCAGCGAGATCCTCGCCAACCCCGAGGTGCGCCGGGTCTATCTGGGTGATCGTTTCGGGTGAAGCGGCGCCGGTCGCGCGAGTGTGATGGGCCGTCGCCCTCCACGCTTGACACCATCGGGGCCCCGGCGCGTTGATATGCCATGCACGTGAAGGTTTCCGGCAAGCACGTCGATGTCGGCGAGGTTCTGCGAGCGCGCATCGGCGACGAGCTCCTCGGCGCCATCGGGAAATACTTCGAGCGCGGCGGCGACGCCGAGGTCGTGGTCAGCCGTGACGGCCATGGTTTTCGCGTCGACTGCGCGGTCACCCTGGCTTCGGGTCAGCAGCTTCAGAGTCACGGCCTAGCCGCCGACGCGCACGCCGCCTTCGGCCAGGGCCTGGCCAAGATCGAAACCCGGATCAGGCGCTACAAGCGCCGCCTGAAAAGCCACACGGTCGCCGCCACCGCCAAGGCGGCGGAAACCGCGTCGCTCTATGTCCTGCGCGCTCCGGCCGGCGAATCCGACGAGGACGACTGGGACGGCGTCGACGGCCACACGCCGCCGGCCGCCATGATCATCGCCGAGACCGAAGCGGCCCTCAAGACGATGACCGTCTCCATGGCGGTCGTGGAGCTCGATTTGATCGAGTCTCAAACAATCGTGTTCAGGAACGCCGCTCACGGCGGATTGTCCGTGGTATATCGCCGGCCGGATGGGAACATTGGCTGGATCGATCCTGAGCGTACGAAGGCCTCCCAAGGCGAAGTCCCGCGACGGCGGTGACGGCCTGATCGGCGCTTCGCCGCCGATGGCGCTCCACGCGAACGAGAAAACGTTTTCATCAACGGTCATCGGAGATTTGCTGGCCAACGCCTCGATCGCTCCGCGGGTCAGCGCCGCCAGCAAGCGCCAAGCCCTTTCGATCGTCTCGGAGATAGCCGCCCGCGCCTTGTCGCTCAGGGCGTCCGAGGTATTCGACGCCCTGATGGGTCGCGAGGCGGCCGGCCCCACGGGCGTGGGCCGGGGCGTCGCCCTGCCTCACGCCCACGTGGATGGACTCGATCGCCTACATGGGATTTTCGTCCGTCTCGAAGCACCGGTGGACTTCGGGGCGGTGGACGACGAGCCGGTGGATCTGCTCTTCACCCTGCTCGCGCCCCGGGACGGCGGCTCGGAGCACCTTCGCGCCATGGCCCGGGTGTCGCGCCTGCTACGCGAGGCTGATGTACGCCAGCAACTCAGGAGCGCCCGCGGCGCCGACGCTATTCACGCCCTCCTGGCGCGGGACGACCCACCCTACGCGGCTCGAGTCCAGACCCTTTAGTGCACCGACACGGGCGCCAGCTCATGCGCCAGGGCCGCGGCGACGGCGGAGTCCTTGTCGCCCATCACCGCCAGGCGCGCGCCGTCGGCGCGATGGACCGCATAGAGAGTCTGGTCGGGCTTCAGCTCGAACTGGCGGATTTGCGCCGCGGGCGTATCGGCCATGATCTCGGCGGCCCGGATCGGGCGCACATAGACGAGGTCGGGCGCGCCGAGGGCGGCGAAGTCTTCGATCGACAGGGTGGATGTCAGCATACTCGTTTCCTTGGAAATACGAACGCCTCGAGAGGCCGTTTCGTTCAGTCGCCGGTCCTGATCGGCACGTTCCTCACCACTTGGCTGGGCTGCGGGCGAGAGGCGTCTATGTGCAACAGGCCATGTTCCAGCACCGCGCCTTCGACTTCCATCCCGTCGGCCAGGACGAAGGAGCGGGTAAATCCCCGGGCCGCGATGCCACGGTGAAGAAACGCGCGATCCTGAGCCGGGTCGCCCGGCGGGCCGCGCTTGCCGGTGATCGTGAGTTGCCGGTTCTCGACCGTGACCGACAACTGGTCGGGAGCGAACCCCGCCACCGCCAGGGTGATGCGCACCCGTCCATCGGCGGCGTCCTCGACGTTGTAGGGCGGGTAACCTTCCGCGGCGGCCTTGGCGGCGCGTTCGATCAACGCGCGGGTGTGTTCGAAGCCCAGAAGGAACGGACTATCGAACACCAGCAGGCGATCCATCGAAAGAGCCCTTGCAAAAAGCGACTCCGCCGCCCTAGCGCCCCTTCAGGCGACGCCGCGCGACGTGAGGCTTAGATGGCGACGGGGGACCGGTGGTTCAAGCAGCGGGGCGCGGAAGGGCCGCCCGGCCTCATGGCCGGGCGGCCTTGTTTGGTGGAGCTAAGCGGAGTCGAACCGCTGACCTCTTGAATGCCATTCAAGCGCTCTACCAGCTGAGCTATAGCCCCCAGATGTCCGGGGTATCACGCCGGCGCCCCTATCGCGGCAGGGCCCCAGGCGGCGAAGGCGCGGAACCTAGTGCCCCGGCCAAGGCCGATCAAGAGCGGAAAAAAGAGCGGTCGCGTCAGCGATCCTCGGGCCGCCCTTCCGGGGGCAGGCCGTCGATCTCGGTTTCCGGGAAGTCCTCGTCCTCGTCCTCGATGAAGGGCACTTCGTCGTCCTCGGCCTCCGCCAGATCGTCCTCCTCGCCGAAGCCCGCGCCCAGGGGCTCGCCCGGCGCCGCTGGCGCGGCATCGGCTTCCTCGGTGTCGTCGTCGGCAATCAGGGGCGGATCATCCACCACCGCGTCCAGTTCGGGGGCTTCGTCGGGCTCGGCCTCGAAGCCGTCCTCCACCTCGGCGGCGACGGCGGCCTTGGGCTGTTCGGCGTCCTCCTCGGGGATGATGGCGCGGGCCCGGACCCGGCGATTGCGCATCGCTTCTTCTGGATCGAATTCGGCCCCGCACTTGGGGCAGGCCGCGGGCCGGCGGCCCAGATCGTAGAATTTCGTCGAACAGGTTGGGCAGATCTGTTTGGCGCCCAGTTCGGGATTGGCCAATGCGGCGACCTCTGCAGGCTCGGATTCAAAGCGGCGGCTCCCTTGCCATGGCCAAGGGCGACTGTCAAAAGCAAAGCCCCCGGTCCGATCCCCAGCACGATGAAGCCCGATATTTCCATGGCGCCGGCCGGAATGATCGCCCGCCCGGGCGGCGCCCTGCGCGGGCGGGTTCGCGTACCATCCGACAAGTCGATCTCCCACCGCGCCTTGATCCTGGGCGCCTTGGCGCGTGGCGTCACGACCATCGAGGGTTTGTTGGAGGCGGACGACGTCATGCGTACGGCGGAGGCCATGCGCGCCTTCGGCGCCAAGGTGGAACGTTCGGGCGACGGCCTCTGGCAGGTCACCGGCGAGGGCGGCCTGAAGGCGCCAACGGGCGTCATCGACTGCGGCAACGCCGGAACCGCCGCGCGCCTGATTCTGGGCGCCGCCGCGGGCTTTCCGATCCGAGCCACCGTCACCGGCGACGCCTCCCTTCGCCGCCGGCAGATGGGACGGGTCCTGGGTCCCCTGGGCCAGATGGGCGCGACATGGATCTGCCGCGACGACGGGCGCCTGCCGGTAAGCCTCAGGGGCGGAGGCCTGACCGCGATCGACTACCGCTTGCCCCAGCCCTCGGCCCAGGTGAAATCGGCGATCCTCCTGGCGGCGCTGCGGGCGCGAGGCGAGACCCGCATCATTGAGCCGGAGCCGACCCGCGACCACACCGAACGCATGCTGCGCGCTTTTGGGGCCCAGGTGCGGGTGGAGGACGGCGATGAAGGCCGGGTCATCCGTATCGCGGGCGGCCAGGATCTCGAAGGCGTGCGTGTGCGGGCGCCCGGCGACCCGTCCTCGGCGGCCTTTGTCCTGGTGGCGGCCCTCATCACACCGGGCTCGGCGGTGACGGCCGAGGGCGTCCTGCTCAATCCCCTGCGCGCGGGCCTGTTTGAAACCTTGCGGGAAATGGGCGCCGACCTCGTGATCGAGAACGAGCGCGAGGAAGGCGGGGACCGCGTGGGCGACGTCACCGCTCGCCATGGCGCCTTGACCGGCGTCACCGTGCCGCCAAACCGCGCGCCGGCGATGATCGACGAATATCCCGTCCTCGCGGTCGCCGCGGCCTACGCCCGGGGTTCCACGGTGATGCGGGGCATCGGGGAATTGCGCCTGAAGGAGAGCGACCGCATCGCCGCCATGGCCGCCGGCCTGGCGGCCTGCGGCGTGGAGGCCCGGGAAGAGCCCGAGGGCCTAGTGGTCATGGGGGCTGGCGGGGCCGGCCAGGCGGTCAGGGGCGGCGGCGCCGTCCGAACCCGGGGCGATCACCGCATCGCCATGAGCGCGCTCATCCTGGGCCTAGGCGCGTGCGCGCCGGTGACGGTCGACGAGGCGGGGATGATCGCCACCAGCTTCCCCGATTTCCTTGGCCTCATGGCCGGGCTCGGCGCGGATGTCGAGGCGGTATGACATGGGATTCGTGATCGCCATCGACGGGCCGGCCGCCTCGGGCAAGGGAACCATTTCGGCCAAGGTGGGCCAGGCGTTCGGCCTGCCGGTGCTCGACACCGGCCTGCTCTACCGCGCGGTGGGCGCGGCGGTCGCGCGGGCGGGCGCCGACCTCGATGACGAGGCATCCTGCGCCAGGACGGCGGGGGCGGTCGATCTCGCGCAGCTTGCCGATCCGCTTTTGCGCACCCGGTTCGCGGGAGAGGCGGCCAGCCGGGTCGCCGTCCACGCGGGCGTGCGCCGGGTTCTCCTTGAGGTCCAGCGCGCCTTCGCGGCCCGGGGGCGGGGCGCGGTTCTCGACGGGCGTGACATCGGGACCGTGGTCGCTCCCGACGCGCCGGCCAAGCTTTTCGTGACCGCCTCGCCGGAGGTGCGCGCGCGGCGGCGGTGGCGCCAGCTTCGGGACCTGGGCGACCCCGTGGCCTATGACGACATCCTGGCCGACATCCGCCGGCGCGACGCCCGCGACGCGGAGCGGGTGCTCGCCCCCATGCGCCCCGCCGACGACGCCGCCTTGATCGACACCACAGATCTCGATATAGACCGCGCCTTCGATGCGGCCCGCCGCATCGTCGAGGCGGCGCGCGCCCGATGGGAGCCATCCTGACGGGCAATCCAACCGCGCCCTTCCTCGCACGGCCGCGGGCGCGCCTGTTTCACCCATCCCAATTTGACGAAACGCCCGCAATGCGCCCCGGCGCTCAAGGCTTCACTTCCAGCAAGAGACGACGAACACGAACATGGCCGACGACATGAGCATGAATCCCTCCCGGGACGATTTCGAAGCCCTCCTCGACGAGAGCATGGGCGGGCGCGACTTCGCCGAGGGCACGGTCGTCAAGGGCCTGGTGGCGGCGATCGAAAAGGATTTCGCGATCATCGACGTCGGCCTCAAGACCGAAGGCCGCATCCCGGTCAAGGAATTCGGCGTCGACGACACCGGCAAGGCGACCTTGAAGGTGGGCGACACGGTCGAGGTCTTCCTAGAGCGGATCGAGAACGCCCTGGGCGAGGCGGTGATCAGCCGCGACAAGGCCCGCCGCGAAGAAGCCTGGACGCGCCTGGAAGGCGTGTTCGCCAAGAACGAGCCGGTGATGGGGTCGATCGTCGGGCGCGTCAAAGGCGGCTTCACGGTCGACCTGGGCGGCGCCTCGGCCTTCCTGCCGGGCTCGCAGGTGGATATCCGCCCGGTGCGTGACGTCGGGCCGCTGATGGGCAAGGAACAGCCGTTCGCGATCCTGAAGATGGATCGCCCGCGGGGCAATATCGTGGTCTCCCGCCGCGCCATCCTCGAAGAGGCGCGGGCCGAACAGCGCACCGAACTGGTCAGCCAGCTTCTCGAGGGCGAGGTGCGCGAGGGCGTGGTCAAGAACATCACCGACTACGGGGCCTTCGTCGATCTGGGCGGCATCGACGGGCTGCTGCACGTCACCGACATGAGCTGGAAGCGCGTCTCCCATCCCAGCCAGGTGCTGGCCGTGGGCGACACGGTCAAGGTCCAGATCGTCAAGATCAACCCCGAAACCCAGCGCATCAGCCTGGGCATGAAGCAGCTCCAGTCGGATCCCTGGGACGGCGTGGAAGCGAAATACCCGCCGGGCGCCCGGTTCACCGGGCGGATCACCAACATCACCGATTACGGGGCCTTCGTCGAACTGGAGCCCGGCGTCGAGGGCTTGGTCCACGTCTCCGAAATGAGCTGGACCAAGAAGAACGTTCACCCGGGCAAGATCGTCTCCACCTCGCAGGAGGTCGACGTCGTCGTGCTCGACGTGGACGCGTCAAAGCGCCGGGTGAGCCTGGGCCTCAAGCAGGCCATGGCCAATCCGTGGGATCAGTTCGTCGAACAGCACCCGGTGGGCTCGACCATCGAGGGAGAGGTCAAGAACGCCACCGAGTTTGGGCTCTTCATCGGCCTGGAGGGCGACATCGACGGCATGGTGCACCTCAGCGACATCGACTGGAACACGCCCGGCGAAGAGGCCATGAGTCGCTACAAGAAGGGCGACATGGTGAAGGCCAAGGTCCTGGACGTGGACGTGGAAAAGGAGAGGATCAGCCTGGGCATCAAGCAGCTGGCCGGCGATCCCATGGTCGGCGATTCCCATCGCAAGGGTCAGACGGTGACCACCACCGTGACCGAGATCACCACCGGCGGCATCGAAGTGAAGTTCGGCGACGACGCGGCCCCGATGACGGCCTTCATCCGCAAGTCCGATTTGTCGCGCGACCGCTCCGAACAGCGCCCCGAACGCTATGCCGTCGGCGACCGCCTCGACGCCCAGATCACCAACATCGACAAGGCGGCCCGCCGGGTCTCCCTTTCGGTCAAGGCCCTGGAAATGGCGGAGGACAAGCAGGCCATCGAGAAGTTCGGCTCCTCCGACAGCGGCGCCTCTCTGGGCGAAATCCTGGGCGCGGCCCTGCGAGAAAAGGCGGCGACGAAGGAATAGGCGGCTCAAGGTGAATTTTCGCCGCCTCGCCTGTAACCCCTTGATCCGCAACCAGCGTTTGGGCAAGGCTTAGCCAGCGAGGGGGATTGGGCCAACATGATCAAGTCGGAACTGATCGCCGCCCTGGCGGCGGAGAACCCGCACCTCACCCAGCGGGATGTCGAGCGGGTGGTCGGCGTCATCCTGGGCCGGATCGTCGAGCGGCTCGAAAGCGGCGGCCGGGTCGAACTTCGCGGGTTCGGCGCCTTTTCCGTGCGGTCCCGTCCCGCGCGCTCCGGGCGCAATCCCCGCACCGGCCAGGCCGTCCAGGTGAAGGCCAAGCATGTGCCGTTCTTCAAGAGCGGCAAGGAACTCAAAGCGCGGCTCAACGCCGACTAGGGAAGCGCGCGCCATGACGATCTTCAAGGAATTCCGGGAATTCATCGCCAGGGGCAATGTCGTCGACTTGGCCGTGGGCGTGATCATCGGCGCGGCGCTCGGCAAGATCGTCACCAGCCTGGTCGACCAGGTAATCATGCCGCCGGTCGGGTTGTTGCTCGGCCATGTGGACTTCACCCACCTGCGGATCGTCCTCCAGCAGGCCGATCCGGCCCGCAAGCTGACCGAGGTGGCCATCGGTTACGGCGCCTTCCTCAACACCGTCTTCCAGTTCGTGATCGTCGCGGCGGTGATCTTCCTGATCGTCAAGGCGATCAACACCCTGCGCCGGGAGGAGGCCGCCGCGCCGGCCGAACCCGACGCCCCCACCACCACCGAAGCCCTGCTCACCGAAATCCGCGATCTGCTGGCCAGGCCCCGAAACGATTCGCGGGTCTGATTGACCGGGTCGGCGGGCCGCCCGGGGGTCCTGGCCAAGATCTGCGGCCTCACGACCGCCGAGGCCGTCAATGCGGCGGTGGCCGGCGGCGCCGCCTTTGTCGGCTTCGTCTTTTTCGCCGGCAGCCCGCGCGACATCGTCCCGGAAAGCGCCCGACGATTGGCCCGGGCGGCCCGGGGCAAGGCGAGGATCGTGGCCGTCACCGTCGACCCCGACGACGCCTTGATCGATCGGCTTTCGGCGATCCTCGCGCCCGATCTGATCCAGCTTCACGGCGGCGAGACGCCAGCCCGCGCGCGTGAAATCGCGCTGCGCTCCGGCGTCGAGGTCATCAAGGCCGTGCCGGTCTCGGCGGAGTCCGATCTGGATGGGGCGCCGGACTATGAAGCGGCGGGCGCGCGATTGATGTTCGACGCCAAGGCGCCGGCGGGGGCGCCGGCGCCGGGCGGAATGGGGGCGCCGTTCGACGCGAGCTTCCTGGCCGGCCGCCGGTTCGAGCGCCCCTGGTTTCTCGCCGGGGGGCTGGACCCCTGGAACGTCGCCGAGGCGGCCCGGCGTTCGGGCGCGCCGATGGTCGACGTTTCCTCTGGCGTGGAGCGCGGGCGCGGACTAAAGGACCCCGCTCTCATCCAAGCCTTTCTCGAGGCGGTCCGCCGCGCCTAGAAGAACCCTTGCCGCGACCGTGACCCTTTCCGCACCCCAACCCAATGACTACGGCGCCTTTCCCGACGCGGCCGGGCGCTTTGGCGACTATGGCGGTCGCTATGTGCCCGAAACCCTGATGCCCCTGGTCTTGGCGCTGGAGGGCGCCTACGCGGCGGCGAAGGCCGACGGGGCGTTCCAGGCGGAATTAGCCGGCTATCTGACGTCCTACGTCGGCCGGCCCAGCCCGCTCTATCTCGCCAGGCGCCTGACCGATCATTTCGGCGGGGCGAAGATCTGGTTCAAGCGCGAGGAGCTCAATCACACCGGCTCGCACAAGATCAACAACTGCCTGGGCCAGATCCTGCTGGCCCGGCGCATGGGCAAGACGCGGATCATCGCCGAGACCGGGGCCGGCCAGCACGGCGTCGCCAGCGCCACGGTGTGCGCCCTGTTTGGACTTCCGTGCATCGTCTACATGGGCGCGGTGGACGTCGAGCGGCAGGCGCCCAATGTGCTGCGTATGGAGCTGCTGGGGGCGGAGGTCCGGCCTGTCGCCGGCGGCGCGGCGACCCTCAAGGACGCCATGAACGAGGCCTTGCGCGACTGGGTCGGCAACGTCGGCGACACCTATTACCTGATCGGCTCGGCCGCCGGGCCGCACCCCTATCCGATGATGGTCCGGGACTTCCAGGCCGTGATCGGGAGGGAGGCCCGCGCTCAGGTGCTCGCCGCGGAAGGCCGCTTGCCCGACGCCCTCGTCGCCTGCGTGGGCGGCGGGTCGAACGCGATCGGCCTCTTCCATCCGTTCCTGGCGGACGAGGGGGTGCGCCTCATCGGCGTCGAGGCCGCCGGCGAGGGCCTGGGGACAGCGCGGCACGCCGCTGCGCTGGGCGCCGGGCGCCCCGGCGTCCTGCACGGCGCCCAGACCTATCTGCTCCAGGACGGGGACGGTCAGATCCTGGAAGCCCATTCGATCTCCGCCGGCCTCGACTATCCGGGCGTCGGGCCCGAGCACGCCTGGCTTCACGACGCCGGCCGGGCCACCTACCTCACCGCCACCGACGACGAGGCTCTGGCCGCTTTTCAGCTGTGCGCCCGCCTGGAGGGAATCGTTCCGGCGCTGGAGACCGCGCACGCCCTGGCGCGTTTGCCCGAGGTCGCCACGGAGGCGGGCCCCGACGGGGTCGTGATCGTGGGGCTCTCGGGCCGAGGAGACAAGGATCTGGCCGCCGTCGCGGCCCATCGGGCGCGCGCCCATTGACCGTCTCCAGGATCGACCAGCGCTTCGCCGAGCTGAAGCGGCGGGATCGCGCCGCCTTCGTGGCCTATGTCATGGCCGGCGACCCGGACGCCGAGACGAGCCTGGGCATCCTGCGCGGCCTTCCCGCCGCCGGCGCCGACCTCATCGAGCTGGGCCTGCCTTTCTCCGACCCGATGGCCGACGGCCCTCCCATCCAGCGCGCGGCGCTGCGCGCCTTGAGGGGGGGAATGACCGTACGCGGCGCCCTTGGCCTCGTCCGCCGATTCCGCGAGGCCGACTGGGAAACCCCGATCGTGCTGATGGGCTACCTCAATCCCCTCCTCACCCATGGCTTGCAGGCGTTCGCCCGCGACGCCGCCTCCGCCGGCGTCGATGGCCTGATCGTGGTCGACTGTCCGCCGGAGGAGGCCGCGCCCCTGGCCGACGCCCTGGAGGCTCACGGCCTCGCCCTGATCCGCTTGGCCGCGCCCACCACCGACGCCGCCCGGCTCGACGTTATCGCCCACCGCACCCGGGGTTTCGTCTACTATGTTTCAGTGGCCGGGGTGACCGGCGGCAAGGAAGCGGACGCAGATCTAATCGCTCCGGCCGTTGCGCGCGTGCGCGCCGCCAGCGGCCTTCCGGTCGCGGTCGGTTTCGGCATCCGCACGCCAAAGCGCGCCGCCGAGGTTGCCCGGGTGGCCGACGCCGCCGTGGTCGGCTCGGCCCTGGTCGACGGGATCGCCGAGGCGCTCGCACAGAACCGTGATCCGGTTTCGAAAGTTCTGGATACCGCGGCGTTGCTGTCTAAGTCTGTGCGATCCGCGCGAGGCGAGCGGCGCCTGGAAGCTCCTTGATGGCCTTGGCCGACGACAAGAAGAACAAGCCCCCGCGTAATCCCGCGCCGCCGAACCGCGAGCGCGGCGGGTGGCTGGCCAAGATCGCTCCCGGCGTGCGCAAGCTCGTCGCCCGGCGCGAGACGCCCGAGAACCTGTGGGAGAAGTGCCCCGACACCGGCGAAATGATTTATCGCCCCGACCTGGAGGCGGCCCTGTGGGTCACGCCGGCGGGCCGGCACATGCGCATCCGTCCGGCCCTGCGCTTCGCCTACACCTTCGACGCCGGACGCTACAAAACCCTGAGCCTGCCCAAGTCGCCCGACGACCCCCTCGGTTTCACCTATGGCAAACCCTATCGCGACAGCCTGGCCACCGCGCGCAAGGCCACCGGCGAGATGGACGCCATGGCGGCGGCTGTCGGCGATATTGGAGGCGTCCCCACCGTCGTCCTCGTCCAGGACTTCGCCTTCATGGGCGGATCGCTGGGCGCCGCGGCGGGAGAGGCCTTCCTCGCCGCCGTGGACGTGGCCGTCAGGCGCCAGGCGCCGTTCGTGGTCTTCACCGCCTCGGGCGGTGCGCGGATGCAGGAAGGCGCCCTCTCGCTGATGCAGATGGCCCGCACCACCGCCGCCATCCAGCGTCTTCGCCGCCTTCGCCTGCCCTATGTCGTGGTCCTGACCGACCCGACCACCGGAGGGGTGACCGCTTCATACGCGATGCTGGGGGATGTGCATCTGGCGGAGCCGGCCGCCCTCATAGGCTTCGCCGGGCGCCGGGTGATCGAGGAAACCATCCGCGAGACCCTCCCGCCCGGCTTCCAGACCGCCGAATTCCAGGTGGAGCGGGGCATGGTCGACCGGGTGGTCACCCGCCAGGAGCTTCCGGCCGTCCTGGGCTCGATCCTGCGCACCCTGATGACGGGGCGCGCCCGCCCCCGCGCCGCCTGACCCCGTCGCCGGCCCTCGATCACGACGCCATCCGCGCTTCCGATGGAGCGATCAGGCGGCTTCGCGCCCTGCATCCCTCCCTGATCGACCTTTCCACCGGCCGCATCGAGCGGCTGCTCGGGGCGCTTGGTCACCCTCAGGACCGCATGGGTCGGGTGATTCACGTGGCCGGGACCAACGGCAAGGGCTCTACCGCCGCCTTCCTGCGCGCCATCGCCGAAGCCGCCGGCTTGAAGGTCCATGTTCTCACCTCGCCCCATCTGGTGCGTTTCGCCGAGCGGATCCGCCTGGCCGGAACCCTGATCGGCGACGATGCGCTCGCGGACCGCATCGACGAGGTCGAGGCGGCGAACCGCGGCGAGCCGATCAGCTTCTTCGAGATCACCACCGCCCTGGCCTTCCACGCCTTCGCCCAGGCGCCCGCCGATCTCGCCATCGTCGAGGTCGGCCTGGGGGGCCGGTTCGACGCCACCAACGTTTTCGCCCGCCCGGCCGTGAGCGTGATCACGCCGGTCGCCCTTGACCACCTGGAGATGCTCGGGCCGGAACTGGCCAGGATCGCCTGGGAAAAGGCTGGAATCATCAAGGCTGGCGTTCCGGTGGTCGTGGGGCGCCAGGCGCCCGAGGCCCTGGCGGTGATCGAGGCCGAGGCGCAAGGCTTGGGTGCCCCCCTGACCCTCATGGGCCGCGACTTCGACGCCTATGAAGACCGTGGTCGCCTGACGGTCCAGTTGGAAGATCGCCTGCTGGACCTCCCGGCCCCCAGCCTGGAAGGCGATCACCAATTCGCCAACGCCGGCCTCGCCGTCGGCGCGATCCTGGCGCTGGACGATCCACGCATCGACGAGACCGGCATCGCACGGGGGGTTTCCTCGGCGGTGTGGCCGGGCCGGCTCCAGCGCCTCACCGCCGGCCCGCTCGGCGAACGCGCCCGGGCCCGGGGCGCCGACCTGTGGCTTGATGGCGGCCACAATCCCCACGCCGGCCGGGCCCTCGCCCGCGCCTGCGCGCGCTTGGCGGTGCGCGACCGCCGGCCCCTGGCGCTCATCGTGGGCATGCTGGGGCGGAAGGACGCGGAGGGATTCTTCGAGCCGTTCGCAAACCTCGCGCCGAAGGTCTTCACCACAAGTTTCCAATCGCCCGGCGCCTCGCCCCCCGAGGGCCTGGCGGCGGCGGCCAGGTCGGCCGGACTCGCCGCCGAGCCCGCGGAGGGGATCGGACCCGCACTGGACCGGGCGCTGGCGGCCAGCGGCGCGCCCCGCATAGTCGCCTGCGGCTCCCTCCACTTCATCGGCGAAATCCTCGAAATGGCGCCGGAAACCTGGCCGACATAGGAACCGTCGGGTCGCTTCGCCTCGAAGTTCGCGGTCCCCGCCTCCCGACGTCGCCCGAGCCTTTCTTTCGACGCGGCGACGCGGCTAGAAGCGGGGCGATGGACACCGGTTTCGCCGACCCTACGGACAGCGCCGACAAGCCGGTGCGAGTCATGCTGCTCCTGGGATCCTTGAGCGGCGGCGGGGCCGAGCGGGTGGCGGTCAATCTGGCGAACTGCTGCGATCCGGCGCGCGTCGACCTGCGGCTGGCCTTGCTGCGCAGAACCGGCCCCTATCTGGCCGAAATCGACCCGCGCCGGGTCGAGGCGCCCACGGCCCGGACGCGGTCATTCGGCGGGTTCGCCAAGGCGCCCGGCGACATCGCCGGCATGATCCGCGCCCGCCAACCCCAGGTGCTGATGAGTTTCGGCATGGGCGTCAACATGCTCGCCTGGGCCGCTCTTTGGGGCCTCGGGCGCCATCGCCCGCGCTGGATCTGCCGTGAGGACAGCAACACGGACATCGAAATCGACGATCTTCTGGCCAACCCGGTTGGCCGCGCCTTGGTCCGGTGGGCAAGGGGGCGCGTCTACCGATCCGCCGATTGCCTCCTGGCGGTCGCCCATGACGTGGCCTCGACGCTCGAACGCCAGATAAGGGCCGCGCCGGCCCGAACGCGGATGATCCACAATCCCATCGACGTGGGCAGGATCGAGCGCGCGGCCGCGGAACCGCTGGCCTTGCCGCCGGAGCGCCCGTTCATCGTCGCCGCCGGCCGCCTGGAGCATCAGAAGGGATTTGACCTCCTCATCGAGGCGTTCGCGCGGAGCGCAGCGGCGCGGGGGACCGATCTGGTCATCCTGGGTCAGGGCCGGTTGGAAGAGGTGCTGAAGCGCCAGGCCACAGCCCTGGGGGTCGGCGGTCGGGTCCGATTTGTGGGTTTTCAGGCCAATCCCTGGGCCTGGTTCGCGCGCGCGCGCCTGTTCGTCCTGGCCTCGCGCTGGGAGGGCTTCGGCAATGTCGTGGCCGAGGCCCTGGCGTGCGCGGTTCCGGTGCTGGTCACCGACTGCGACTTTGGGCCCCGCGAACAGGTCGTGCACGGGCGAAGCGGCTGGGTGATCCCATCGCAAGACGCCGGCGCCCTGACCGTGGCGCTCGATCGGCTGCTGGGCGATCCGGGCCTCCGCGCCCGGCTGGCGGCCGGGGGAAAAGCGCGCTCGGCGGCCTTCGACCTGTCGACGATCGCGGCGGCCTACACCGACCTCTTCTTGGACGTGGCCATGGCCGGATCCGCTTCGCGGATCGCCGTCGAGCTTCCCGCCCGGCGCGCGCCCGGCCCCCGGGGGTCCGAAATCGCCCCCATCGCCGGCGCTTGACCTCGCGAGTCAGGCCCCGGCCAGGGAGCGCAGGGTGCGCCCCGGCGCGATGTCCTGGATGTCCGTCTTCAGGTGGATGAGCGCCGGGCCGCCCGCCGCCCGCGCATCGCGTAGGGTGCCGGGAAACTCGGCCGTATCCTCCACTCGCGTCGCCCAGGCGCCGAAGGCGCGGGCGTAGGCGACGAAGTCGGGGTTGGCGAGGTCCGTGGCCATGACCCGCCCAGGATAGTCGCGTTCCTGATGCATGCGGATGGTGCCGTAGGAGCTGTTGTCCACCACCAGGAAGATCACCCCGGCCTTGTATTGCACGGCCGTCGCCAGTTCCTGGCCGGACATCAAAAAGCAGCCGTCGCCGGCGACCGCGACGACCTCACGGCCGGGCGTCGTGATCTTGGCGGCGATCGCCGCGGGAACGCCGAAGCCCATCGCCCCGCTGGTGGGCGCAAGCTGGGTCCCGAACCGCCGGTGGCGGTAGAAACGGTGCAGCCACGCGGCATAGTTCCCCGCCCCATTGCAGACGATCGCGTCGGGAGGCAGCGCGCGGTTGAGGTGGTCGAACACCTCCGAAAGATTGACCCGCCCCTCGACGGGGACGAGCGCGCCAAAGGCGGTGGCCTCGTCGCGCGCCGCCGACCGCCACGCCTCCCACCGTCCCTTGGGCAGGCGAATGGCGCACAGCGCCCGGGCCGCCTCGCCCGTGTCGGCGACGGAGGCGAGGCTGGCGGGCCAGACCCGGCCGAGCTCCTCGGCCCCGGGGTGGATGTGGATGAGAATCTCGGCCGTCCTGGCGGGCGTGAACAGGCTGTAGCCCTGGGTCGGGTTTTCCCCCAGGCGGGCGCCCAGGGCGACGACGAGGTCGCAGGCGCCGACGCGCTCGATCAGTCTGGGGTTGGGGCCGAGCCCGAGATCCCCGGCATAGCAGGGATGGTCGTTGTCCAGCAGGTCCTTGCGCCGGAACGACAGGGCGATCGGCAATCCCGCCTCCCCCGCCCAGATCGCCAGCGCGTCCAGGGCGGGCGCCGTCCAGCCGGTTCCGCCGAGGATCATCAGCGGCCTTTGCGCGGCCTCCATCCGCCCGGTCAGGGCTTCGATGAAATCGGGGCTTGGCGAGGCAGTCGCTCGCGCCGACAGCGTGATCGGCGCGGCGGGGGCCTCGTCGGTCAGCATGTCCTCGGGCAGGGCGATCACCACCGGGCCGGCGCGGCCCTGGACGGCGGCGGCGAACGCGCGCCCCACAAGTTCGGCCACCCGGTCGGCGGCGTCGATCTCCACCGCCCATTTCGCCAGGGGGCCGAAGGCGGCCGCGTAGTCGACCTCCTGGAACGCCTCCCGGCCCTTCTGGCCCCGCGCCACCTGGCCCACGAAGAGGATCATGGGCGCGGAATCCTGGCGCGCGGTGTGCACCCCGACGCTGGCGTGGGTCGCGCCGGGGCCGCGGGTGACCATGCAGATTCCCGGCCAGCCGGTGAGCTTGCCGTGGGCGACGGCCATGTTCGCCGCCCCGGCCTCATGGCGGCAGCTTATGACCGTGATCCTGTCCTTGACGTCCGCCAGGGCGTCGAGCACCGCCAGATAGCTTTCTCCCGGGACGCAGAACACATGGGTGACGCCGTGCGCCAGAAGCACGCGCACGAGCATTTGCGCGCCGGTCATCGCCGCTCTTCCAAGTTCGATCCCTCGTCGGCCAAGGCGCCGCTACGCCGCGTGGCGCGCCACGGACGCCTCGTCCATCCGATCCCGAATGAAGGCCCCGGCCGTCCCGATAGCCCGCCGCGCTTCGCCGAGCATTGGGTGGAAGAAGTGCCAGACGTGGATCATCTGGGGCCAGATCTCGAGTCGCACCTCGACCTCCGCCGCCCCGGCCGCCGAAGCCAGGCGGACGGAATCGTCGAGCAAGGTTTCGGCCGACCCGACCTGGATGAGCAAGGGCGCGATGCCCCGAAGATCGGCGTGAAGCGGCGCCGCCAGGGGCGCGCGCGCCGAGGCGCCGCCCAGATAGGCCGCCGCCATCCCCGCCAGCTCCTCCTTGTGGACCATGGGGTCCTCGGCCGCCTTGGCGGTCATAGAGTCGCCCAGGCCCTCCAGATCGACCCAGGGAGAGATGCAGACGGCGCAGGCGGGCTGAGGCAGGCCCGCGTCGCGCGCCGCCACCAGGGTCGCCACCGTCAGCCCGCCGCCGGCGCTGTCCCCGGCGATCGCGATCTTGCCGGGCGCGAACCCGCCCTCCAGAAGGAAGCGATAGCCGCTCAGCGCATCGTCGGTCGCCGCCGGAAAGGGATGCTCGGGGGCCAGCCGATAGTCGAGGGCGAAACTCCGCGCCCCCGCGGCGCGGCCCAGTTCCGTCGCCAAATGGCGATGGCTGAGAATAGAGCCGATCACATAGCCGCCGCCATGCAGATAGAGGACTGCCCCGTCGCTCGCCGCGCCCGGCGACGAGGACCATTCCGCGGTGAACCCAGGGGCGCTCTCGGGCTTCAATTCGCAGTCCGGGGCGGTCGGAAACTGAGCGCCCAGGCCGTCGTAGAGCTGCCGCAACTCGAGTGTCGAGAGGTTGGCGGGCGTCTGCGCCAGCATGGCGCGAATGACGTCGATCTCGGGATTGCGCATGGGGCTCGTCCTCGGCTTGGAACTTTCGCGATCGAGCCGCTCCGGCGGCCGGTGTCAAGGCGAAGATCGCGGTAAGCTTCAAGCGGGGGTGAATTCCACCGGCAGGGACTTGATGGCGTAGACGAAATTGTTGGGTTGGACCTCCATGGGCCCGGCCTGACGGATGTCGGGCAGCCGCGCCAGGAGCTGGCGATAGACCGCTTCGAGCTGGATCTGGGCGACGCGCTTGCCGATGCAGGTATGGGGGCCATAGCCGAAGGCGACGTGCTTGTCGGCATTGGGCCGCTCGACATCCAGCCGGTCGGGGTCGGCGAACACCGCCTCGTCCCGGTTGGCCGAGCCATAGTACATGATCACCTTTTCACCCTCGGCGATGTCCTGTCCGGCGATCTCCACGTCCCGGGTCGCGGTGCGGCGCATGTAGATCACCGGGCTGATCATGCGAATGAATTCGTTGACGGCCCCTGCCAGCAGCTCCGGGCGGGCCGCCAGCTTGGCCTTTTGCGCCGGAAAGTCGGTCAGAAGGCCCATGGTCCCGCTGATGGTGTTGCGGGTGGTGTCGTTGCCGGCGAAGACGATCAGCAGCCAGGAGCCGTCGAGATATTCGTCGGCCAGGAACTCACCGTCGAGCTGGGCGCGGGCGATGGCCGACATCAGATCGTTCCTGGCTCTTCGCGTCGCTTGCGCAGCATGTGGCGGCCGTATTCGAACATTTCTTCGATGGCGCCCTGGAAGGCCTCGATGAACGCCCGGGCCTCGGGCGGCAGATCGGCGATCGCCTGCTCCACGGCGCCGGCCTCGCCGCTTCGCTCGGCGACGAAGGAATTGGCCAGTTCCAGGAAATGCATCCAGGTGAGGAACTTGGCCCGATCCTCCGCCGGCACGCCAAGGATCTCGCAAAGGGTGAAAAGCGGAAGTTGGGCCGACAGGCTCGGCACGAGATCGCACCGGCCGAGCGGCGCCATGGCGTCCACCAGGCGCGTCACCTCCGCCTCGATCCGGTCGGTCAGGCCGCGCAGATAGCCAGGGGTGAAGTAGGGCATATGCTCGCGGCGAAGCTGCAGGTGTGCGGGGGCGTCCATGTTGATCATCGCGTCCAGGGAGGCGCGCGAGAGTTGGTCCTCCGATCGGATGTGGGCCATCAGTATGCCGCCCTTCTGCGAGGAGAAGGTCGCCGGATCGCCGTTGACCCGCATCACATCCTCATAGCGCGTGATCGACCAGAAACCCCGACGCTCGCCCGGCTCCTCGTTCCAGGCCACCGGCGCGTGGGCCCTCAGCCAGGCGAAGTCGGCGTGGGGCGGGCCGCTCGTGAATAGCTTTGGATCGGCCAGATCGACCGGGGAGGCCGGGTAGCGCCGGGCCCGCGCCGGCCCCTTGGGGCCGCCGATCTCCACCGTCTCGCTGATCAGGCGCATCGCGCTCTCTCCACTTTCCCTGTCTGGACTCTCATAGCGGCCTTGACGTTGCGCAAGGCAAAAGGGTCGGCGACAGCGGTTTGCAGTGTCGGCCCACGCTTGCCGACCGGCCGATTTTCCACTATTCCGAAAAGTAAGGAAATTGGCGGATGGATCTGATGGAATTGGCGCGCATCTCCTCCAAGGGGCAGATGACCATCCCCAGGAGGATTCGAGAAGCGGCGCATCTGGCCGAAGGCGACGTGGTTACGTTCGTGGTGGAGAACGATCGGGTCACCCTGCGCAAGCTCCCCTCCGGCGAGGACGCCTATCTGATCAGCGTCCAGGAGATGCTGGTGGAGTGGAACAGCGCAGAGGACGAGAATGCCTGGCGGGACCTTTGAACCGTTCGAGGTGGTGGTCGTGCCGTTTCCGTTCACCGACAGGGCCGCCACCAGGCGCCGCCCCGCCTTGGTCGTCTCGAGCCGCGGGTTCATCGATTCGCATGACCAGCTGATCCTCGCGATGATCACGTCGGCGAAAGGAAATGATTGGCCCAGCGACGTCCCCCTCAACGATTGGCGCGCGGCCCGGCTTTCCGTTCCCTGCCAGGTGCGGTTCAAGCTGTTCACTCTGGTCAAGACGCTGATCGTGAGGCGCGTTGGCTCCTTGGCGAATGATGACCGGGAAAGCGTACGCGAGGCGCTTTCGAAGTGCCTCTCAAGCGCCTGAGAGCCGGCCCGCCGCCGGCGCCGTGGGGAGATCGCCCGCCGACGTGGAGCGCCGACGGCTCCGCGGAGTTGGACCTTGGGACGGGGCTTGGCCGTTCACTCTCCAACCAGGCGAGGCGATCGGTCATGCGGCCACGAAAGACGGAGGTGGAGTTGAAGCTCGCGATCGGCTCGGCCTCGGCCAAGCGGGCGGCGGAACGCGAGGTGGGGGCCGCCCGCCCCAGGACCCTTGAGTCAATCTATTTTGACACAGGCGATCACAGGCTCCGGGCGGCGGGCTATTGCCTGCGCGTGAGGCGTGAGGCAGGCAAATGGTCCCAGGCCCTCAAGGGCGGCGCCGGCCTAGCCCGGTATGAGGACGAGCGCTCGATCAGGTCGGGGGCCCCGGTGTTTTCATTGTTGGACTCGACGCCCGCCGCCGGCGTGATCCGGGCGGAGGAAGACCTTCGCCCCATCTTTCGCGTCAAGGTCGAAAGGCGCTCCCGGGTTCGCAAGGTCGGTTCGAGCCGCATCGAGCTTAGTCTGGATGAGGGCGAGCTTACCGCCCTGGACCGGACCTGGCCGATCCTGGAACTCGAACTGGAGCTGAAATCCGGGCGGGCGACTGATGTCTTCGCGGAGGCGCGGCGCCTGGCCGGCGCCGAGGCGCTGGTTCCGTCCTTCGCCAGCAAGGCCGAGCGTGGCCATGCCCTGCGGGACGGGGCCTTGGGCGAGCCGGCCAAGGTCGATTTTCGCCCGTTCGACCGGGAGCTTCCGGCCGGCGGCGCGTTTCAGGCCCTCGGCCGCGCTTGCCTGGAGCACCTCGCCCTCAATGCTTCCTTGGTCCAGACTGGCCAGCGGCTCGAAGCGACGCACCAGGCGCGGGTGGCGCTGCGCCGCCTTCGCGTGGCCCTGACGGTGTTCAAGCCGTTCCTGGCCGGCGACCGCCGGGAGAGCCTGAAGGGCGAACTGGCGTGGCTGACTGGCGAGTTGGAGGACGCGCGCAACCTGGATGTCTTCGCCCTGGGGGCCTTCAGGCCCGCGGCGAGAACCTTGGCCGATCCCGCGCCGATGGCGGCCTTCGGAAAGGCGCTCCTGAGCGCGCAACAGGCCGCTTACGGCCGCGCCAAGGTCGCCATCGACGGCGCGCGCTATCGTCACCTCCTGATCGACGTGGCCGATTGGATCGAAACCGCGGACTGGTCCCGGGCCGCCCTGACCGCGCGAGAGGCGTCTATCCCCGCCCGCCGTTTCGCGAAACCGGCGCTGGATCGGCGGCGCAAGATGCTCGACAAGCGAGTCAGATCCGTGGACTGGAAGGATCCGCTGGCGCGGCACAAGCTACGGATCGAAGCGAAGAAGATGCGCTACGCCTCGGAATTCTTCGCCAGCCTGGCCAACGGCCGCCGCGCCCGCCGGCGCCAGGATTTCACCGGCGCCTTGGAGGCGTTGCAGGCGTCGCTTGGCCACCTCAACGACATCTGGGTCGGCCAGGGGACGGCGCTCAAAGCCCTGGATCGCGCGCCGGAAGGAACGCACGACGCGGACCGGGCGGGCTTCGCGGCCGGGGTCGTGGTCGGTCAAAGCCTCGCCCGGGCCGCGTCGCTGATCAGGTCCGCGAAGCGGCAAAGCCGCAAGTTGGTGAAGACCGCCGCTTGGTGGTGACCCCGTCGAGGCCTTGAATTCCCGCGACATCCGTGGGCGGGCGGCGCAGTATGCGGCGGACGGGGCAAATCGGGGGTTATCGCCGTGCTCAGCCTGAAGGCGCATGTGGCGATCCTGCTTGGCTTTGTGGCGGCCCTGATCGCGGTCATCGCGGCCGGGGGTGTGATGCAGGCCATGGGTATGGCGCAGCTCCCGCCAGCTTGGCGCCTGCCGGCCCTGGTCCTGGTCTTCGTCCTGTTCCTCGGCGTGGGCTTCGCGGCCGTGCCGGTGATCGTCAAGACGGTGGTCGGCTTTCACAACGCGGTGGGCAATGCCGACCTGGCCGTGGTCAAGGCGGTGACCGCGCGGCAGGCCCTGTTGATCTGGATCCTGTGGGGCCTGATGGCCGCCGGCGCCGTGGTGGCCATTCCGGCGGCGATCCTGGGCGGGATGTTCAACCCGCCCGCCGATCCCGGCGCCCTGGCTGCCGCTCCGGGTCCTTCGGAGGGGGTGCTGGCGGCGGCGCCCGGCATGACGCTTCAGGAGATGGCCCGGCGGTCGACCTTGAAACTCGACATCGCCAGCCGCTATGGCGGCCCCGCGCCGGTCGTGGCCGGCGGCGGCGTCTTCGACTTTCGCATACCGGGTTCGGCGGTCGTGTTTCAGGGCTGCCGTTACTATTACATCTCCACCTTCACCAACGACCGGACCCATATCCAGGGCGTTTCGATCGGAACGGCGCCGCGCAAGCTCACCCGCGCCCAGCTGGACGCCGCCGACGACGCGGCGCGCGGGCGGCTGGCGGCCGATGGCTGGCTGGCCGGCCATGAAGTCTACAAGGGCGAGGAGGATCGGCGGCTCCACGGCGGCGCGACGCGGGGCCCCGAGGGCGATATCTGGCTCAAGGACGGGATCGTCCTGAACCTGCGCGCCAAACGCATGGACGAGCACGAACCGACATCGGATGACGCCGCGGGGCGGGAATGGATCCAATATGTCGAGCTCTGGTCACGTAATGACTATTCCGGGATCGAGCGGTATCGTTTCGCGCCCTACCGGGGGGCGTCGGGGCCTTGATCTCCGCGACCGGGGTGATGAAGGCGCTGCTGGTCAGCCTGACGCTGGCGGTTTCGGCCTACGCCGTGGCCAAGATCAATTTGTTCGGCTTCGAAGCGGCCTCCGACCGCCTGGCCGACCAAGTCTATCAACGGATCACCGCCGCCGACTACGGCGCCGACCGGCGCGGCCAGCGCGCGGTGCGCGTGGTCTATCTGGACGAGACCTCCATCGAGGCGATGAAGGGTTACGGCTGGCGGCGCTTCCCCCCGACCTACGACCAGCAGTGGACCATGCTGGACGACTTGATGAGCGTCGGCGGGGCGCCCCCGTCGGCCATGTATGTGGACTTCGTCTACATGGGCCAGGGCGGAACCTCCGACGGCTTCCCGGCCTTCCTCGACGGCCTGGCCGCCGCCACCCGCGCGCGGGCCTGGGCGGACAAGCCCGGATGCCTCGCCGACCCTCTGATCAAGATCGCCTGCGTCATCGCCGCGGGGGGGACCCCGATCATCCTGGCCAAGCCGTCGCCCGGCGATCTGGACCTGTTCACCGACGTCCAGCGCAGCCTCGATACGGTCGCCATCCTGGCCCCGGCCATGGTCCGGCTGGAGGCCTATCCCCTGATCACCGACTACGGCTTCGATGCGGCCAAGGCCGCGCGACTGGGCGTGCACCGGTTCGACATCTCCCCGGCCATGGGCCTCTATGCGGCCTGGTGCCTGCGCCGCGGCGACCATTGCGGCGAGCCGGTGTTCGCGCGCCTGGCGTCCCAGGCCAGGGAGGCCCTGGCCGGCCGGCCCTCCAGACCGCCGGACCTTTCAACGGTGTTCGACGCTCCCCTGGACGTGGTCTGGGGCTCGCGCCCGGACCCCGATTATCTGGCGGTCACCAAAGCGGTGACCGGGGCGCCGGCTCCCTGCCGGGGCCTGGCCTCCGGATGGCGGGACCGCCTGATGGAGCAGATGGCCGGCCTGCGCGGGCCCGGCGTCGGCAAGCGTCAGGAATGCCCCTACGCCTACAGCCTGGGCTACGACCGCCTGGTGGTCGGGCAGGGATTGGGAAAGGATGACCTGGCGAACCTGCTGGCCGGCAAGATGATTTTGGTCGGCGGCCATTTCCGCGCCTCCAACGACTGGGTGGAATCGCCGGTGCACGGCCAGGCGCCCGGGGTGCAGTACCACGCCATGGCCCTGGACAATTTGATCGAGGATGGCGACGAATACCGGCGCAACGCCAACGCCTTCCTCGATTCGGACCTGCTCAAGAGCGCGATGATCTTCGCCCTCGCCTTTTGCGGCGCCCTGGGGGTGATGGCGCGCAACAGCCTGCTGGACCGGGCGACGGCCGAGGGGGTGGAGCCCCGCCTGCGCTCCACCGTCTATGGGCCGCTCTATCTGCTGCTCTTCTCCGCCTCGATCGGGACGGTGTTCATGGCCACCTGGCTGGGGGTGGCCTATCTGCACCGCTCGCCGATCAACTGGATCGGCCTGTGCGGCGTCGCGGTCGCCTTTTTGTTCTACGCCACCCGCCAGACCCTGCCGGCCGACATCGCCGGCTCGGTCGAGAGGTTCCGCTTCGCGCGCCAGATTGTGCGCCTGCGGCGGCGCGTGGTATCCCTGCTGAGGTTCGAGGAGGAGCGGTTGCTGGGACCGCGAGCCTCGAAGTCGGCCGGCCGCCGGGGAGCGGAACCGGCCTCGGAGGGGTCCGACCATGGTCAAGACTAGCCTCGCCATCGCCGTCGCCGCCGCCCTGCTGACGCCGGCCGCTGCCCTCGCCGACGGCCTGGGCAAGGTCACCCAGGCGCTGCGCCCGACCCTTCGGACCTTCGACGCCCAGGGCCGGCCCCTGGGCGAGATCAAGGCCGCCGCCCTGCATCTGCCCGCCCCGATCGTGGCCCACGGCGTGGGGGCCAGCATCGGGATCAAGGCGGAGGGCGGCGTCGTCTATCTGCGCGGCCTGGACGTCCAGACCGAGGGCGTCAACGCGACCTGCGCGCCGGTACAGGCCGCCGCTCGCCCGTCGGGCTCGGCCTACGCCACCTCCAACATGGGACTGGGCGGAGCCGCGGACTGCCGGCCGGCGCGCCGATGAGCCTGCCGCGCCCGGCGCGCGCCCTGGCCGGCGCGGCGCTGATCGCCCTGGCCGGACTCCAACCAGGCTTGGCCGCCCCGCGCGGCGACCGGTTCTCCGTTTCCGGCAAGGGCGGCCCTTTCATCAAGGCGGTGGCGGGGCGGCGCCTGGGCGTGGACGCCGTCGGCGGCCCGGCCCTGGGCCTGGCGTCCGACGCGCTCAAACGGGGCGACTACCAGGCCGCGCGCCTGCGCATGCCCCAGACCGAAGCCAAGGTCCGGGCGCTCCTGGACCGGATCGAGGCCCGCTGGCCCTACGCCAAGACCCAGCCGGTGACGGTGCGCATGGTCGGCATCGACTATTACAGCGCCTATTCCCTGCCGGACGGTTCGATCATGGTCGGCCTGGGCCTCCTGGAACAGGCGCGGTCGGACGACGAGGTTGCCTTCGTCCTGGCCCATGAGCTGGGTCACATCCGGCTGGGCCATTTTGCCCAGAACGCCGGCCGCGCCGAAAAAGCCGATGAGACGGCCAGCCGCCTGGGGGCGCTCTATCTGATCGGATCGACCGCGTACGGCCTGGGGCGGGGAGGCTCGGTGGGCGGCGCCCTGGCGGCGGCGGGCGCCAAGGCGGAGGCCACCAGCGACTATCTGCATTTCCTGGCCAAGGCGATGGTGGAACCGACCCACTCCCGCGTCCAGGAGGACGAGGCCGACGCCCTGGGCTTCGACCTGGCGCAGGCCGCCGCGTTCGCCGCCGACAGCGCCTCGGCCCAGGTGTTCGACACCATCCAGGCCGACCAGGAGACCCGCAAGGCCACCCAGAACGCCCTCACGGCGCAGCTGAAGGCGCAGCTGGGCCAACTGGTCAACGCGGACACCGCCCAGAGCTTTCTTTCGGGCGGCCCATCCCCTCAGAGCCTGAAGCAGGGCCTCTTCAAAGGGGCGGGGCGCCTGGCCCTCGGCTTCGCCGCCGCCCGCCAGGAAGACTCCGGCCCGCGCCATCGCTCGCCCCAGGCCCGCAAGAAGGGGATCGCCGACTATTCCGCCGACGCCTATCCCGGGGGCCTGCCCCTGCGGGACGAGCAGACCGCCTGGCTCACCCAGGTCCGCGCCGCCAGGGAGTACCAGGACGGCCCGGCGACCGTGGCGGCCGTGCGCGCGGCGATGAAGGCGCGCGGCGACGGCGACCCGGCCGGGGCGGAACGGGAACTCGCCAAGGCCGCCAGGACCCAGTTCGCCTCCGCGCCCCTGGTGGTCAATGAGGCGGCGCGCATCCGCGACGACCTGCGCGACACCGCCCGCGCCGACGCCCTGTTCACCCGGGCCGAACAGAGCCCCGACCAGAGCATCGACGGCTATCTGGACCACGCCCGCATGTTCTACCGCCTCGGCCGCGACGATCGGGCGATGGCGATCCTGCGCCAAGGGATCGCGCGCTTCGGGGCCGACGACAAACCCTTCATCTCCCTCGAAGTGGCTGTATCGCGCCAGGAAGGCAGGGTCGGCGAGGCCCGGGCCTATCTCGACAAATGCCTGGCCTATGACCAACCCGACCTCACCAAGGACTGCCAGGAGGCCGCCGGCGAGCTCGCCCGCGCCCAGCCGGCGCCGCCCAAGCGCGCCCTGCACCTCCCGAGCCTGCCGGGCCTGCCGTTCTAGCTCTGGAAGATCAGCAGCAGATAGGCGGCGAACAGGAGCAGGTGCACCGCGCCTTGCAGGACATTGGTCCGCCCGCTGGCGAAGGTCACCACGCTGACCCCCAAGGTAAGGACCAGCATCACCACGTCGGTGTTCTGTAAGCCCAGCACCAGCGACCGCCCGGTCAGATGGCTCACCAACAGCATGGCCGGGATGGTCAGGCCGATGGTCGACAGCACCGAGCCCAGGAAGATATTCACCGCGCGCTGCAGGTTGTTGGCGCTGGCGGCGCGGACCGCGCCGATGGCTTCGGGCGTCGCCACGAGCAGGGCCATCATCAGCCCCCCCAGGGCGCCGGGCCCATGCAGGGTCTCGATGATGTAGTCGACCGGATGGGCGAACTGCTCGGCGAGGAACGCCACCGGCGCCATGTAGACCGCGAGCAGGACTACGTGGCGCGCCAGGGGGCGCCGGTCGGTGGCGGGCGAATAGTCCCGGCTGAGTTCCGCCACCTCTCCCAGCTTGAAATAGCCGCGATGCCGGCTGGTCTGCATCACCAGGAACGCGCCGTAGAGTCCCGCCGACATGAAGATCAGGCAGGTTTCCTGGGTGAACGACAGGGTCGGCCCGGCGGTGGTCTGGGTGAAGTTGGGCATGATCAGGCCCAGGGCGGCCAGGGGGATGATGACGCCCAAATAGGCGTTGACCCCTTGGAAATTGTAGGCCTGTTCGCGGTATTTCCACGCGCCGATCAGAAGCGACAGGCCGACCAGGCCGTTGAGGATGATCATCACCACGGAAAACAGCGTGTCGCGCACCAGCTTGGGGTCGTTCTGGCCGTGCAGCATCACCGCCGAAATGGTCATCACCTCGATCGCGGTCACCGAGAGGGTCAGGATCAGTGTGCCGAAGGGCTCGCCCAGCCGGGCCGCGAGCTGGTCCGCGTGGCGCGCCACCGACAGCGCCGAGCCCAGCACCACGGCGAACAGCCACGCGAAGACGCCCGCCAGCCACAGCGGGTTCGCCAGCTCGCTGAACAGGGCCGGCCCTTCGATCAGAAAAGCCAGGACGGTCGCGAGGCTGACGCCCAGGAACCACTCCTGACGAACGAACGCGGGCAATCGCGGAATAGTCATCGGCGCGACTGTAGGGTCGCCGCCCCTTCGCCGAAAGGCTATTGACGTTGGAGAACCTCCCCGGCTCCGGAGACCGTCATGACCGAAAAGCCCCCAACGCCCCGCAAGCCGGGCGAGCCCATTTCCGACGAGGAATTCGCCAAGCGCGACGAACGCCTAACCGAAAAGCTCGACGACCTCGAAAAAGAAACCCTCGAGAAAAAGCCCAAACCCCCCGGCGTGGGAGCGATGTTTTAGCCAGGCGCCTCCGCGCTTGATCCTCACCCGCGAAGCGGGGGAGGGGGACCCGCCGAAAGCGGTGGAGGGGGCGGCGGCGGCCTCGATCTCGCCGAGAACGCCAGGCAAGGTTTCGTCGTCCAGCACGCTAGCCGCAGTAAAGCGAAGCACCTTCAGGCCTCGGGAGACCAGCCATCTGTCTCGCGCTTGGTCGTGACTCTCCTGGTCCGGATGGCCATGGCCCTCGCCGTCGATCTCGACGGCCAAGCGCGTGGATGGGCAATAGAAGTCCAGGATGTAGGACCCGATGGGATGCTGCCGCCGAAACCGAAGAGCGGCCAGCCTTCCTTTGCGAAGGTGGTCCCAGAGGACGACCTCGGGTAGGCTCATCTCGCGCCGGAGATTTCGAGCCCGCTTGAACGTCACGATTTTGGCGCGCACCCGCCCCCTCCACCACTTCGTGGTCCCCCTCCCCCGCTTCGCGGGTGAGGATCAGAACAAGCTCTACCCGCCCGCCCCCGACACCCGCCAGATGGTGTCGCCTACGTCGTCGGCGACGAGGAGGGCGCCGCCGCCGTCCAGGGCGACGCCGACGGGGCGGCCGAGGGAGGCGGTGTGGGGGCCGAGCGCATAGTCCGGCACGGTTCACCAGATGCGGACGCGCTCGGCGGGCTCGACATAGTAGGCGTCGCCCGGCTCGACCCCGAACGCCGCGTACCAGGCGTCGATGTTGCGCGCCGGGCCGATCACCCGAAAGGCGCGGGGGGAATGCGGGTCGCTGACCACCTGCTTTCGCACATAGTCCTCGCGCGCCTTGCCCCGCCACGCCTGGGCCCAGCCGAGGAAGACGCGCTGGTCGCCGGTGAAACCGTCGATGACCGGCGCCGGCCGCCCGTTCAGCGAGCGGTGGTAGGCCTCCAGCGCGACGTTGAGGCCGCCGAGGTCGGCGATGTTCTCGCCCATGGTCAGTTCGCCGTTGATGTGGGCGCCGGGGACCGGCTCATAGGCCGAATACTGCGCGCCCAGCCCCTTGGCTCGGGCCTCGAACGCGGTGGCGTCGGCCGGCGTCCACCAGTCGCGAAGCTGGCCCCGGGCGTCCAGCTTGCGGCCCTGGTCGTCGAAGCCGTGGGTGAGTTCGTGGCCGATCACCGCGCCGATGGCGCCGTAGTTGATCGCCGGGTCGGCCGCCGGGTCGAACATCGGCGGCTGCAGGATCCCGGCGGGGAAGACGATGTCGCGCAGAGAGCCGTTGTAGGCGTCGTTGGTCTGGGGCGTCATCGACCAGTCGGCCCGGTCCACCGGCGCGTTCAGGCGATCGACATAGTACCGCCAGTCCCACGCTCCGGCGCGGCGCACGTCGCCGATGAGATCGTCGGCGCGGATGTCGAGCCCCGAATAGTCGCGCGGATGGTCGGGGTAGCCGACCTTGATCTGATAGGTGTCCAGCTTCTTCAAGGCCTCGACCTTGGTCGCCGCGCTCATCCAGTCGAGCCGTTCCAGCCTGGCGCGCATCGCCGCCTTCACATTGGCGACCAGGGCCTCGATCTTGGCCTTGGACGCCGGCGGGAAATACCGGGCGGCGTAGAGCTGGCCCACGGCGAAGCCCATCGAGCCGAAACAGTCGACCCGGTCGGTCCCCACGCAGTCGCCGCCCGCCACGGCGCGGATCCCCCGCTTCCATCGCGCCGCTTCCTCCGGCTGGCCCGACAGGGTCTTGTCGCGGAAGTCGAAGCGCGCCCGCGAAAACGGCTGGGAGAGGTAGAAGGCGGCGTTGTCGGCGATGGTGAACGCCTGCCAGGCCTTGAGCGCCGGCGGCGGGGTCGAGCGCCAGACCGCGGCGATGCGCGGGAAGGCCGATTTCTCCGCCACGATCACCCGGCCCTGGTCGGCGAGGCCGGCGCTTTCGAAGAAGCCCTTCCAGCCAAAGCCCGGGGCCAGGGCCTCGAGTTCCGCTCGGCTCATCGGATTGTAGACTTTTTCCGGGTCTCGTTGCTCGGCGCGGGTCCAACTGGCCGCCGCGATCGCGCTCTCGAAGGCCACGACGCCAGCGGCGGCCGCGCCCGGCTCCGGCCAGCCGGCGAGCCCTAGGACCCTGGCCACATAGGCTTGGTAGGCCGCCTTCTGGGCGGCGAAGGCCGGCTGGAGGTAGTAGTCACGGTCGGGCAGGCCCAGGCCGCCCTGGCCGACGTAGACCGCATAGCGCGAGACGTTCTTCAGATCGACGTCCAGGCTCAGGGCGAAGATCGAGCCGTAAAAATCGGACGTCGCGCGGCCCATGAGCGCGGCGAGGCGGTCGCGACCCCGCGCATCGCGCACGGCGGCCAGCTGCGGGCCGATCGGCGCGGGGCCCAGCGCATCCACCCGGCCCGCGTCCATGAAGGCCTTGTAGAAAGCCCCGACCTTATCCTCCGTCGTCGCGGGCCCAGCCGGCGCCCGCGCGGCGGCCCCATCCATCAGGGCGTGCAGGCGCGCCTGGATGGCGTCGCTCATCGCGAAGCGGAGCGAGGCGATCGGCTTGTCGGCCGGGATCGGCGTGCGCGCCAGCCAGGCGCCGGAGGCGTAGCGGTTGAAGTCCGCCCCGGGCCGCGCGCCGCGGTCCATGGCCGTGAGGTCAAACCCCCAGGCGCCGTACTGGGGTTTGTCCGCCGCCCGCGCCCCGGCCGGCCCCGCCGCGGCGCCGATCAGGGCCACCATGGCCAACAAGGCACGCTTCAAGCTCGACCCTCCGCCCGATCCCGTCGCCGAGCGGCGGTCTTATCAGCCCAGCCGCGAGATGTCTCCGGCCGGTCCGCCGGCGGGCGCTAGGGGATACACAACTCGTTCAGGGGCACCTCTTGAACACCTCTCCCAGAGGGAGAGGGAGGGGCCCATGGCGCAGCCATGGGAGGGTGAGGGGTTACCATGCCCGGCGATTTCGCCATGTCTTTCAACTTGATACCTGACATCTGCGCCTCATTCGGATAGGCCGTAACCCCTCACCCTCCCACGCCCTGATCGGGCGCGGGCCCCTCCCTCTCCCTTTGGGAGAGGTGTTTAAAGATTGGGGATCGGCCGTCATTCAGCCGAGGTCAGGATCCCGCGACAGGCGTCGCATGGCTGGGTTTGCCGTACATGATCGATCCGCCGGCCGGAGGGCTCACGCGAGCCGCGCCGGGTTGGAACGACACGCCCATGGCCTGGTTGGGGGAGGTGCAGAGCAGCGCCTTCCTGGGCTTGGGGCCGATGGGCGAGAGGGTGGAGCCGTACGAGGTGATCGCACCCGGAGCGCCCGCCGATGAGGGAATTTGGCGGGGCTATTCACTTTATATTAGGAATCGTCGGGTCCCTTTACTGGAGTCGCCAATATTACAACTCGAGGTGTCCATTTGGCATGACACCGCTTCAATCCCGACGGCGCCCCGTTTTCGCTCGGCGCCCGGCCGTGAAACCAAATGGACGCCCGGGCGCTCTTGAGAGAGCAGGACGGGTGTCTCGGGAGAGACGCTGATGGCCACCAAACACCTGAGGGGCACTTACAACGCCGGCTACACGCTGTCCCACGCCTACTCGTTGCTGAAAATCGACGACACCGCCGTGATCAGGGGCTCGGGCGTCTTCGCCGGCGCCCTGGCCAAGGTGTCCAATCGGGGATTGGTCCTCGCCGGGGCCGGCGGGGATGGCGGCGCTAGCCATTTTCAAGGCCGCGCGGGCGAGACGGGGATCGAGCTCTCCAAAGGCAACCGGGTGGTCAACTTCGGCACAACCGCCGGCGGCCGCGGCGGGGCCGGGTTCGGGGTTCATGGCGGCGGCTATGCCGGTGACGGCGGCGCCGGAGGCGTCGCGGTTCTCTTGGGGGCGCTGGGCTCCGTCACCAACCGCAATCTGATCGTCGGCGGGGATGGCGGCGCAGGGGGCGCCGCGGCCCGCGCGCACCAGGGCGCCGGGGGCGCCGGGGGCCAGGGCGGCGCCGGAATTTCGCTGACCAGTGGCGGCGACGCGATCAACAGTGGCGCGGTGGACGGCGGCGCCGGCGGCGCTGGCGGGTACGGCTTGCAGGGCGGCGGCGCGGGCGGAGACGGCGGCGCCGGCATCAGCCTGGGGGCCGCGGGAATCTTCACCATCTACAACGGGACGGTCACCGGCGGCCATGGTGGAGCGGGGGGCGGCGGCCGTTTCGGGAGCGGGGGCGCGGCCGGCGGCGCGGGCGGAGCGGCCCTGACCGCCACCGCGGACGCGAGGTTGAAGAACAACGCCGTGATCGCGGGCGGCGAAGGCGGCGCGGGCGGCGCCGGGGCCGGCAAAGGCTCCGGAGGGGTCGGGGGCATGGGCGGCCAGGGCGTCGTCCTTCGCGGCGGCGGCTACATCCTCAACAGCGCCTCGATCGTCGGCGGCAACAGCATCACCATTACCGGCGGCCGGGGCGGCGTCGGGGGCGCCGGGGGCTACGGCGGCGGCGACAGCTATCGCACGAACGGCGGATTCGGCGGCGAAGGCGGGGCGGGGATCGCCCTTGCCGGGGGCGGCGACGTGACCAACCGCTCGACCATCGAGGGCGGCGCGGGCGGCGCCGGCGGGGAAGGCGGCTCCCGCGCGGGGACCGCCGCCGGCGGCGGGCGCGGCGGTGCGGGAATCGATGTCACCCTGGTCGCGGCCAGCCTGTCCAACACCGGCCTCATCCAGGGAGGCCGAGGCGGCCTCGGCGGCGACGCCTACGGCGCTTCGACCGCGGCGGGCCATCATCAGACCGCCGGTAGCGGCGGCGGGGGCGGCGCGGGAATCTATCTTTCGGCCGGCGGCAGCCTGGTCAACAGCGGTTCTATCGTCGGGGGCGTCGGCGGGGACGGCGGCGTGGGCGCCGGCTTCGCGGGTGGCGGCGACGGCGGCGACGGCGGCGACGGCGTGGTCCTGCGGGCCGGCGCGGCGATCACCAACCGCGGTGTGATCGCCGGCGGGGCGCGCGGGGGCGGGGGGGCGAGCGGCGCGGGCGGCGCGGGCGGCTCGGCCGGCGCCCAGGGGGCCGGGGTGGTGCTCACCACCGACTGCTACCTCCTCAACGACGCGGGCGCCGTGATCACGGGCGGGACCGGGGTCTCCGTGACGGGCGCCAACGCCACGGTCACCAACTACGGCACGATCAGCGGCGGCGCCTATTCGGTGAAGCTGAACTTCGCCAGGGATGTGCTGATCGCCGGCGCCGGCGCCCAATTCATCGGCGAGATCGCCGGGGGTGGCGGAACCTTCGAACTCATCCGCGGCAGCGGCGTGATCAGCGGCCTGGGGGGGACCGGGGCGGTGTCGGGGACGGACTCCGCCACCTTCTCCGGGTTCGGGTCCTACGTCATCGACTCGGTCGGCTGGACCCTGGCCGGATCCAACCAGCTCTCAAAAGGCCAGAGCCTGACCGACAACGGCATCCTGACCGTCACCGGATCGCTGGGGGTGTCGGCCGGCGCGATCGTCCTGGTCGGCGCGGGCAATGACCTGACCTTCCGCGGCGGGGGAGACGTCATCGCCGGCACGCTCGGCGGCGCCGGGACGATCAGCTTCGTCGGCGTGGTCGATACTTTCAACGGGGCCAACCTCGCGGCGGCCGATCTCCAAATCAAGGATTCGACGGTGACGCTGAACGGCGCGATCACCGAGACCCGCGTCCTGACGGTCATCACCAGCACCCTGACGGTCGGCGCGGGCGGGGCGACGCTCAGAGGCGGCGGGACCATCGCGTTCGGCGACTTTGCGTCCAATCGCATCATCGGCGCCTCGGCGGGCGACACCTTGACCAACGTCGACACCACCATCTCCGGGGCCGGGATGCTGGGTGCGGGCCAGATGACGCTGATCAACATGGCCGGCGGGGTGATCGACGGCAATGGCTCGCGGGCGTTGATCATCGACACCGGGGCGCGCAGCATCACCAACTCCGGATTGATCGAAGCCTCCGGCGCCGGCGGGGTGACCATCCAGGGCGAGATCCGAAACTCGGGCCTGCTGGAGGCGGTCGGCGGAGTTCTGACCGTGAATGGCGCGGTGAGTGGCGAGGGGAGCGGGATCATCGCCGGCGGCGCCCTGGCCTTCAACGGGGCCTTCCACCAGGACGTCGCGTTCAGCGGCGTGTCGGGCGTGCTGCAACTGGCCGATTCCCTGAACTACACCGGCACGGTGAGCGGCTTTTCCAAGGTCGGCGCAACCACTCTGGACCTGAGGGATATCAAGTTCGTCGATTCGAGCGAGGCGAGCTTCAGCGGCACGGGGTCCGGGGGCGTGCTCAGCATCAGCGACGGTGCGCACACCGCCAAGATCGCCCTGGCCGGCGACTACCTGGCCGCGACCTTCGTCGCGGCGAGCGACGGTCAGGGCGGCGTGACGATCATCGCCACGACCGGCGGCGCATCCGCCCCCCCGCCGAGCGCGCCGCCGCCCCATGCGCCGCCCCCTCACACCTTCATCGCCGCCATGGCCGGCTTCGCCGCCACCCCCGCCGGCCTCGCCCATATGGGCGCCCATGGCGACGCCGGGCGGCTGGCCACGTTGTCGGCCCCGAGGATGGCGATGGCGTGACGGGCGTTACCTCGGCGCCCCGCTTGACACACCAACCCATCGAGGGTCAGAACAGGCTCGGCCCGCCGTTAGGACTGGATGAAGAGAGGGGCCAAGTTACGGATTGAGATTCCATGTCGAAGAGTGTTACTTTCCACGTCGGTTTACCGAAGACTGGAACGACGACTATTCAAAGATACTTGCGCGGTCAGGAGGGAAAGCTTCGCTCTCTCGGTTTCCTTTATCCAGGTCCGCGGGAGCACCCAGCGATGGGTCGAGCCAGACATACCGTGATGATGAGCGCCATGGTTCGAAAACCGACCGCCCAGTCGGAAGGCTTGGATCTGCAGGCGTGTAGGGAGGCGGTGGCGTCGGTCTTTGAGAAATTCGAGAAATCCGGCCTGGAAAATCTAATCTGGTCCTGTGAAGGGATGGCGTCCCGCGCGCGGGCCTGGGACGAAGAATACCTTGGGCAGATCTTGGACGGCTTCGATGTGCGGGTCGTATTCTTCGCCAGATACCTGGACGATTGGGTCGAGTCGCTGATCAAGGAACGCATCCGGGGCCGGAGCAAGTCGGCGGCGGAGCGGCTGTCCCAAAAGCCGCTGGCGCCGCTTTCGCCACAACCGGGCGCGGCGGAGGCCACGTCGGCCCGCGAGCGACGCAGCATGGTCGAGAAGGGCGCCAATATCGTCGATGATCTGCGGACTATGCGGAGCAAACTGCCCTTCGCCGAGGTCGTCGTTGGATCGTTCGATACGAATCGTGAAACGGGAACCGTCGTATCGGGCGTCATGGCGGCCATGGGCATCCCGGTCGAAGGGGCCTTCCCGGACGCCGATGACGAAGCCGAGGTCAGGAACTCGACGAAATCGGACCTGTACAGCATGCTGCTCTATCACTTGATAGTGGCCGAGGCCGGAGTGGATGTCATCCGCGCCGTCGGCGCCGCGGGCAGAACCAGGGACCGCCGAGGCGTGAAGTTCGAACCGCTCAGCGGTCGCCGCTTCCGCTTCCTCTCGGACGAAGATGTAGTGCAGGCTCGCGCCTACTACGATGAGCTGCGGCGGGAATACCCCGATCTTCCGGCGCAGCCGCCGTATGTGTCCAGGCCGGCCGAAAGATACCTGCCCAGAGAGGATGGCGTGGCGGTGCTGGACTGGCTGCGGCCGGATATTTCGGACGCCACCTTCGACAAGGCGCGCGCCGCCTATCCCGCCGATCCGAGAGCCTGACGGGAAGGCCCGCCACGCGTCGGGCGGACGAGCGTCAAGGCCGGGAATCGGGTCTAAAGATCCGTCAGGGAATAGATGATCGCAAATGCCGTTGTGTCGGAACCGCCCTTTGAAACGCCAAGTCGCCAAGGAGCCAAGAAGACAGAACGGCGCTTCGCGCCAAGGCGTTGATTTTCACCGGTCTCTTGGCTTCTTGGCGTCTTGGCGGTTGATAGGCTCGACCGAACATCGCCGCGAGCGCCCGGTTGACGACGATTCATTTATTCCTTGACGGGCCTTAAGATCAAAGGTTGAGCTGTAATGTCGAAACGCGTCACCTTTCATGTCGGGCTCCATAAGACGGGATCCTCGACCATTCAACAGTATTTGCGAGATCACGACGAGAAGCTTCGGTCGTTCGGCTGCCTTTATCCAGGGCCGCGCGAACACGAGGCCATGAACCCGCGGAGAAACCACCCGTTGATGTTCATCGCCATGACCCGGCTGATGACGGCCCCGTCGGAAGGCCTGGATCTGGCGGGCTGCAGGGAGGTGGTCGCGCGGGTCTTCGAGGAATTTCGCGGGTCCGATCTCGAGAACCTGATCTGGTCCTATGAAGCGATGGCGCTCACCGCCCGCGCCTGGGATGCGGACTATCTGGAGCGGATCCTGGGCGGCGTCGATGTGCGCATCGTCTTCTTCGCCAGATACACGGACGACTGGATCGAGTCGCTCTACAAGGAACTCGTCCGGGCCCGGAGCGGCGCGCGGGCGGAAAGATTCTACGCAAAACCGATGCCGCCGATCGCGCCGCTCCCGCGGAAGGATGTGGGCTTCGGGACGCGACCGGTGGAAAGCCTGATGGAGCAGGGGGCCAGGATCGGCGACGCCCTGCGGATCATGCGAAACAAATTGCCCTCGGCCGAAATCGTGGTTCGATCGTTCGACGCCAATCGTGAGGCGGGAAAAGTCGTATCGGGCGCCTTGGCCGCCATGGGCGTTCCGGTGGAAAGCGCCTTCCCGGACGCCGACGCCGAGGCCGGGGTCAAGAACCCGACGAAATCGGACCTCTACAGCATGCTGCTCTATCATCTGATCATGGCGCGGGCCGGGGTGGAGGTGATCAGCGCCGTCCACGCCGCGGGCCGCAAGAGGGACCGGAAAGGTCAGAAGTTCGAACCGCTCGGCGGTCGCCGCTTCCGCTTCCTCTCCGACGAGGACGCCATCCGCGCGCGCGGTTGCTACGAAGAATTGCGCCAGGAATATCCCGACCTTCCGGCGCAGCCGCCGTTTGTATCGAAGCCAGCCGAAAGATATCTGGCCAGGGATGAAGGGGTCGCGCTGCTGGACTGGCTGCGGCCGGATATTTCGGACCCCATCTTCGACAAGGCGTGCGCGGCCTACCCGGCGGATTCGAGAGGCTGAACGGAACGCCCGCGCCGCGGCCCTCGATCGGCCCGGACCACCGCCGCCGACCCCTTGACATGCCAGCCCGTCAAGGATCAGAACGGCCGCCGTCCCCATTTATAACTGCCTAGGAACGGGGTTCACGCCGAAGGTCGGGCCGCGATGTCGAAACGTGTCACACTCCATGCGGGACTGCCGAAGACTGGCACCACCACTATTCAAAGATACTTGCGGAGTCAGGACGAAAAACTTCGCTCCCTCGGATTCCTTTATCCAGGCGCGCGTGAGCACGAGGCCATGCGGCCACACAAGCATCACCTGATGATCAACGCCATGGTGGGAAACGCGAAGTCCCGGTCGGAAGGCCTGGATTTGCAAGGCTGCCGGGAGGTGGTGGGGCGGGTCTTCGAGGAATTCCACCGATCCGATCTGGAAAACCTGATCTGGTCTTATGAAGGCATGGCGCTCGCGGCGCGCAATTGGGATGCCGAATACCTGGAGCGGATCCTGGCCGGCGCCGAGGTGCGTATCGTGTTCTTCGCGAGATATGTCGACGACTGGGTCGAGTCGCTGGTCAAGGAACGGATTCGCGGCCGGCGCGGGCAGCACGCGGAGAGCCTGACCGGCAAACCGCTGACGCTGGCCCCGCTGCCGGCGGCGGCCGATGGCGAGGCGGCGCAAACGGGCCGGAGCATGCTCGAAAAGGGGGCCAAGATCGTCAAGGCCGTGCGGGTTATGCGTCACAAACTGCCCTCGGCCGAAATTGTCGCGCTTTCATTCGACGAACATCGCGGGAAGGGAAAACTCGTATCGGGCGCATTGGCGGCGATGGGGGTTCCGGAAGGGGCCTTCCCGGACGCCGATGACGAGGCCGGGGTCAAGAACCCGACGAAATCGGACCTGCACAGCATGCTGCTCTACCATCTGGTGCTGGGACGGGCCCAAGGGGAAGTCATCCACGCGGTCGGCGCCGCCGGCGCGATGCGAGACAAGCTCGGCCGCGAATACGAACCGCTCGCCGGCCGCCGCTTCCGCTTCCTCTCGGACGACAACATCATCCAGGCCCGCGGCTACTACGAAGAGCTGCGCCAGGACTATCCCGATCTGCCGGCGCAGCCGCCCTATGTCTCCAGGCCGGCCGAACGGCGCCTGTCGAGAGATGAAGGTGTCGCGGTGCTGGACTGGCTGCGGCCGGATATTTCGGACGCCGTCTTCGATGAGGCCTGCGCCGCCTACCCCGCGGATCCGCAAGCCTGACCACAGGGCCCGCGACCAGGGCGCTGGCCCCATCGCGAGGCGGCGGCGCGACCGCTTGACAGGCCGAGCAATCAGCAATCAGAACAGAGCCGGAGTTCCCCTATGACCGCGCGACGCCTAGCGTGCCGCGGAAGGGAGTCACGTCACGGATTGAGCCGCCATGCCGAAGAGTGTCTGTTTTCATGTGGGCCTTCCGAAGACGGGCACCACCACTATCCAAAGATATCTAAGGGGCCAGTACGAGAAACTTCGCTCTCTGGGCTTTCTTTATCCGGGTCTAGGGGAACACCCGGCGATGCACCTGCCAAGACATACCTTGATGATGAGCGCCATGATCGGGAAGGCGACGGCCCAGTCGGAAGTCCTGGACCTGAAGGCCTGCAGGGAGGCGATTGCGATGGTCTTCAAGAAATTTCACGAATCCGATCTGGAAAATCTGCTTTGGTCTTGCGAAGGGATGGGGCTGACCGCGCGCATCTGGGATGCGGAATACCTGGAGAGAATCCTGGAAGGCGTCGATGTGCGCATCGTGTTCTTCGCGAGGTACGTGGACGACTGGGTCGAGTCATATGTCAAGGAACGTATCCGGGGCCGGAGCAAATCAGGAGCGGAAAGGCTTTCCAAAAAGCCGCTGCCGCCGCTTGCTCCGCTAGCGGGGGTGGCCGAGGGTTCGGCGGCCCGGTCGCGTGAAAGCGTGCTCGAGAAAGGGGCCAAGTTCACGGAAGCCTTGCGGATCATGCGGAACAAGGCGCCCTCGGCAGAGATCGTCGTTCGATCCTTCGACGCGGATCGCGCCAAGGGAAGAGTCGTCTCCGGCGCCCTGGAGGCCATGGGCGTCCCGGTCGGAGGGAACTTTCCGGACGCCGATGATGAGGCCGGGGTCAAGAACTCGACGAAATCGGACCTGTACAGCATGCTGCTCTATCATTTGATAACGGCGCAGGCGGGGGTGGATGTCATCCGCGCCGTCGGGGCCGCGGGCAGAACGAGGGACCGCCGGGGCGTGAAGTACGAACCGCTCGGCGACCGCCGCTTCCGCTTCCTCTCGGACGAGAATGTGATCGAGGCTCGCGGCTATTACGAAGAGCTCCGCGAGGAATATCCCGACCTTCCGGCGCAACCCCCGTTTGTATCCAGACCGGCCGAACGATACCTGCCCAGGGACGAGGGCGTCGCGGTGCTGGACTGGCTGCGGCCGGATATCTCGGACGCCACCTTCGACAAGGCGTGCGCCGCCTACCCGGCGGATCCGGGGGGGCCGAGCGGAACGCCGGCTCAGGTTTGAAGTCGGAGCTGAGGTGTCAAAGCGTGTCGTCTTTCATGTCGGCCTTCCCAAGACGGGAACGACGACCATTCAACACTATTTGCGGAGCCAGGATGAGAAGCTCCAATCTTTCGGCATCCTCTATCCGGGCTCCCGGGAGCACGAGGCGATGGAGTCGCACAAACATGACCCGATGTTGAACGCGCTCGGGCCAACGTCAACGGCGGCCGGATATCGGGCGGGCGCGGCTTCTGGCGTCGCCGGCCCCTTGACACGCCAGCCCGTCGAGGATCAGAACGGCCGCCGTCCCCATTTATAACTGCCTAGGAACGGGGTTCACGTCAAAGGTCGCGCCGCGATGTCGAAGGTTGTCACATTCCACGTTGGACTTCCAAAGACTGGCACGACAACTATTCAAAAATACTTGAGGAGCCAAGACGAAAAACTTCGCTCTCTCGGAATCCTCTATCCCGGCGCGCGTGAGCACGAGGCTCTGCGTCCCCCCAAGCATTCCGTGATGATCAACGCCATGAAGGGAAGGGTGACGGCGCCGTGCGGGGGCCTCGACCTCAAGACTTGCCGGGAGGTGGTCGAGCGGGTCTTCGAGGAATTCCACAAGTCCGATCTGGAAAACCTGATCTGGTCCTGTGAAGGGATATTGCTCGCGGCGAAAATTTGGGATGCCGAATACCTGGAGCGGATTTTGGCCGGCGCCGAGGTGCGCATCGTGTTCTTCGCCAGGTACATCGACGATTGGATCGAGTCGCTGATCAAGGAACGGATTCGCGGGAGCAGCGGGTCTCGCCAAAGTGTTTCTCCGGTGAAGCGGCTGAAGATCGCTCCGTCGCCGGACGCGGCCGACGGCGCGGCGCAAACGGGCAGGAGTGTGCTCGATCACGGCGCCAAGATCGTCAAGGCCGCGCGGGCCATGCGCGAAAAGGCGCCTTCGGCCGAGATCGTCGCCCGCTCGTTCGATGCGGATCGGGCCAAGCGGAAGCTCGTGTCCGGCGCTTTGGCGGCTATGGGGGTTCCGGAAGGCGCCTTCCCGGACGCCGATGATGAAGCCGGGGTCAAGAACCCGACGAAATCGGACCTGTACAGCATGCTGCTCTATCATTTGATAACGGCGCAGGCGGGGGTGGATGTCATCCGCGCCGTCGGGGCCGCGGGCAAAAACAGGGACCGCCGGGGCATGAAGTATGAACCGCTCGGCGACCGCCGCTTCCGCTTCCTTTCGGACGAGAATGTGATCGAGGCTCGCGGCTATTACGAAGAGCTCCGCGAGGAATATCCCGACCTTCCAGCGCAACCCCCGTTCGTATCCAGGCCGGCCGAACGGCGCCTGCCCAGGGACGAAGGCGTCGCGGTGCTGGACTGGCTGCGGCCGGATATCTCGGACGCCACCTTCGACAAGGCGTGCGCCGCCTACCCGGCGGATCCGGGAGGCTGATTGGAACGCCCGCCACTCGCCGGCCAGGCTGGCTCAACGCCGGTGCGATGAATCGCTCGGGCGGCGACCGGCGCCGCTGATGTCGGGATTTACGTCAAGGGTCGAGCTGTAATGTCGAAACGCGTCACCTTCCATGTCGGGCTCCACAAGACGGGATCCTCGACCATTCAACAGTATTTGCGAGATCACGACGAGAAGCTTCGTTCTCATGGCATCCTCTATCCGGGGCCGCGCGAACACGAGGTGATGAACGAGCGGGAAAGCCACCCCCTCATGTTCATCGCCATGACCCGGTTGATGACGGCCCCTTCGGCAGGCTTGGACCTGCAGGGCTGTCGGGAGGTGGTGGCGGGGGTCTTCAGGAAGTTTCACCAATCGGAATTCGAGAACCTGATTTGGTCCTATGAAGCGATGGCGCTCACCTCCCGCGCTTGGGATGCGGACTATCTGGAAGGAATTTTGCACGGCGCCGATGTGCGCATTGTTTTCATCGCCAGATACACGGACGACTGGATCGAGTCGCTCTACAGGGAAATCATCCGGTCCCGGGCCGGCCCGCGGGCGGAAGTCTTCTACGCGCTACCGATGCCGCCGATCGCACCGCCCTCGATCGCGCCGCCCTCGAGGGCTCAGAAGGCCGCCGGGGCTCGACCGCCGGAAAGCCTGCTGGAGCAGGGCGCCAGAATGACCAAGGCCTTGCGGATCATGCGGGACAAATTGCCCTCGGCCGAAATCGTGGTTCGATCGTTCGACGCGGATCGTGAGGAGGGAAGAGTCGTCTCCGGCGCCTTGGCGGCCATGGAGGTCCCGGTGGAAAGCGCCTTTCCTGACGCCGATGAGGAGGCCGGCGTCCGCAACCCGACGAAGTCAGACCTCTACAGCATGCTGCTCTATCACCTGATAGTGGCGCGAGCCGGGGTGGATGTGATCAGCGCCGTTCACGCCGCGGGCAGAAAGAGGGATCGCAAAGGCGTGCAGTTCGAACCGTTCAGCGGCCGGCGCTTCCGTTTCCTGTCGGATGAAGAGACGATACGGGCGCGCGGCTACTATGAGCAGCTGCGAGAGGACTACCCCACCCTTCCGGCGCAGCCGCCGTATGTCTCCAAGCCAGCCGAACGATACCTGCTCAGGGATGAAGGCGTCGCGCTGCTGGACTGGCTGCGGCCGGATATTTCGGACGCCATCTTCGACCAGGCGTGCGCCGCCTATCCCGCGGATCCGAAGGCTGACCGAAAACACTCACGACGACCTCCGCGACCAGGGCACAGTCAGAGTAAATTATCCGCGCGGTAACGAGCGAGTTGCCGGCAGTCTGACAGCACCGGGCAGGGACATCCTCGTCCGGCGTAATGCCGAATACGGTCCCGTTGGGGGAGCCAGGTTTACTGACGGAACGATAGTATATTACTCACAGCGGTGCGTACTCCACCGCGCCTTGAATTCGGCGATTTCATGCGCGCGATAGAAATGCGTGACGGCCGGCACGTCGTAGATTGCGTTCAGGGTCGCGGCGGGAAGGTGGAAACGCTCGCGAGTCTGAACGTAGAGCGGGTAGGATCGCCGCGTCGCCGCCGTGTTTACCTCCGGCAGCGCGAAATCGGGGTCTCCCAGAAACCTCTTCGCCGCGTCGTGCAGGAGTTGGCGCGTCGATGCTTCGGATGCGATGTCTTCGGCGCGATAGACGAGCAACGCGACGCCGGGGCTGTTCAAGCACTGGGCCCCACCGCCGGACGGGAACGGCGATGAGAATATATCGAGACCGAAGACCGCTAGAAGTTCCTCGTCGAACCAGGTTCGATAGGCCCCGATCATGCGCCACGCCAGCCGCTCGAAGCTGCCGGTGGGCTCGGTCCCCGCCAGGACCCATCGCCATAGCTCGCCGAGAACCGCGCACACCGCATCGGCGCTCGCCCCGTCCTTCGCGCTGAGGCTCCCGCCTGTATGGCCGCAGAAGTCCGCCAGGAAGCTCAGAAGCGACAGCGATCGGGCGACTGGGTCGCGCATGCCCGTGATCACGCGGATCTCCTGCCGGCGTTCGCGCGCGGCTTCGATCTGCGCAATTCCTTTCCTGCCTTTGCGCACGATATCGCGCGCAATGAGCGGGTTGACGATGGAATTGTTCTCGCGCGGAGTGGCCAGGATCGCCGCGATGGCCTGAAGATTGGCCGCGGTCAAATAGTGGGCGTGGACGGGAGCCACCCCGCCTTGTCCAGCCGCCGGCGCCGCCGCCTCGACCCAGGCGAGCGAGGCCACCTTCGCCATCTGGTGCACGACGATTAGCCTTCCGCTGCTCACGCGCGCCACCGGTCCTCAAACAAAGTCGGCCCAGGCGCGGGCCATGGCCGGAACACGCGTCCGCGTTTCCCAGACCACCGACCCCGGGACGAGGCGTAGGTCGGGATGGGCGAGCAGGGCGGCAATCGCCACCTCCGACTCCATCTGGGCCAGCGCGGCGCCCAGGCAGCGATAAGCGCCATGGCCGAAGGCGAGGGAGTCCGGCCCCTCTCGGTCGATGTCGATGGCGTCGGGATCCGGAAAGGCGGCCGGATCGCGGTTGGCGGCGCCCAGGATGATGGTGACCCGCTCGCCGGCGCGGATCGTCTCGCCGCTGAACTGGCAATCGCGCGCGGCGATGCGAGCGACATACTGGAAGGGGGAGGCGAGACGCAGAAACTCCCGCACCGCTCCGGCCACTTTACCCGGCTCGGCGATCAGGCGCGCGCGCACGTCGCTTCGTTCCAGCAGCATGACTGCCGAGGCGGGGATGCCCGTCGCCGTCGACTCCTGGCCTCCGCTGAAAATGAATGTGAGCAAACCGGCAAGATCCCGATCACTCAATCCCAGGTCGCTGTCGCTGCGTTCCACCAGTTGCGAAAAACGGCTCTCGTCGGGTCGCGCACGGTTGCGGCCGATCTCCAGCTCAAAATAATCCAGAAGTTTGCCGGCCCGTGCTTCGGCTTGCCGCAATTCACGCAACGATCGCGGCGTCAAATCAAAGATCCAGGCTACCTCGCGGGCAGTCGCGGCCTGGGCGAGACAGTCTTCCGATGGCAAGCCGAGCAGGGTCTGGATAGTAAAAATGGCCAAGTCGCGTCCAAAACCGGCCGCCAAGTCGAGTCTTCCGACCTGGCGCGCGGCAAGCAGAAGGCCAGCGGCGCGCCGCTCGAGCCCGGCGCGAATTCCAGCCACTTCCGGGCCCTGAAAGAGGCGGGACATGAATTTCCGCAATTGAATATGGCGCGGTGGATTGGTGAAGAAGGCGACGTTCGACAGAACGGTCCTGAGATTTGGCAGCGAGGGTCCGCCGCGTCGCTCGAGGAGATCGAAACGCGCGATCGGATCGTCGGCGAGAAAGGCCGGATCGCTCAGGACCGACAGCGCGTCGGCGTGCCGCGTCAGGACCCAACCGCCGAAATGGCGGCTCCAATGGACCGGCGCGGCCTCGCGCAGCAGCGCGTAGGTCGAGACGAGGTTGTCTGGCGCCAACTGGGCGAGAGGATCCGGACTCAGGCTGGCGCGCGTTCCGCGCACGGCGGCGGATGTGTTGGTCACGGAACCGAGCCCGGCGAGGTGAGGCTTCCGACGATCATGGCGCGTCGAACTCCTCGGTGGTAGCGCCTCTTCCGTCGTGCTCGACCGCAGCGACCATGGCTTCGATCGTCGGATATTGCAGGAAGGCCGCGGGATCGATCTCGAAGCTCAATTCATCCTCCAAGGCCCCGGCCATCAGCACCGCCTCGATCGAATCGAGTCCGTAGCTTTCGAGAGTCCGGTCGAGCTCCACTTCCTTTTCCGGAATGCCGAGAACCTCGGCGAGATACCGGCGCACCCATCCTCGAAGTTCGCTGTCGGCCAGAGCCTGGTTCATTCGGCGCCCCCGTTGCGGGAGGCGCCGGTCTGAGGCGCCTTGGGACGCCAGCGGCTGAGTTCCGGGTGGCGCGACTCGACCAGGGGTGGGAGCAGGCCGTTCAAATATCGCTCCCGGCAGAGATGCCGCTGCACCTTGCCGCTCGTGGTCCGTGGCAGGACGCCGGCCCGAAGCAGCACGAGGTCGTAGAGGGCCAGGCCGAAGTTCAGGCTGATGGTCTCGGCCACCCGGGCCACCACGGCGGCCGAATCGAGCGTTTTCATCGCGGCGCGCTCCACCTCATGCACGAGCACCACCTGTTCGCCGGCGGGACTGTCGAACGAGAATGCACCGCCACCGCCGTGGCTCAAAGCGGGGTGGCACCGTTCGGCGGCGACTTCCAGATCGAGCGGATCGAAGTTCGCTCCACGGACGATGATCATGTCCTTGAGCCGGCCGGTCACCACCAGCCCCTCGACTGACATGAAGCCGAGGTCCCCCGTGCGCAGCCAGCCGCCGGACCTGTCGCCGTCGCAAAGGGTCGCATCGAACATTTCCGCGGTTTCCAGCGGGCGGCGCCAATAGCCTTGGCTTATGCTCGCACTGCGAAGCCAGATCTCCCCGACCTCGCCCGGAGGCGCCGCCATGCGGCGGACCGGATCGACCACGATGAGCTCGTGACGCGGCCAGGGATGACCGCAGGAGACCAGACGGCGGGTGCGTTCCGGGCTCGCCGGCGACGCGGCGCGTCCTTCGGCCAGGCTTGGACCGTCCACGGAGCAGACGTCGAACCCGCCGCCCGCCTTCACCGAAGCCGCGAGCAGCGTGGACTCGGCCAGACCATAGGCGGGGGCCAGCGCTTCAGGTCTGAAACCGGCCGGGGCGAAGGTTTCGGCAAACCGTTCGAGCACTTCGGGCCGAATCATCTCGCCACCGCAAACGGCTATTCGCCAGCAGGAGAGATCGAGCGACGCGCGCTGCTGCGGCGTGGTTCGGCGCTCGCAAAGATCGTAGGCGAAGACCGGACCGGCGCTCAAGGTTCCGCGATAGCGATCGATGACCTCCAGCCAGCGCGCCGGCCGCTTCAAAAACGCGACCGGGGGCATCAGGACACAACGCAGGCCCGCATAAATGGGGAAAAATCCGAAACCGAAGAGGCCCATGTCGTGATTGAAGGGCAACCAATTCACCGCCGTCTCGCCTTCCTCGACTCGGGTGGCCTTGGCCATCGCTCCAAGGTTGCTCAGCAAGTTAGCATGCGTCAGCATCACGCCGCGCGGCGTGGTGGTTGAACCGGACGTGTATTGCAGCATCGCCAGGGAATGCGGGCCAGGCAAGGTGGACGGCGAAAACTCGACTGCTTTATCAACGTCGTCCGTGGTCAAAATACTTACGCCGGCGGGCGCTTCCTCAGTCACCCGCGCGGCGAGCGCGGCGACGGTCAGCATGCCCGCGGCGGAGGAATCGATCGCCAGCGCTCGGACGCGGTCCAGCGACTGCGCGCCGGGCAGCGGCGCCACGACCGCGATGGCGCCCGCATAGAAGCAGCCGAACAACGCCGCCAGCAAGTCCAGGCCGGAAGGATAGACCAGCAGGACCGGTTCGCCACCCAGACCGTGATCCAGCACAAGCCGCGCAATCGAACGGGCGCGGCGGTCGAGCCCGGCAAAGGTGATCCTTCCGGCTTCCCGCTCGCCGTTCTCGAGCCACAGGAAGGCTTCCTCATCGGGCGCGCGCAGGGCCCGACTGTGTAGAACATCGACCAGTGACGTAGGGTCGGCCGGCCCTACTGGTTGGCCGTGGCCTGAGGATCGTCGTGCCGTCATTTTTGGACCGACAGCGACTTCTCGCCCGAACGTCCAATGGCGACACCGTAATTGTTGACTACGGCGCCACCTCCATCTCGGATCGATTGGGTTCGGGGCGCCGTTCCACGTCTTTTGGCGCGGGCCGGCCCAAGGCGGCGAGAATATCCGGCGCAACCGCCCCGTCGGCGACGAAGCTCGAAAGCAATGTCGACAAGTACCCCCGGGCGAGGATGTCGCCGAAGCATGCTGCCGACGCGCCTGGCATCTCCACGGAAAACACGCCTGGAACCTTCGCCGACATTTCCCGCAAGAAGCTCGCCTCCGGCTCGACGCCGACGGCGCTGATCAGCGTCACCCGGGGCGGCGAAGCCGCGGCCAGGTAGAGGCTGGGTACGTCCTGGGCAAGTGACGGCGCGGAGTCGCGGAGCGCCGCCAGTTTCGCTGCAATTGCCGGCGACAGCCTCTGAATCGCAAGGGCGCCCATGCGTGGCGCCACGCCCAGCACCGCTTCGGCTCCAAGCGCCAGGCCATATCGAAGGGCGCCCGCGCAACCGAAACAGTTGCCGATGGTCACCAACCGGCGAGCGCCCGCCCGGGCCATCAGGGCGCGAAAGGCGTCGACCGCGCCGTTGAAATCGGCGGCTAAGCCGACGACACCGCCGAGAAAGCTCGTACGCTCCAGATCGCGCATATAAACCAAGCTGGCCCCTGTCTTGCGCAGAATTCGGTGCAGTACGTCGAGCGACAGGAATGCACGCTGGACGCGTCCGGTAAAAACCAGCACCAGCGTCTCCGCGCCCGGGTTCAACCGTTCGACCACGCCGGTCAGGGCGTTCATCTGCTCCGTTTCCGGATCAAAGAGCTGGCTGAGAGCCCCAGCCTGCTGGGAAAGCCCCAGGCGGTCAAGCTGGCGCGCCATCTGGAGAATTCGGCGCGCCGGTTGCGAAGTCGCCTCCATGGGCGTCAGCACCTCCTTGACAATATCGGTCACACCGTAAACCAAAAGGAGTCGGGCGGCCCAGAAGAGCTGGTCGCGCGGGCTGTCCACGGCCCGCAGAACCTCGGCGGCGTCAAGCAGATCCGACTTCCAGTCATGATCCGCGTGGTCCCCCTCCAGAAGCTTGATCTGAAATTGGATTTCCCGATTGCCGGGCTGGCAGGCGGAGGCGGCGCGCAGAAACGCCAACGCCGCCCCCTCCTCGCCGCGGTTCTTGGCGCATCGGCTAAGCCCCATCAGGGCGGCGGTATTGGTCGGCTCCGCCGCGATCACGCGGCGAAATGCCGCCTCGGCCTCCTCCAATCGCCAAAGGCCGACCAACTGGTTGCCGAGGGTCAGATTTGACTTCGGGTTGTCCGGATCGCCGGCCATGGCGGCCTGAAAGTGATCCACGGCGTCGGAACGCCGGCCTCGGCTCCATTCCGCCCGACTGATTTCCTTCCGCGCCTGGACATGCGTCGGGTTCTGCTCAAGAATTCGTCGGTAGGTCGCTTCGGCGTCCGCCTTTCGATCGAGTTTGGCCAATGTGCGTGCAAGTTTTAACTGGACCGTCAGGTTCGTCGGATCTTCAGCAACCGCCGCCTCCAAATGGGCGAGCACCGCCGTGATATCGCCCTGCTGTAACGCGGCGCGCGCCAAGCGCAACGAATCGCGCGCTCCCGCATCTGTTGGGTCCGGCGCATCGGCGCGCCCATTGCCTTGGTCCGTGTCCATTGGTCTGGCGTGTCCGTCGTCAACGAAGCGCCGCCGACCAGCCCGAGGATCCCATCGACCGCCGCTCCCAACCCGGTTCGACGCTACCTCGGCGACCTCACCTGTCAAGCGCAGAGTTGGAAGGCGCCGATCCTCGCGCTGTGCAAACAAAACCCACAAGGTCGGCGACGGCCCCAAAGGGCCACGCCCGCTTGCCCGCGGGCGACCGGGATATCTTCCGCCGAGGTCGCCCGGTATAATCCGCGGCGGATGAACGATTTCTCTAGGTCCGCGACCCGAACTTGCCCATCTGGTAGACTAATACCGTCTTGTGCTTTAGGTCCATTGGCCCTCATTCCACCACCAGGCCAATTGAATTGGAAAACCGGTCCTCCAACAAGCCTCTTTCTCTCTAGGCGGAAAATCCAGGGCGGCGTCGAACCTCCCGCCACTGCATCGCGACCAAGGCTTGGCGACAAACCCCGCCACGGCCTTAATCCCGCTGGTTTCCTCGCCGAACCCTCGCGCTTCAGCCGGGAAATGACCCACCCAAGCGGCGAGGTCCGGCGGTGCATACAGTCGAGACCCTCCAGGCCGACGCTCGGGCCATGCTGGCGACAGTGGGCAAGCGCGACGCTAGGATTGAAGGGACCTCCTATCTCGTTACACTGGCGCCATGGACGAACCTGAGCAACGGCCAGCGGCGCACCAATAGGAGTTGATCGAGGTGGTCGCGCATATCGACCGTGATCACCTCGTCGAGGGCGTCATGCCGATCCGCGCGGGCCTCGTGGTCGGGACCACTGAGGGGAGGCGGGTGATCCGATGCGCGGCCACCGGTCTGCTGGAGGACGCGCCCAAACGCCACGGTCGCGCGGTCATGGGAATGCACTGGAAAGATCGTCGAGAATGATCGTTTGGATCGCCTCCTACCCCAGGTCCGGCAACACACTCACGCGGACAATCCTCAACCGCTGCTTCGACGTGAAAAGCCATTCGCTCTATGACAAAATCGAGAGCGAGGAGATGGCGACTGTCGCCGGGCATCTTGCGCATGGCATAGAACGAGACGCTTTCGTCACCATGGCGGGCGCCAGCGATGAAACTTTTTTCGTCAAGACGCATGAACTCCCATCCGGTGACAACCATCCCGCAATCTACATTGTACGGGACGGGCGCGCCGCCCTCTCCTCACGCAGGCGATACGTTCAAGAGATTGGGAAGCGAATTTACCCGATTGAGTATCTTGCCATTGGCGCGCACCCATTCGTCGCGTGGGCCGATCACGTATTGGAGTGGCTCGGGAGATCGCCCGCCAAGTTGTTTATTTTGCGCTATGAAGAATTGTTACACCCGAACACTACGCTACTTGACCGTATCTCTGGGTTCATTGGGCGACCTATTCTCCGCCACTACGATGTGACGTTCACCGAATTGCAGGCATTGAACCCCACGTTTTTCCAGGTCGGTCGCGATAAACCCGGCATCAGGGAAATCGAGCAAATGTGTCCGGAGATATTCTGGAGCGTTAACGCCTCTGCAATGGGGCGCCTCGGCTATGGAGAGCCGAACTCAGGATTCGAGCCCATCCCCACTGCCGCACTTGCTGAGATTCGGCGCGCCATGTTGCGCACGCGCAAGATGGCTACCAAACAACAGCCTTAGCTCCATGCCTTGGTCGGGCGTCTCGCCAGGGCGCGCGCCATATCGGTCGTCGCGGTTTCGATCAGCTTGACCCGACCGGCGAGTTCAGGAGGCTGCAGGCCGGCACCCGGGGCGTAGGGATTGTTGCGACGATCCATGCCGGCGAACGTGTCTCAAAACTATGTCGATTAGCAAGATTCTTGTTAATGGGCATAAACCCTTGCATGAGCGCTATGTCAGGACAATCCGACGTTCAGCTGGAAAACTCAGCGGCGCCCGTGGATAGCCCCGCCCCCTCCACCGCTTCGCGGCCCTCCTCCCCCGCAAGCGCTAGGGGATGCACACATCTTCGAGGGGCGCGAATGACTCAGCCGTGATTGGCTCTGGTGGGTGCAATCGTGATTCCCTTTTCTGG
>JBBQGZ010000002.1:0-59178 GCA_038323535.1 Caulobacterales bacterium
GGCCCAGGTGATAGGCCGACCACGCGTCGAGATTCTCGGGCGACGCCAGCGCCCGCCGGGCCTCGTTGAGGGGAATCCGCAGTTCCAGGGCGCCGACCACCGCCTGGGCGACCTGGGCCCGGATCTCGTGCACGGCCCCGACCTCGCCGCAGTAGCCCTCGCTCCACACGACGCACTCGTACTGGGTGTCGCAGAGCTCGACCGTCACGATGATGCGGCCGCCTTCGACTTCGACCACGCCGGAGAGGCAATAGCGCACGCCAAGCGCGGCCCTGACCCGGTCGATCCTGGCGTTGGCGCCGCGAAACTGGAAGGACGAGGCGCGCGCGATCACGAACAGCCAGCGCAGGCGGGAGAGCTCGACGATGAGATCATGCGCCAACGCATCGGTGATCGCGCCATGGGGACCCGCGGCGCCGACCAGGGCGAAGGGCAGGACCGCGATCGACGGGCGGGCGGTCTCGGCGGCCGGCGTCTCGATGTCGGCGGCGCGTGCGGTGGCGACGGTCGCATTGGCTGGGGGGCTGACCGACTTCACGTCGGCCACGAAGCGGAAGCCGAGTTTGTGGACCGTACGGATCAGGCGCTGGGAGGCGCCATCATCGCCGATCGCCTGGCGCGCCGACTTGATCCGGCTGGCGACCGCGGCGTCGGAGACGATCCGGCCCCGCCAGACGCGCTCGATGATCTCGTCCCTGCCGACCAGCCGTTCGCGGTTCTCGACGAGCAGCCGCAGCAAGGCGAACACCTGCGGCTCGACGGCCACCACGCCATCGCCGAGGCGCAGTTCGCTCTTGCCGGTGTCGAGCTCATAGCGGTCGAAGATATGGATCATCGCCGGCGCACCATACATCTCCAGAACTTCTCCGGAAAAACTCCATGCCACGCGCAAGCATCGCGCGTCGCGGCTCCGTAGGTTCGCTTCATGTCCAGGGCGCATCGCCCCGGCGAACCAAGGAGATGAACCATGCCGCTCGTGACCATCGACGTGATCAAAGACGTCTTCACCCCCAACCAGAAGCGCGACCTGATCGAGAAGGTCACCGACGCCATGGTCGCGGTGGAAGGCGAGGCCCTCAGGGGCGTGACCTGGGTGCGCGTCCAGGAAATCCAACAGGGCGACTGGGGCATCGGCGGCAAGACCCTGACCGCCGAAGACGTCCACGCGCTCGCGGCTCAAAAGGCGGCGTGAACTCCGCTACGCCGCCTGGCGTCTCGTTGGACGACAGGCGGCGGCGGCCAGCTTTAGGATCCGTCGAGGAATAGATGAATCATCCTGGGTCGGGTGCGCCCGGTGATGTTCGTTCGAGCCTTATGAACCCCAAGGAGCCAAGGAGCCAAGAAACCTCTGAAATCAAAGCCTGCGCGCGAAGCGCCATTCTATCTCCTTGGCTCCTTGGCGGCTTGGCGTTTCAAAGGGCGGTTCCGACGCAACGCCACTCGCTCATCTATTTCCCAACGGATCCTTTGGCCTCCAGCGTCGCCAGCGCCGCCGTCGTGGTGGCGGCCAGGGCGCGCGGCGAGTAGCGCGTCGGCCGGCCAAAGCCCCAAACCGGGCCGGGCCAGGCCGGGTCGTCGGCGCGGCGGCCGATCACGTGTACGTGGAGCTGGGCGGTGATGTTGCCCAGGGCGCCGATGTTGAGTTTCTCCACCGGCCGGCCCGCCGCCTCGCCGATCGCGCGTACGGCGCGGCCGGCCAGGACGATTTCCGCCATCAGACGACGGTAGTCCGGTTCCGAAATATCTTCGATCTCCCGAGCCCCCGCGACGCGCGGGATCAGCAGCAGCCAGGCGAAGCGTGCGTCAAGCTGAAGGCGCGCGTCGCACAAGGCGAGGCGGGCGAGCGGGGCGGAGGTGGACTGGAACGCCGGGTCGAGCGCGAACATGGCCCAGCCTTGCAGGCGCCCGGCCGCCGGTCTAGACCGCGCGCGGAATTCAAACCCCCCGTTCCCTGGAGACGTAGGCATGGCCCGCGCGAAGATCGCCCTGATCGGGGCGGGAATGATCGGCGGCGCCCTGGCGCACATCATCGCACGCGAAGGCCTGGGCGATGTGGTCCTGTTCGACATCGTCGACGGCGTGCCCCAGGGAAAGGCGCTGGACCTGAGCCAGGCGACCGCCGTCTTCGGCGCCGACGCGCGGCTGGAGGGGACCAGCGATTACGCCGGCCTGGCCGGGGCCGACGTCTGCATCGTCACCGCCGGCGTGCCGCGCAAGCCGGGCATGAGCCGGGACGACCTCCTTGGCATCAACCTCAAGGTGATGAAAGCCGCGGGCGCGGGCATCGCCGCCCACGCCCCGGGGGCCTTCGTGATCTGCATCACCAATCCGCTCGACGCCATGGTCTGGGCCTTGCGCGAGTTTTCCGGCCTCCCCCCCGCCAGGGTCGTCGGTATGGCCGGGGTGCTGGATTCCGCCCGCTTCTCTTTCTTCCTTAGCCAACGGCTGGGGGTTTCGGTGCGCGACGTCCACGCCTGGACCCTGGGCGGCCACGGCGACGACATGGCCCCCATGGTCCGCCACTCCACGGTCGGGGGCTTGCCGCTGCCCGAGCTGGTGCGCCAGGGCCTGATCAGCCAGGAGGAGCTCGACGGCATCGTGGCGCGCACCCGCGGCGGCGGTGGGGAGATCGTCGCCCTGCTCAAGACCGGTTCGGCCTTCTACGCCCCGGCCGAAAGCGCCGTCGCCATGGCGCGGTCCTATCTTAAGGACGAAAAGCGCGTCCTCCCCTGCGCGGCCTATCTCTCCGGCCAGTACGGCCTGGCCGGGCTCTACGTCGGCGTGCCGGCGGTGATCGGCGCGGGGGGGGTCGAACGGATCCTGGAGTTCCCCCTCGACGAGGCGGAAAAGGCGATGTTCGCCAAATCAGTGGCTTCCGTGCAAGGCCTGATGGCGGCGTGCAAGCAGATCGAACCCTCCCTGGCGTGACGACGCCGGGGCCGACGATCGAGACGGCGCGCCTCACCCTACGCCCGATTCAGGCGCCGGACTTCGAAGGCTGGGCGGCGTTCGCGGCCGACGAGGAGGCGATGCGGTTCCTGGGCGGCGTTCAGCCCCGATCGGTCGCGTGGCGCGGTTTCCTCTCTGTCGCCGGGGCCTGGTCGATCCAGGGCTTTTCCATGTTTTCGGTGATCGAACGGGCCAGCGGCCGGTGGCTGGGGCGGCTGGGCCCGTGGCGGCCGGAGGGATGGCCGGGCGACGAGGTCGGCTGGGGCCTGGCCCGCGAGGCGTGGGGCCATGGGTACGCCGCCGAGGGCGCGACCGCGGCGATCGACTGGGCCTTCGACCATCTCGGCTGGACCGAGGTGATCCACTGCATCGAGCCGGGCAATGCCGCGTCCCAGGCTCTGGCCCGGCGTCTGGGCTCCACCCTGCTGCGCCCCGGCCGCCTGCCGCCCCCCTATGACGAGCCAGAGATCGGCATATGGGGCCAGACCGCCGCCGCCTGGCGCGATCGGCGGAGGGGCTAGGCGGAGGTTCGCCGCTCACGCACCGCGCCCGCGCGCCCCACGCCCCCTCCACCACTTCGTGGTCCCCCCCCCGTGAAGAAGCACGGGGGAGGATTTATTCAATCCTCCCATGCGAGCGCAGCGAAGCGGGGGAGGTGGCGCGGCGCTTCTTCAGCGCCGTGACGGAGAGGGCGGGGGCCGCGCGCGTTGTCGCGATTACACCCGTATCCCTAAAACCACCCCGCTTCCCTCAGCCGCTTGGCATAGGCGCGGCTGACCGGGGCCTCGGCGCCGTCCTTCAGGGTCAGGGTCGCCCGCCCGTCGCCGCGCGTGGCTTCGCTCACCGCGCCGCGGGCCACCCACCAGGAGCGATGGGTCTGGGCGCCTTCGATGCCTTCGAGTTCGGCGATCGCGTCGGAGAGCCGCATCAGGATCAGGTCCTGGCCCAAGGAGGTATGCAGGCGCAGATAGTGGTCCTGCGCTTCCACCGCCCAAACCTCCGCGCCCGCGAGTTTGCGCGGCAGGCGTTCGAGGAACTTCGGCGGCGGGGCCCCGGCGGCGGCGGCATGGGTCTCCACCGTTCCGCGGCGCCGGACCAGGAAGGCCAGGGCCGTCATCCCGGCTGTGGTCGCCAGAGTGCCGGGAAATACATCGAGGAACAGGCGCGGATCGAACGGCCGGTGCTTGGCGACGACCTCGGCCATCGCAACGACGGCCGTCATCGGAACCGTGATGAAGGCGGCGATGAGAGCCCAGGCCCACCAGGCTCGGCGATCGAACCAGGCCCTGGGCACGATCAGCCGCGCCGCGGCGATTCCCAGGGTCGTGCCGAGCGCCGTCAAGCCCAGCCAATAAGCCATCCGAGGCAGCATGGTCAGGACGCCCGTGCCGAACCCGCCGCTGACCGCCAATATGACCGCGACCAAGCCCGCGGCGAGGAGGACCCTCAGCCAGACGCCGATCAGTTCGCGCATCGCTCCTGGCGCGGAGCGGGCCGCGGCGCCCCTTTCCATTGCGGCGTCCTTTCGTCATGTTCGCCGCGTCGGCCGCCTGACTAGCGAATCTTAAAGAGACCAACCAAGTCCGACCATGGCCGATTTCGTCTTTCACGATCCGACGGGGCGGCGGGCTCGGCGCGCCAACCTGGGGGTCGGCCTGCTGATCTCCCTGGCCGCCCTCGTCGTCGCCGCCTTCTTCGCCACCCTCGCCTTCGCCCCGCGCCTGCCCACCCTCACCCTGAAGGACCCCCAGGTGCTTCAGGCCCTGCATGTGGAGACCGCCCATCGGCTGAAAGGCAGGCCCGGTTGGCGGCGCATCCCCCGGCCGGGGAAAACCGCGGCCGGCGGGCGGGCGCGGCCCCTGTCGGTGGGCTTCTATGTCAGCTGGGACGAGAGCTCCCGCGTGTCGCTCAAACGGCATGTCGACCAGCTCGACGTGATCTCGCCCCAGTGGATCCTGCTCGACGGGTCGCTCGGGAGGGTCGCGGTGACCTCCGATCCCCAGGCAGAGGCCCTGATCGCCACCGCCAAGGCTCCGCCCTCGGTCCTGCCCATGGTCCACAACGGCCATAACGACATTTCCGACGGCCCCCTGGCCAGCAATCTGCTGATCAACCCCGCCGCCCGTACGGCCCTGATCTCCAACCTCGTCGTCCTCGCCAAACGGCACGGCTACGCCGGCTATGTCTTCGACCTGGAAAACCTGTCGCGGGAGGCCCTGGCGCGCTACCCCGCCTTCATCGCCCAGGCGCGTGCGGCGCTCAGACCGATCGGCCGCGAAGTCTGGGTCTCGACGCCGTTTTCGGACGACTCCTGGCCCCTGGCGCGCTTTGGGGCGGTCGCCGACACCGTCGTCCTGATGGCCTATGACCAGCATTGGGGGACCGGCGACGCCGGCCCGGCGGCGGCCCAGGACTGGTTCGAGGAAACCCTGGCCCGGGATATGGGCGAACTGGACCCTTCCCGCACGATCGTGACCTTCGGCGCCTACGGCTACGACTGGACCCTCAAGGACGACAAGGGGCCGGGCCGGGCCGAAGCGGTCACCTTCTACGACGCCACCCAGAACGCCCACGATTCGGAAGCCCGGGTCAGCCTGGACGACGACGCCCTCAATCCCACCTACGCCTATTCCGACGATAACGATCGCAAGCACGTCGTCTGGTTCCTCGACGCCGCCACCCTGTTCAATCAGATCAAGGTGTCCGACGCCTTCCGGCCGATGGGTTACGCCCTATGGCGCATGGGGGCCGAGGACCCCGCGGTTTGGCGCTATTTCCGCCAACCCTACGGCTCGGCCAGGCCCGTCGGGCTCGAGGCCATCGCGCCGGGGGTCGGGGTGGACTTCGACGGGACCGGCGAGGTGCTGCATGTGGACGCCTCGCCCAAGGGCGGCCGCCGCTCGCTGGAGATCGACCCCGACACCGGCCTGATCTCGGGCGAGGACTATCTCACCATGCCCACCTCCTACGTGATCGACCGCTACGGCGCCCATCCGGGCTGGGTGGCCCTGACCTTCGACGATGGGCCCGACGGGCGCTGGACTCCGAAGATCCTGAACATCCTCAAGGCCAGACACGCCGTCGCCACCTTCTTCGTCATCGGCCAGAACATGCAGGCCAAGCCGGGGCTGGTGATGCGCGAGGTCCGCGAGGGCCAGATGGTCGGCAACCACACCTGGACCCATCCCAACATCGGCGCGACGCCGCTGGCCCAGACCGACCTTGAGATCAACACCACCCAGCGGCTGTTCGAGGTAATCACCGGCCGGTCCATGCGCTTCTTCCGCCCGCCGTTCTTCGGCGACGCCGAACCATCGACCCCCGGAGAGGTGGAGCCGCTCAAGGTCGCCCAGGGGCTCGGCTATCTGATCGTCGGCCTGCGCATCGACCCGGACGACTGGAAGAAGCCGGACCCAAAGCTGATCGTCGAGCGCACCCTCGCCCGTCTGGCCGACACCGGGCCGACCGGCGGCCAGGTCGTCCTGCTGCATGACGCCGGCGGCGACCGGAGCCGGACCGTCGAGGCCCTGCCGGCCCTGATCGACGCGCTGAGGTCCCGCGGCTACAAGCTGGTGACGGTGGACAAGCTGGCCGGGATGAGCCGGGCCGACGCCCTGCCCCCCACCTCGCGAAGCTCGGTGGAGCTGATGCTCGACCGGCTCGGGTTCGGCTTCTTCCGCTATCTCTACGCGGCGATGCAGGCGCTCTTCCTGGTCGCCATCGTCCTGGGCGCCGCGCGCCTCTTCTTCCTGGCCGTCCTGGCGCTCTGGCATCGCCTGCGGGCGCCCGGGCGGGCGCCGCCGATGCTCGATCCCGCGACCGGCCCCTTCATCAGCGTCCTGATCCCCTGCTTCAACGAGGAGAAGGTGATCGCCGCCTCGGTCGGGCGGATCCTGAATTCCCAATGGACGCGCCTCGAGGTGCTGGTGCTCGACGACGGCTCGGCCGACCGCACCGCAGCGGTGGTGCGCGAGGCCTTCGGCGCCGACCCGCGCGTCTCGCTCCTGTCGTTCGAAAACGGCGGCAAGGCCCGGGCGCTGAACCGGGGCCTCGCCCGCACCCGGGGCGACATCGTCGTGGCGCTGGACGCCGACACCCTCTTTCCTCCCGACACCCTGCCGCGCCTCGCCCGCTGGTTCGTCGATCCCAGGGTGGGCGCGGTCGCGGGCAACGCCATCGTCGGCAACCGGCTGAACCTGATCACCCGCTGGCAGGCGCTCGAATACGTCACCGCCCAGAACCTGGAACGCCGGGCCCTGGCCGCCCTGGGGGCGGTGACCGTGGTGCCCGGCGCCGTGGGCGCCTGGCGGCGCGAAGCGCTCACCGACGTGGGCGGCTATCCGGCCGACACCCTGGCGGAGGACCAGGACCTTACCCTCGCCCTCCAGCGCGCCGGCTGGCGGGTGGAGTTCGACTCCGCCGCCCGCGCCTATACCGAGGCGCCCGACACGGTGGCGGGCCTCCTGAACCAGCGCTTCCGCTGGTCCTTCGGCACCCTTCAGTGCCTGTGGAAGCATCGCGCCGGCCTGTTCAGCCCGCGGCGCCCGGTGCTGGGTTTCGTCGCCCTGCCCCAGATCTGGCTCTTCCAGATCGTGCTCACCGTCGCCGCGCCCCTGGTCGACCTGGCCATCATCTCGAGCCTGGCCTGGGCGATCTATGGGCGGGCCTATCACCCGGTGGAGTGGTCGCCGGACGACTTCTTCCGCTCCCTGTTCTATTGGGCGGCGTTCATCTTCCTCGACCTGTCGGCCGGCGCCCTGGGCATGGCGCTGGAAAGGCAGGCCCCTTGGCGGGACCTGGTCTGGCTGCCGATCCAGAGGTTCGGCTACCGCCAGCTGATGTATTTCGTGGTGGTGAAGTCCGTGGTCACAGCGATACGCGGCTACCGCGTCGGCTGGGGCAAGCTGGAGCGCCGGGCGACGGCGGTGGTGGGCCGGGCGGCGTGAGGGGTTGAGGCGAGGGCCGGCGGGGCGTTTTGCCGCCCGCTCAATAGACGCTGGACGAGCGCGGATCGGAGGTTCAATAGTCGCCTAACCATCCGTCACCTGAACGGCGGAGGGCCTCTTGGGGGGGTTCGCCATGAAAATCTGGGTCGCGGGTTGCGCGTTGATCCTCATCCTCGCGCCGGCCGCCGGCTGGGCGGGCTGCCCGCCCAAACAGAACTGCAACGCCAGCGCCCCGCCGCGGCCCCAGCCGCAGCCGCAGCATCAGGCCCGTCCCCAGGGCCAACCCATGATGCGGGCGCCCAACCCGGGCGGCGGCGGCCGCGGTGCGCCCAATGGTCAGGGCGGTCAGTATCGCCCCGGCGCCGGGGGTTATCATCCCCAGGGCTTCGGCGGATCGCCAGGCTCGCGCGGGCCGGGCCAGGCCCAGCACCGCTTCGGATCGGGCGGCGGCTCGCCTTCCGGCGGCGGCGGATACCAGCAGAGGTCCTCCGGCGGTTCGGGACCCGGCGGGCGGCAATATGGCGGATCGGGCGGCGGAACCCGTAGTTTCGGCGGCGCGGGCGGCCAGCAGTCCGGCGGGCGGCAATTCGGCTCCGGCGGCGACCGCTCGCGGAGCTTCGGAGGCGGAAACGCCGGCGGCGGCCAGCAGTCCGGGGGGCGGCAATTCGGCTCCGGCGGCGACCGTTCCCGGAGCTTCGGACGGGGGGATTCGTCCCGCGGCTCCGGGTCCGGCGACCGCCACTTCGGCGGCGCGGGCGGCAGGTCCAACGACTCGGGATACGCCGGTCGCGGCGGGAACGCCGGCCCCGGCGACCGCCACTTCGGCGGGCGCGCCGGCCCGCCCAGGACGGTTCGCGAAGCGGCCGGGAGGGCGCACGGGCTGCGGGCGGCCAACGCCCGCCCGGCCAGGAGCCGCAGCGGCCGCACCTTCGCCTATCATGGCCGCACCTTCCATCGCTTCGAGGTCGCCCGCTACCGCTGGCCCCGGGGCTACGCCTATCGCCGCTATGCGGTCGGGGCCTATCTGCCGGCGGTCTATTGGTCGCCCAACTACTTCATCGAGGACTATGGCTACTATGGCTTAGGCCCGCCGCCGACGGACTTCGAATGGATCCGCTATGGCCCCGACATCGCCCTCATCGACCTGAACTCCGGCGCCATCGCCCAGCTCGTCTATGGCGCTTTCGACGAGTCCGACCAGGTCCCCTTCGACGGCGATCCCGATCAGCTTCCCGGCGACGGGCCGCCGCCGGACGACAACTACTAAAGAAGAGGGAGGGGCCGATGAGACTCGCGCTCTGCTGCGTCCTGGGCGCGCTGCTGGCCGCGACGGCGGTCTGCGCCGACGGCGTGGCCGACGGCAACGCCGGCCTCGAAGCCCTGAACGCGGGCGATTACGACAAGGCGGTCGGCCTGTTCACCCGCGCGATCGACCGTGGCGGCCTGGCCTCCGACGACAAGGAATTCGCCTACGCCAACCGGGGCCGGGCCTATCTGAAGAAGGGCGACGCCTCGGCGGCGATCGTCGACCTGGACCGGGCCCGGCGCCTCAAGCCGGACGACGCGGACGCCCAGAACGATCTGGTGGCGGCGCTGAGCGCGAAACTCCCGGCGGCCCAGGTGCCGGGCGCGCCGAGGATCAGCGCCGCGAGCGCGGCTCGCCCCAGCGGCGCCCAGGCGCCCGGTTCCGGCGTCCTGGGCGCGCTGATCGGCGGGGCTCTGGCCGGGATCGCCCAGGGGATCCAGGACGCCAACGCCCAGTCGCAGGATCCTAATTGATGCGGCCGCTGGGCGGCGTCGGGATCCTGTTGCTGGCCCTCGCCGCCGCGACCCTGGCCCACGCCAATGGCGCCCAGGACGGAGAGGTCGGCCTGGCGGCCCTCAAACGCGGGGCCAACGACGAGGCCATCCGCCTGTTCACCCGCGCCATCGCCTCGGGCGACCTCGCGCCCGACGATCAGGAGTTCGCCTATCTCAACCGCGGCAAGGCCTATCTGGCAAAGGGCGATGGCCCTGCCGCCGTCGCCGACCTGCGCCTGGCCGTCCGCCTCAAGCCCGACGACGCCGAGGCCCAGGAGAGCCTGCGGGCGGCGTCGGGGGGCGGCGCCGGCGCCACGGCGCGCGCGGTGGTCCGAGCCGATCCGCGCTGGGGCCTGCTCGCCGCCATGACCGGGCGCTACTACTGGTATCAGGTCGCCAACACCACGCCGGGGAGCGCGTTTCTCCACGCGGACTGGATGACGCCGGGACAGACCCTGAGCGTCCTGGTCCGCACCAAGAACAAGACCCTGAGCGCGGGCGAATACGCCCTGGACGCCGCCACCGGCAAGCTGCTCGCCGCCACGGTGAGCGCCGGCGGCCATGTCCGCTACGCCACGGTCGACGCCTCGGCCGGCGGCGCGGTCGAATACGGCTACGCCGAAGGCCGCCCCGTGCGCCTCATCTACCGCGCCGCGAACGGCCAGCCCGCCGGCATTGACGAACAGTCCTACGCCAACGGCAATTGGACGACCTTCTGGTCGGCGAGCCTGTCGGACGTGTCGGAGCAGGATCTGGCGACGGCGGGGTTGTTGAAGAAGTGGGCGGGGGGGCGTTAGCGGGCTGTGCAAGTCGCGACATCGGATCGCGACCTTTTGCGTTCCTAGGCCGCTGTACGGGGGTGTGGGATGGACGCCAATAGCGGCGGATTGAACGTTGCCATCATAGTGCTGGTCATCGGGTATTTCATTCCGACGGTCATCGCCTTCCTCAGAAAGCACAAGGACGCCCCGGCCATCGCGGCCGTGAACATTTTCCTGGGCTGGAGCGTGGTCGGATGGTTCGTAGCCTTCATCTGGGCTCTTTCCGATGCGAGCGGTCGGGGCCACCAGACCGTCGTGATCAATACGACCCAGCATATTGGGCCGGCCCATCCCCCGCCTCAGCCCGAACCCGAACGACAGCGCGTGGCGCGCTCGACGCCGCTGGATTTTCCCGCTTCGGGGGTTCGCCCGGCGATAGCCTCCCCTGATGCCGACACCGCCTTTTGGGACGGCATGAGGGACAAGAGCGATCCCGATCTCCTTGAGGAATATTTGACCCGTTTTCCGGCTGGCCGCTTTTCCCAACTGGCCCGCAACCGGCTGGCGCGGGCTGGATCGGGCGCGCCGGTCCTCTTGAGAGCCCTCGCCGGACCGGCGGCGGAAGCGGCCTGCGAAAGTTGTGGCGCGGCCTGGGAGCCGGACGCGCGCTTCTGCGGCGAGTGCGGGGCGGCGCGGGGGTGAGCATCGACGCCGACCCGTCGAGGATGATGACGCCCTGTCCCGCCTGCGGCGCGGAGAATCGAAGCGCCTCCAAGTTCTGCCGGGAGTGCGGCGGGCGGCTTGGCGGACCGCCGGCGGGGACCTGCCAGGCGTGCGGGACGGAGAATCGAGCGGGCGCGCGCTTCTGTCGCGCCTGCGGCGCCCAGCTTGGCGAGGCCGCGCGCCCCTCGCCGGCGCCCGCGGCGCCGGACGATGTCGCCAAAACCGATTCAGGTGAACCGATCTTCGGCGCCTTCCAAGTCGTTCAGCCGCGAGCACGAAGGCCGGGCGCCTCCGCGATTGTGAAAAGGCCCGCATTTCTGGCCGTAGCGGTGGTGGCGGCGGCGGCAGGCGTGGCGGCTCTCGCCTTCGCCCTGATGCATCGCCCTCCCGCCGCCGCCGCCGCAGTCACGGAATATGCCACCCGCCTGGTCCGGGTGAGGAGCGCGATCGGCGTCGCCTCGTCCACGGTCTTGGGCGATCTGCGGCGCGGCGACGCGATCTCGGGAACCTGGGTCACAGGCCAGGATGGGCTGACCAAATGGCTGAAGATCAAATGGGGCGGCCGGGGCGATGGTTTCGTCTGGTCGCGAAATCTCTCCGATCGCCCGCGACCAGGTCTGACCGCCTCTCCCACGCCGAGCCAGAGCGTCCTGGTCGCCGGCCCGGTCCGCGGCGAGCCCGACGAGAACACGCCAATCATCGACACGGTCTTCGCGGGCCAGTCCGCGCAGACCGTCGGGAACACCTTGGACGGATGGGTGGAAATCGCACTGGCCGGCGGCGGCGTCGGCTATGTGAAGGCCGAGACTTTCCAGGTCGCCTCGACACCGCCACCGCCACCTCCGCCAAGTTTGAACGAGACACCCGACGCGGGCGGCACGGCGCCGATGAGCGCCAATCCGGCCGCCGCGCCAACTCAGCCGTCGCCGCCGTTGACGGCGCCCGCGCCCCCCGCGCTTGGCCCGCCGCGATCGGCTCCGGCGGCAACGCGATACGCTTGCGCCTTCGCGCCGGGCCAGAGCATCAATGCGCCGCAGGGGACCGGCGGGCTCTCCTTCTTCGTCGATGAAGCCAGAGCTTGCATCAACAACCGATCGGCCTACCTGCGCAATCCAGCCGGGGGACTCAAGCGGACCATGTTGAGCGACAAGGATCGACGGGCGTCGGTGCTCTACTTCTCGCCGGATCGAAGCACCTTCTTCCGCATGGATTACACCCTTCCACCCGAAGCCTATGCTCGTGTCCGCCAGGCCGGTTCGGCCCTGGTGGACATCGCCTGCCCCGGCGCCGGCGACATGCGCGCCGCCGCCGCCATCCGCGCCACCTTGGCCGGATCCACGCCCAATCTATCGCTGCGATCCCTCCCCGCCGGCGCGACCTGGCGGCGGATGGTCTGGCGGTGCGCGCCCGCGTCGTGACGTTGCCCACGTATACGCATTTCCAGGCGGTCGCTCATGGCGAGCCGCCGCCATGAACTTCGGAGCGATGGCGCGAATCGCCAAAATTGTTGCCGTGGTCGGATTCTTCCTTCCGTGGGTCCTGGTCTCCTGTTCGAACCAGACGCTGTTTTCCGCCACCGGCGTCGATCTCGCCATGGGTTCGGTGAACATCCACAATCCGATGAATGGCGCGGTCGAGCATCACAACGGCCATGCCGATGTCCCGATCCTGCTGGCGATGATGGCCATCGCGATCGGCCTGGTCGGGACCTTCCTGCTCGCCCGACGCGATGCGGCTCGTCTGATGCTCGGAACCTCGCTTGCCGCGCTTCTGTTGAGCTTCGCCGGCGTTCAGGCGGCGCACGATCCACAGCGGCTGAAGTCAGGCCTGGGGGAGGCAGGGCAGTCCGACGGTGGGCTCGGCGACGCCGCTCTGGCCATGGTCAAGGTCGAAAACCGGTTCGGCTATTACCTGACGCTGCTTGGCCTGACGGCGGCGGCGGGATTCAGTTTCGCGGCGCTTTATGGCGTCGGCACGCTGCGAACCCGCGCGTCGGAACTCGGCGGCCAGGCGGGGCGCCGGCTGGCGATCGCCGCTCAGGCGGCGTCCCCGCCCGCCGATCCCGACATCGCCTTCTGGGACGGCATGGCCGACAAGAATGACCGCGACCTGCTGCACGAATACCTGCTCCGCTTCCCCGCCGGTCGTTTCGGCGAACTGGCCCGGGCCAAGCTCGACAGGCAGGGGTCGCCAACCGAAGCGCCGCTCCCGGAGACGGCGCCGGCGGCCTCCTCGTCGGACTGTCCACTATGCCAGGCGCCCGTCGAAGCCAATGCTAGGTTCTGCGGGGAATGCGGCGCGGCGCTCGCGCCGGCGCGCGGCGATTGAACCGGACCGGGCTCAAGATCAATGCCCCGCCCCCCGCGCCGGCAGGGCCTTTGGTTTCGGCGCCAGCCACACCGCCGCGGCCCCCACCACGAACATCAGGGCGCTGATCAGGAAGATGTGATTGGTGGCCAGCATCACCGACTGGGTCTGGACCAGGCCGTCGAGCTGGCGCACCGCCTGGTCGGCGCTCATCCCCAGGCCGGCGAGGGTGTCGATCGTCGCGCCCGGATCGTTCAGCGTTCCGGCCAGGTCGGTGTGGTGGATGGTGGCGGTGTTCTCCCAGGCCGTGGTGGTGATCGAGACGGCGAAGGCGCCTGCGGTGGTGCGGGTGAAGTTCATCAGGCCCGCGGCCGAGGCGGTCTCCGCCGGGTTCACCGAGCCCAGGGCCAGGCCGATCAGGGGGATGAAGAAGAACGGGATGGCGAAGCCCAGGGCCAGCTGCGGCAGGGCGACGCCCCAGAAGGTGACGTCGGAGGCGAAGCTCGTGCGCCAGAACGACACGGCGGCCATCACCAGCACGCCGAACGAGACCAGCAGGCGGATGTCGACCTTGGTGGTCAGCCGGGCCACGATCGGCGACATGATCACCGCCAGGACCCCCTGGGGGGCCATGGCCCGACCGGCCCAGGTGGCGTTGTAGCCCATGTTGGTCTGCAGCCACAGGGGGATCAGGACCACCGAGGAGAAGAAGGTCCCGAACACCACGCACATGATCACGGTGCTGGCCGCGAAGCCCCGATGGCGGAAGACCCGAAGGTCGACCACCGGGTCGGCGTCGGTCAGCTCCCAGATGATGAAGGCGGTGAAGCCCAGGCCCGCGATGATCGCCAGGGCGATGATCAGGGGCGAGCCGAACCAGTCCAGGTCCTTTCCCTTGTCGAGCATGATCTGCATGGCCCCGACCCACAGGATCAGAAGGCCCAGGCCGACCAGGTCCACCGGCCGGCGCTGGGTCAACGTCTCGCGGCTGGCGAGCAGGCGCCAAGCGAAGAAGGCGCAGATCAGGGCCACTGGTACATTGATGAAGAACACCCACGGCCAGCCGGCGGTGTCGACCAGGGCCCCGCCCAGCAGGGGGCCGGCGATCGGCCCGACCACCGTGGTCATGCCCCACAGGCCGATGGCCATGGGCCGCTGCTGCGGGGGGAAGATCCGGCTGAGCAGGGTCTGGGAGAGAGGGATCATCGGCCCGCCGGAGAGGCCCTGGAGCACCCGGAAGGTCACCAGTGCGCCGAACGAGGGGGCCACGCCGCAGAGGGCCGAGAACACCGCGAAGCTGACCATGGCCACGGTGAACACCCTGACCGCGCCGAAGCGCTGGGCGAGCCAGCCGGTCAGCGGGACGGTGATCGCCTCGGCCACCGCATAGGAGGTGATCACCCAGGTCCCCTGGCTGGGTGAGACGGCCAGGCCGCCGGCGATGTTGGGCACCGAGACGTTGGCGATGGTGATGTCCAGCACGACCATGAAATTGGCCAGGGCCAGCAGCACCCCGGCGACCCACAGCATCGCCCCGGTCATGGGGACGGGTTCGTCTGGGGGGGCGGGATTGGGCATCTAGGCCGCCAAACCTCCCAGCTTCCCGCCCGACCCCGGCCCCCTCCACCGCTTCGCGGTCCCCCTCCCCCAGGGGGGGAGGAGAGAAGAATAACAACAGCGCTCTCTTCCCCCCCCGAGGGAAGTACCGGCGAAGCCGGGGAAGGGGGTTCTCATCGCCCGCTCACGTCGATGTCGGCCTTCATCGAAAGGCCGACCTTCAGGGGGTGGCGGGCGAGTTCGGCCGGATCGAGGCTCACGCGCACCGGCAGGCGCTGCACCACCTTGATCCAGTTGCCGGTGGCGTTCTGGGCCGGGATCAGGGAGAAGGCCGCGCCGGTGCCGCCGGCGAGGCCCGCCACGCGGCCGCGGAACTTGACGGCCCCGCCATAGAGGTCGGCGGTCAGGGTCACCGGCTGGCCGAGCCGCACCTTGCGCAGCTGCACCTCCTTGAAGTTGGCGTTCACATAGGCCCGCGAGACCGCGACGACGCTCATCAGGGCCTGGCCGGCCTGGGCGCGCTGGCCTAGCGCCACCTGCTTCCTGGCCACCACCCCGTCGAAGGGCGCGGTCAAGAGCGTGCGGTCGAGGTTCAGCTGGGCCGCCCGCACATTGGCCCGGGCGGCGGCCACTTCGGGGTTGCCCTCCACCGGCGAGCCGGCGATCAAGGCGGTGTTGACGCCCTTCGAGCCCTGCGCCGCGCCGCGGTTGGCCACCGCCTGGATCCGCCCCGCCCGCGCCCCCTCGAGCGCCGCCTGGGCGGTGCGGGCCTGGTTCTGGGCCTGGGTCAGCTCGTCCCCGGAGACCGCGCCGGAGGCGGCCAGCCGCTGGCGGCGGCCAAGCTCGATCCGGGCGCGTTCGAGGTCGGCGCCGGCGCTGGCGATCTGGGCGTCGGCCCGGGTGATGTCGGCGTCCCGCGCGGCCACCTGGCCGGCCAGAGCCTCTTCATTGGCGAAATAGCCGCGCACCTTGCGCTCCGCCTGGCCGAGCTGCGCCTGGGCCTGGGCCAGGGCCACCTGGAAGTCGGTGTCGTCGATGGCGACAAGGGGCTGGCCCTGGTTCACGGGCTGGGTGTCGACCACCATCACCCGGGTCACCGGGCCCGAGACCAGGGGGGTGATCTGGGCGACGTCGGCATCGACATAGGCGTCGTCGGTCGACACGTGATCTTGACCGACCAACAGCCACCAGATCACCCAACCCAGGGCCGCGACGGCGACCACGGCGGCGAGAAGCGAGAACAGCCGGATGCGGCGCCCCCGGGAGCGGCGCTTGGCGGCCGGATCGCCGGCCTTGGGCCCTGCCTCGGGCTTGGCCGGCGATGTCGCTTCAGGTTCGGCCATATCCGCCTCCCAGGGCTCGAACCAATTGGACATCCAGGGTGAAGGCGCGGGCCGTGAGATCGGCAACCGCCCGGCGGCTTTGCAGCACCGCGTCCTCGGCCAGCAGCACGCTCTGGTAGTTGGCCAGCCCGCCGTCGTAACGCAGGCGGGCGATGCGATAGGCCTGTTCGTCGGCGGCCAGGGCGTCGGCGCTCTCCTTAAAACGCGCCGCCAGGGCGCGCTCGGAGGCGGCGGCGTCGGCGACCTCCTGGAGCGCCTGGATCAGGGTCCGCTCGTAGCTGGCCACCGCCTCGTCATAGTCGGCCCGCGCGCCGCGCAGGTTGGCGCGCAGGCGCCCGCCCTGGAAGATCGGCAGCGACACGGCCGGCCCTACCTGGCCGATATCCGATCCCGCGGCGAAGAGCTGGGAGAGGCCCAGGGACTGAAAGCCGATGAAGGCGGTGAGATTCACATTGGGGTAGAATTGCGCCTGGGCGACGCCGATGCGTTTGGCCGCCTCGGTCGCCCGCCACCGCGCGGCGGTCAGGTCCGGCCGGCGCCCCACCAAGTCCGCCGCCAGCGTCGGCGGCAGGCCGAACGGCTTGATCGCCGCGGCGGCCGGCCGGCCGACGGAAAGCCCGCGGTCCGGACCCTGACCGACCAGGGCGGCGATCTGGTTGCGGGCGACCGCGATCTGCTCGTCGATGGCGGCGAGGTCGGCGCGCGCGGCGGAGGGGCCGGCCTTAGCCTGCTGCAGCTCTCCCTGGGTGTCGAGGCCGTCGTTCACCCGCCGTCCGACCAGATCGAAGGTTTCCTGCCGGGCCTGGGCGGCGCGGGCGGCGACGTCGCGCTCGGCCCAGAGCCTCGCCAGGTCGGCATAGGCGGCCGCCACCGAGGTGGAGAGCATCAGGCGCGCCTGGGCGAAGTCGGCCTGGCTGGCGCGCGCCTCGGAGGTCGCGGCGGCCACCAAGGCGCGGTTCTTGCCCCAGAAGTCCAGCTCGTAGCTGAAATCGAGGGCTGCCCGGCCGATGTCGTTATAGCCCTTGGGGACAAACTGGGCCGGGATGCCGTTGTTGTAGCTCTGCTTGGCCTCCGCCGCCGATCCGTCGGCCGACAGCGAGGGCAGAAGGGAGGCGCGGGCCTGGCCGACCAGGGCGTTGGCCTTGTCGAGCCGGGCCTTGACGGCGGCCAGGTCCGGCGATCCGGCCAGGGCCTCCTCAACCAGCCGGTCGAGCTGCGCATCGCCATAGGCCCGCCACCAGCCGTCCCCCGGCCAGCCGGTGGCCGGGGCGGCGAAGCTCTGGGCCGACGCCAGGCTCGCCGGGCTTCGCAGCTGGGGCGCGGCGCCGAGTCTGTGCAGGGTGGCGCAGGCGGCCAGCAGCCCGGCCGGCGCGAGCATGAGGACCGCCTTGAAGCTTCGTATGGACATGGTGCTCGCCGGGAGGTATGTGACCGTACCGTACGGTCACATCCTTAGCCTAGACCGGCGGGAGGCGCTGTCAACCGACAACCGTACGGTACGGTCACAAAAAAATGCAGCCAGGGGCGATCAGCCGCAGGGACCAGCGCCGCGACGCGATCCTGGCCGTGGCGCGCGAGGTCTTCTTCGAGGAGGGCTACGCCGCCGCCTCCATGTCGGCGATCGCCGCGCGCCTGGGCGGCTCCAAGGCGACCCTCTACAGCTACTTCGCCAGCAAGGAGGCCCTGTTCGAGGCCCACATCCGCGACCAGTGCGGCCGCTTCGCCGAGGGCCTGCTGGAGCTTCCCGAGGATCGCCCGGTGGCCGAGGTCCTGGCGCGTTTCGGCAGGACCTATATCGATCACCTGCTCTCCGACTGGGCGGTGCGGACCTTCCAGGTCATCGTCGCCGAGGCCCGCCGCACCCCGGAGCTGGCCCGCCTGTTCTACGACGTCGGGCCGGCGGTGGGCCTGCGGCGCTTCACCCTCTACCTCGAGCGCGCCAAGGCGCTTGGGAAGATCGATCCGCCCGATTGCGAGCTGGCGGCGGCCCAGTTCATGGCCCTGTGCAAGGGGCATCGCCACCTGACCCTGCTCCTCGGCCTGGCCCCCCGCCCCACCCCCGCCGTCATCGCCGCCGAAGTCGCCAGCGCCGTGGCCATGTTTATGGCCAGGTACGGGGTGGCGGAGGCTTAAGGCCGCGCTGGACGCGACGCCACTCATCGGCGCCTCATACCCGGAGCGCGGGCGTCTCGCCCGCGATTTTCCAACGTTTCGGCATGAGCGGATCTCCGGCCGGCGCGGCAGAGGGCGTCGGCGGACGGGACGTCCGCCCTCCGGGGGTCCCGCGCCCCGCTTGATTGCGCGCCCCGGGACCCCCGCCTATAAGCGCCGCCTCATCCCCGCCCCAGCCGGACGCCGCATGGATATCCACGAACACCAGGCCAAGGCCCTGCTCGCCACGTTCGAGGCGCCGGTCCCGCAAGGCTCTGCGGCCTTTTCCGTCGACGAGGTGGTGGCGGCGGCGGAGAGGATCGGCGGGTCGGTGTGGGTTTTGAAGGCCCAGATCCACGCCGGCGGTCGCGGCAAGGGCGGCGGGGTCAAGGTCGTCAAATCGCTGGACGCCCTGCGGGCCGAAGCGACGGCGATGCTGGGCATGACCCTGATCACCCATCAGACCGGCCCCAAGGGCCGGATCGTGCGGCGCCTCTATGTCGAGGAAGGCGCCGCGATCGCCCAGGAGCTCTATCTTTCCCTGCTGGTCGATCGCCAGACCGGGCGGGTGGCCGTCGTTGCCTCCACCCAGGGCGGCATGGACATCGAAGAGGTGGCCAGGGACGCGCCCGAAAAGATCGTCACCCTCTCCATCGACCCGGCCACCGGGGTGTGGCCCCACCATGCCCAGGCCCTCGCAAAGGCCCTCGATCTCGCCCCCGATCTCGCCGCACAGGCCCGCGCCCTCCTGCCGGCGCTCTATGAGGCCTTCACCCGCGACGACATGAGCCTGCTGGAGATCAATCCCCTCATCGTCACCAAGGAAGGCAAGCTCCAGATCCTCGACGCCAAGGTCTCCATCGACGACAGCGCCCTTTATCGCCACCCGGATCTCGCGGCCCTGCGCGACGAGACCGAGGAGGACGCCAAGGAGATCGAAGCCTCCCGGCACGGGCTTTCCTACATCGCCCTGGACGGCGAGATCGGCTGCATGGTCAACGGCGCGGGCCTGGCCATGGCGACCATGGACATGATCAAGCTCCATGGCGGCGAGCCGGCCAACTTCCTCGACGTGGGCGGCGGCGCCTCCAAGGAGAAGGTCACCGCCGCGTTCAAGATCATCACCGCCGACCCCAACGTCAAAGGCATACTGGTCAACATCTTCGGCGGCATCATGCGCTGCGACATCATCGCCGAAGGGGTGATAGCGGCGGTCAGGGAGATGGGCCTGAAGGTCCCCCTGGTCGTCCGCCTCGAAGGCGCCAACGTCGAGCTGGGCAAACGGATCCTCTCGCAAAGCGGCCTCGACGTCATCCCCGCCGACGACCTGGCCGACGGGGCCGAAAAGATCGTCCGCGCGGTGCGGGCGGCGGCATGAGGGCGGGCGGTCCCGGCTTTGCGATCGGCGCCGCTTCGCCTAAGGGTCTGGGCGAGCTACCGCTGGTTTTTCTTTCCAAATCTCCGTGCCGGCGAAATCTTCCAGATTTGAGGATACGCGCGTGATCATCGTCAAGACCTGCCTTGCCTCGGCGTTCCTCGCCCTCATCGCCGCCCCCGCCCTCGCCGCGGCGCCCGACGCTGGCCAAGCCTTCGACGCTTTCGCGGCCGTATGCGCCGACACCCATGTCGACTATCCGGCCGTCGCGGCGGCGGCCGACGCCGGCAAGTGGAAGCCCACGGAGGTGAAGGCGGCCACCATGGAGGGGGTGGCGGTGACCGACAGGATTTCCCGCGACGCCGAGGTCGGGGGCGCCGACCTGACCCTGTTCGCCTGGCGCGGCGCGAAGGGGGCGATCCAGGTCAGCGCCTGCACCGTGCGCGTGGGCCGGGCCAAGGCCGCCGACCTGCGCGGGCGCGCCGAGGCGTGGGCCGGCTTCGCGCCGCAGGACACCGACGCCCGCAAGGTCACTTTTCGGTTCACCGACGCCGCCGGGGCGCGCAAGCCTCTGGCCAATCCCGACTACGACGCCGCCGCCGCCGGCCCGGGCATGGAGATCCTGACCGTCTCCGCCGATGGCCAGGATACGATCCTCGATCTCCTGAAGATCAAGAAATAGCCCCCGCCGCCTTTTACCTTCCCCCTCGAGCGAGACCTGATGTCCATCCTTGTCGGCAAGCAGACCCGCGTCATCTGCCAGGGCGTGACCGGCGCCCAGGGAACCCTTCATACCGAGCAGGCCATCGCCTACGGCACGGCGATGGTCGGGGGAACTTCGCCGGGCAAGGGCGGTTCGACGCACCTGGGGCTGCCGGTGTTCGACACCGTCGCCCAGGCGGTGGAGGCCACGGCGCCCGACGCCAGCGTCATCTATGTTCCCCCGCCCTTCGCCGCCGACGCCATCCTCGAGGCCATCGACGCCGAGATTTCCCTCATCGTCTGCATCACCGAGGGAATTCCGGTCAGGGACATGATCACGGTCAAGCGGGCGCTGACGGGGTCGGCCTCGCGGCTGATCGGCCCCAATTGCCCGGGGGTTCTCACCCCCGGCGAGTGCAAGATCGGCATCATGCCCGGGAATATCTTCAAGCAAGGCTCCGTCGGCGTGGTGTCGCGCTCGGGCACCTTGACCTATGAGGCGGTCTTCCAGACCACCCGGGCCGGCTTGGGCCAATCGACCGCCGTGGGCATCGGCGGCGACCCGGTCAAGGGACTCGACTTCATCGACATCCTCCGGATGTTCCTGGCCGACCCGGCGACGGAGTCGATCATCATGATCGGGGAGATCGGCGGCGCGGCGGAAGAGGACGCCGCCGCCTTCATCGCCGCCTCGCCGGTCAAAAAACCGATGGTCGGGTTCATCGCCGGCCGCACCGCCCCGCCGGGCCGCCGCATGGGCCACGCCGGGGCGATCATTTCCGGAGGAAAGGGCGGCGCGGACCATAAGATCGCCGCCCTTGAGGCGGCCGGAATCCGCGTCGCGCCCTCTCCCGCCGCCCTGGGCGAGACCCTGGCCCAGGTGCTCAAGGACGCCTGAGACGCTATATGAGGCTGGCGGCGGCGGCCGCGGGCCTTTTGAGGCTAGTGAGGATCATGGCGGACGACGCGGGGCGGCTGAACGAGGTTCTGGCCGAAACTTCCTTCCTGTACGGCGGGAATGCTGGCTTCGTGGAGGATCTGTACGCGCGGTGGGCGGCCGACCCGACCTCGGTCGATCCCTCCTGGGGCGCCTTCTTCGCCACCCTCGCGGAGAATGCGCGACCTTCGCGGCGGGGAGCCGAGGCGCCGTCGTGGGCCCCGGCGCCCGTCGCGCCCGACCGCCCGGACTGGCTCTCGGCGATCGACGGCCTGTGGCCGGCGCTGGACTCCAAGCTGGAAAGCGGTATCGCCCGGGCGTCGCCGGCGGCGAGCGAGGGCGAGGTGCGCGCCCGCACCCTCGATTCTCTGCGCGCGGTGATGATGATCCGCGCCTATCGTATCCGCGGGCATCTGAGGGCTAACCTCGACCCCCTGGGCCTGGCGGTCACGGTGGGCGACGCCAGCGAGCTGGACCCGGCTGCGTACGGCTTCTCGGAAGGCGACTTCGACCGCCCGATCTTCCTCGACTATGTGCTGGGGCTGGAAACCGCCACTCTGCGCGAAATCCTCGCGCTGCTGAAGCGGACCTACTGCGGCAGTATCGGCGTGCAATATATGCACATCTCCGATCCAGCCGAGAAGGCATGGCTGCAGCGGCGCATCGAGGGCCGCGACAAGGAGATCAGCTTCACCCCGGAAGGCAAGATCGCCATCCTCAAGAAGCTGATCGAGGCGGAGGGCTTCGAGCGCTTCCTGGCCAAACGCTATCCCGGCGCCAAGCGCTTCGGCCTGGACGGGGCCGAGGCGGCTGTCCCGGCCATGGAACAGATCATCAAACGCGGCGGCGCCCTGGGGGTGAAGGACATCGTCGTCGGCATGCCCCATCGCGGGCGCCTCAATGTGCTGGCCGCGGTGATGGGCAAGCCCTACCGGGTGATCTTCCACGAATTCCAGGGCGGCTCGTCCCTGCCCACCGACATCGAGGGCTCGGGCGATGTGAAATACCACCTGGGCGCGTCGTCGGACCGGGATTTCGATGGCAACCTCGTCCACCTGTCCTTGACCGCCAACCCCAGCCACCTGGAGATCGTCAATCCGGTGGTCCTAGGCAAGGCGCGGGCGAAACAGGCCTTCGACCTGCGCGAGGCGCCGACCTCGGGGCGCGGCCATGTCCTGCCCTTGCTGATGCACGGCGACGCCGCCTTCGCCGGCCAGGGCGTGGTGGCCGAATGCTTCAACCTCTCCGGCGTCAAGGGCTACCGGACCGGCGGGGCGATCCATTTCATCGTCAACAACCAGATCGGCTTCACCACCAGCCCGCGCTACAGCCGCACCAGCCCCTATCCCTCCGACAGCGCCCTGATGGTCGAGGCCCCGATCTTCCACGCCAACGGCGACGATCCCGAAGCGGTCACCTTCGCCGCCAAGGTGGCCACCGAATACCGCCAGCAGTTCGCCAAGGACGTGGTCATCGACATGTTCTGCTATCGCCGCTTCGGTCACAACGAGGGCGACGACCCGACCATGACCCAGCCCCTGATGTACCAGGCGATCAAGGCCCACCCGTCCACGCGCGACCTCTACGCCAAACGCCTGGTCGACGAGGGGGTGGCCACGGCCCGGGACGTGGCCGGCTGGCAATCGGAGTTCGACGCCTTTTTGGAAGCCGAGTTCGAGGCGGGCAAGAGCTACGAGGCCGACAAGGCCGACTGGCTCGACGGCAAGTGGACAGGCCTGGCCCTTCCCGATGGCGACGAGCGGCGGGGAAACACCGCCACACCCCTGCAGAAGCTGCGCGACCTGGGATTGAAATTCACCAGCCTTCCGGAACGGTTGAACGTCCACAAGACGGTGCGGCGGGTGATCGAAGCCCGCCGCGCCGCCATCGAGGCGGGCGAGGGGATCGACTGGGCGACGGCCGAACACCTCGCCTTCGCGAGCCTGCTCGACCAGGGCTGCCCGGTGCGCCTGTCGGGGCAGGACACGGTGCGCGGCACCTTCGTCCAGCGCCACTGCGAGCTCATCGACCAAGTCACGGAGGAGCGCTACACGCCGCTGGCCAATCTGCGCCCCGGCCAGGCGCATTTCGAGGTCCTGGACTCGGCGCTTTCGGAAGAGGCGGTGCTGGGCTTCGAATACGGCTTCTCACTGGCCGATCCCCAGACCCTGACCCTGTGGGAGGCGCAGTTCGGCGACTTCGCCAACGGCGCCCAGGTGGTCATCGACCAGTTCATCTCCTCGGGCGAGCGCAAGTGGCTGCGCATGTCGGGCCTGGCGATGCTGCTGCCCCACGGCTACGAGGGCCAGGGGCCGGAGCATTCCTCCGCCCGGCTGGAACGTTTTCTGCAGCTCTGCGCGGAAGACAATATGCAGGTGGCCAACTGCACCACCCCGGCCAATTATTTCCACATCCTGCGCCGCCAGATGCTGCGGGAGTTCCGCAAGCCCCTGATCATGATGACCCCCAAATCCCTGCTGCGGCACAAGAAGGCGGTGTCGCGCCTGGCGGACATGGCCGAGGGCTCGTCCTTCCACCGCGTCCTGCGGGACGATGCCGAACGGGGCGAGACGACCACGATCCGCTTGAAACCCGACGCGGCGATCCGCCGGATCGTCCTCTCATCGGGCAAGGTCTATTTCGACCTGCTGGCGGAGCGCGAGAAGCGCGGCATCGATGATGTCTATCTGATGCGCCTCGAGCAGTTCTATCCCTGGCCGATGAAGTCCCTGATCACCGAACTGGCCCGCTTCGAAGCCGCCGAGCTGGTCTGGTGCCAAGAGGAGCCCAAGAACATGGGCGGCTGGATGTTCGTCGATCCCTGGCTGGAGCTGACCCTCGCCAAGCTCGCCGTCGCCGCCAAGCGCGCGCGCTACGTCGGCCGGCCCGCCTCCGCCTCCACCGCCGCCGGCCTGATGAGCCGACACACCAAGGAACTCCAGGCGTTCCTGGCTCAGGCGTTCGCTTGAAGGATGACCCGCGGATGACCGACATCATGACCCCCGCGCTCGGCGAATCGGTGACCGAGGCGACCGTCGCCCGTTGGGCCAAGAAGCCGGGCGAGGCGGTGACCCGCGACGAGGTCCTGGTCGAACTGGAGACGGACAAGGTGAGCCTGGAGGTCGCGGCGCCCGAGACCGGGGTCTTGAGCGCCATCGACGCCGAGGAAGGGGCCACGGTCGTCCCGGGTCAACGCCTCGGCCGGGTCGGGGCTTCGGCGGGCAAGGTCGCCGCGCCGGCGCCGGCGGCCCAGGCCGCGCCATCAAAGCCGGCGCCAGCCAACGCCGCCACGCTCCCGCTCGCGCCGTCGGTCCAACGCATCGTCGCCGAGCAGGGCCTCGATCCGGCCGTGATCGTCGGGGGCGGCAAGGACGGCCGCATCACCAAGGGCGACGCCCTGGCCGCGCTGGAGGCGCGGGCGGCGAGGCCGGCCGAGATCCCGCCGCCGGCCCCGCCGCGCGAAGTCCACGCCCGCGAGGAGCGGGTGCGCATGACCCGGCTTCGCCAGACCATCGCCAGGCGCCTGAAGGAAGCCCAGGCGACCGCCGCCATGCTCACCACTTTCAACGAGGTGGACATGACCGCGATCATGGCCCTGCGCGGCCGCTACAAGGACGCCTTCGAAAAGCGCCATGACGTCAAGCTCGGCTTCATGGGCTTCTTCGTGAAAGCCTGCGTCGCGGCCCTGAAGGACGTGCCGACGGTCAACGCCGAGATCGAAGGCCAGGATCTGATCTACAAGAACCACTACGACATCGGCGTCGCGGTCGGGACCGAGCGGGGCCTGGTGGTGCCGGTGGTGCGCGACGCCGACGCCCTGAGCCTGGCCGATATCGAGCGCGAAATCGCCGCCCTGGGCCGGAAGGCCCGGGACGGCGCCCTGGCCCTGCAGGATCTTCAAGGCGGCACCTTCACCATCTCCAACGGCGGGGTCTATGGCTCCCTGATGTCCACTCCGATCCTCAACGCCCCCCAGTCGGGCATCCTGGGCATGCACAAGATCCAGGACCGGCCCGTGGCCCTGGACGGCCAGATCACCATCCGCCCGATGATGTACCTGGCCCTCTCCTACGATCACCGGGTGGTCGACGGCCAGGGCGCGGTGACCTTCCTGGTCAAGGTCAAGGAACACATCGAAGACCCCCAACGCCTGCTGCTGGAAATCTGAGATCCCCTGATGGGACGAGCGGCGCGCGGCCCCGGCCCCCTCCACCGCTTCGCGGTCCCCCTCCCCCACGCCAACGGGAGGAGAGAAGAAACAGTTCCGCTCTCTTCCCGTTGGCGTGGGGGAAGTACCGGCGAAGCCGGGGAAGGGGACTCTCGCGGCGGGCAATGCGCCTGACGCCGCGCCAGCGGGCCTCGTGGCTGGCTCATCTGTTCAAGGCCGTCACCCGGCAGCATCATACCGAGCTGCGCGCGACCTTCGCCCCGCATATTCCCAAGGACGCGGTGGCAGTCGACATTGGAGCTCACGCCGGCCAGTTTTCCAAGCTCTTCGCGCGCATGGCCCCCGCGGGCCGCGTCTTCGCCTTCGAGCCGTCCGCCTATGCCCGTTCCTTAATGGTCCCCGCCCTCAAGCTCAACGCCATCGGCAATGTGACTCTCCTGCCCCTGGGGCTCTCCGACGCGCCGGGGAAAATCACCCTGCGTACGCCGGTCAAGGCGAGCGGCGCCCTCGGCTTTGGCCTTGCCCATGTCGGAGCGGCGCGCGCGTCCCGGCCCGCGATCGACCAGGCCGTCACCTTGACCACGCTGGATGATTTCGTCGCCGAACGTGGCCTCCAACGGCTCGACTTCATCAAGGCGGACATCGAGGGGTGGGAGCTGCGCGCCCTCAAGGGCGGCGAGCAAACCTTGAGGCGTTTCATGCCCGCGCTTTTCCTGGAGGTGGACGGCGCCTGCCTCGCCCGCGCCGGGGACACGCCCGCCGACCTCTTCGCCTGGCTCGCCGCCCTGGGCTACGACGCGCCCGCCGACGCCGGAGCGGGCGACTATCTCTTCGTGGCCGCCGAAAGGCCCTGACCCGCCCGCTCGCAAACCTCTATATCCGCGGGTGATCTTCGCCGAGCGGGAAACAGTGAATGGCCGAATACGACGTCGTCATCATCGGGGGCGGGCCGGGCGGCTATAACGGCGCCATCCGCGCCGGGCAGCTTGGGCTCAAGGTCGCCTGCGTCGAAAAGCGGGAGACCCTGGGGGGAACCTGCCTCAACGTCGGCTGCATCCCCTCCAAGGCCCTGCTCCACGCCTCGGAACTCTATGAGCTCGCGCGCGAGGGCTTCGCCGGCTTCGGCATCGAGGTGGCACCCAAGCTCAATCTGCCGGTGATGATGAAGCAGAAGGCCGATTCGGTGGGCCAGCTCACCAAGGGCGTCGAATTCCTGTTCAAGAAGAACAAGGTCGACTGGATCAAGGGATCGGGCCGCCTGGCCGGCCCCGGCCAGGTCGAGGTCACCGGCGATGATGGCGCCGTCACCCCCTTGAAGGCCAAGGCCGTCGTGATCGCCACCGGCTCGCGGCCCGCGTCCCTGGCCGGCGTCGAAGTCGATCAGAAGCGGATCCTCGATTCCACCGGCGCCCTGGCGCTCGGCGAAGTCCCCGCCAGCCTGATCGTCATCGGGGCCGGGATCATCGGCCTGGAGCTGGGCTCGGTGTGGCGCCGGCTGGGATCCAAGGTCACGGTGGTGGAGTATCTGGATCGCATCACCCCGGGCTTGGACGCCGAGGTCGCAAAGGCGTTTCAGCGAAGCCTCGCCAAGCAGGGGATCGTCTTCAAGCTGGGCTCGAAGGTCACCGCCGCCAGGAGCGACGGCAAGAGGGTCGAACTCACCCTCGAGCCGGTGGCCGGCGGCGCGCCGGAGACGCTCGCCGCCGACCATGCCCTTCTGGCCATCGGGCGAAGCCCGTATACGGAGGGCCTGGGGCTGGAGACCGTCGGCGTCGCCCCGGACAGCCGGGGCTTCATCCTCACGGACCATTTCGCCACCACCGCGCCGGGCGTGTGGGCCATCGGCGACGTCACCCATGGGCCGATGCTGGCGCACAAGGCCGAGGACGAGGCGGTGGCCTGCATCGAGGTCATCGCCGGCAAGGCCGGGCATGTGAACTATGGCGTCATCCCCAATGTGGTCTACACCTTCCCCGAGGTCGCCTGCGTGGGCCGGACCGAGGAGGAACTGAAGGCCGACGGCACAGCCTACAAGGTCGGCAAGTTCCCCTTCACCGCCAATGCCCGGGCCAAGGTCAACCACGAGGCCGAGGGGTTCGTGAAGGTGCTGGCCGACGCATCCACCGATCGGATTCTCGGCGTCCACATGATCGGCCCCGACGTCGGCGAGATGATCGGCGAGTACTGCGTGGCCATGGAATTTTCCGCCGCCTCCGAAGACGTGGCGCGCACCTGCCATCCCCACCCCACCCGCTCCGAAGCCCTGCGCCAGGCGGCCATGGCGGTGGAGGGCTGGGCCATGCAGGCGTGAGCGGGCGATGAGATTCGGCGTCTTCTATGAACACCAGCTGCCCAAGCCCTGGGGGCCGGGCGACGAGGCGCGGCTGTTCCATGAAGCCCTGGAGCAGGTGGTCCTGGCCGACACCCTGGGCTTCGACCACGCCTGGGAGGTGGAGCATCACTTCCTCGACGAATACTCCCACTCCTCGGCCCCCGAGGTCTTCCTCGCCGCCGCCGCGGCGCTCACCCGGCGCATCCGCCTGGGCCACGGCATCCGCCAGGTGATCGCCAACGACAACCACCCGGCGCGCACCGCCGAGTGCCTGGCCACCCTGGACATCATCTCCCGCGGCCGGGTGGATTTCGGCATCGGCGAGGGCGCCACGCGCCTGGAGCTGGGCGGTTTCCACATCCCGGCCAAGGAGAAGCGGGCCATGTGCCTGGAGGCGGCCGAACAGATCGCCAGTATGATGGTCCTCGATCCCTATCCGGGCTTCGAGGGCGCTTCGTTTTCGATGCCCTGCCGCAATGTCCTGCCCAAGCCGGTGCAAAAGCCCCATCCGCCGATGTGGATGGCCTGCACCAACCGCGACACCATCCGCGTCGCCGCCTCAAAAGGCGTCGGGGCCCTGGCCTTTTCCTTCGTCGATCCGGGGGAAGCCAAGGTGTGGGCGGATATCTATTACGGCATCATCAAGTCGGCGGATTGCGTTCCCATCGGCCACGCGGTGAACGCCAACCTGGCCATGGTCTCCAACTTCTCCGTCCACGCCGATCGGGAGGAAGCCATCGCGCGCGGCCAGGAAGGCTTCGAATTCTTCGGCTATGCGCTGAACGCCTTGGTGGCGCGCGACACCGTCCCTGGGCGCACCAACCTGTGGGGCGAATATCTGGCCGGGCGCGGCGAGCGCACCCAAGAGATGGCGCCGGCCAGCGAGATCGCCGGCGAACGCGCCTCCGGGATCGGCACGCCGGACGACATGCGCCGCCATCTGGCCGCCTTCCAGGAGGCCGGCGTCGATCAGGTGATCTTCCTCCAGCAGGCCGGCAAAAATCGCCACGACCACATCTGTCAATCCCTGACGCTGTTCGCCGCCGAGGTGGCGCCGCCGTTTTGGGCCGAGGCCGCGGCCCGCGAAGTGCGCAAGGCCGAGGATCTCGCCCCGCACATCGCCGCCGCCATGGCCCGCAAGCGATGGATGCGGCCCCTGGCCGACGCGGACATCCCCATCGTCCGCGCCTCGGTCGCCAAGGCCCAGATCAACCAGGCGGGGGGGTGAGGGGCTGACCTCCCCCCTACCTGGGGCTACTCTTACTGAGTCAGTTTGCCGCCTGTACGAGCGGGTGTGGAGGATTCAGCCGTGGCGATTCGTGTTGGATCGCCAGGAGGCTGGAACTTAGGAGGGGCCTGAAGCGCATTTCGAGGCGTATGTGGATGGACCGGCCAGTGTGTGCTGGGCCCATGCCAGCCAATCAGACTGCGGGGCTCAAGGCTTACTGCACGGGACTGATGTTGCCGCCGGTGCGCAAGAGCGTGGAGCCGGTGCGAAGGTAGGCGCCGGTTCATGTCCGAGGCGCTGTTCCAGGACGAGGAATTCTGGCCAAGCTGTCCCCGGGGCTGCCGCTCCCATAGAATTGGCGTTGCATGGCGCGGATCATCCCTCTCTGGAGTTCCCCGGAACTCAGCGTCTACCGCTTCGATCATCCGGTTGAGCACGAAGACCAGCCCTTCGAGGATGTCGCCGGGGCGTTCCGGGCGAGCTTCGTCGAGGCCGGGACCTTCGATCTTGAGGTCGGGGACGGGCGCTGGCGCGTCGCGCCGGGCGACGTGATGCTGAGCCATCCTGGCATGCGTTTCCGCGCCAGCTTTCAGGGCAAGGGCTTCAACGACACCTGCCTGTCCATCGTCTACAAGGCCGCCAACGACGACCGGTTCGATGTCGCCCTGAGCTGGTCGAAGCTGGACCGCCCGGTGCTGACCGCCAGCAATCGGCTCGGCTACCTGCGCTGGGGATTGCGGCGCGCGGTCGAGACCGGCGAGGCGATGCTCGCCGAATATTGTGCGACGACGATCTTTCGCGAAACGCCGGACGGCGGGCCGGCCCCCCTGTTCAGCGAGAAGAAATTCGCCTGGTATGCCGAGCGGGTCCATCACATCCGTGATCGATTGGACTTCGAGTTCGCGGACGATCTCAGCGTCTCCGAGTTCGCCCGCTCCGTCGGCATGAGCATGTTTCATTTCACCCGGGTCTTCACGGAGCTCGTCGGGCTCCCGCCCCACCGCTACCGGCTCATGGCCCGCCTCCGGGCGGCGTGCACCATGTTGCGGCAAGGGCGTGGCGTTACAGAGACGTGTTACGCGTGCGGGTTCAACAATCTCAGCCATTTCAGCCGCAGTTTCGCCCGCCGCTACGGTGCCGTCCCTTCGCGCGTCGCCGGTTGAACTTTGGCAAGGAAGTGCAAGCGACCGCGCGGGGGCCTCGCTACTTCAGCCTCGTCATTGGTCCAGACGAGGAAGATATGCGACGTGCGCTCCTGTACTCACTCTATGCCGCGATGGTTGCCTTGAACGCCGGTCCAGCAGTCGCAAGCCCTGGCGACGACCGACGCACCGTCGCCGCCCTCGACACCGCCTTCCAGGCCGCGGTCGAGCAAAATGACGCTGACGCGATGGGAAAAATCCTGCACCCGGACTACATCCTGGTCGTCGGCGACGGCCGGGTGCGTACGGGCGAAGACCTGATGCAGTTGGCGCGAACCCGGGAAATCGAGTGGGAACGTCAGGTCGAAGACGAGGGAACCCAAACCGTGCGGCTGTTTGGCCGCGACACCGCCGTGGTCACCGCGCGGCTGTGGCTCAAGGGTGTGCACGGCGGCCAACCCCTCAACCGCCGGCTCTGGTTCAGCGACACCTACATTCGGACGCCGCAGGGGTGGCGGTATGTCTTCGGCCAAGCCGGCGGCAATCTGCCGATGACGGCCGCCAATGGCTGGAAATAGCGCCGCCCGGCGCCTGCCGCGTATCCCTGCTGCGGCCAGAGACGCCGCTTATGACGCAGTAAAACTACCGTATTCACACATCTCTCCAAAAAGGCGCGCGGAGTTCCCTTCTCCCCTTGCGGGAGAAGGTGTCGCCGGAGGCGACGGATGAGGGGTCGCACGGAGATTAACAAACAATATCAACAGCTTAACCCGCTAGGCCCGTCGACCCCTCATCCGACCCCCTTCGGGGGCCGCCTTCTCCCGCAAGGGGAGAAGGATCCGCGCGGGGCTTGCTTCAAGCTATTGATTTCATGAGTAGGTTTTTGTTGTGTGAATCCCGTAGCTACCTGGGGAGGGACAGACGGCGAAGCCCCCAATCCAGTCGGGGGCAGGGTGGGGTTGTCTGAATGATCCACGAGGCTCGCAGACGCGAAAAGCTCTCCGAGGTTGAGAACATCTCACCGATCGCTTCCATCCAATCGGACTATACCGCCCGCCGCGACCGTCCAAATCGGTCCTGTGCAACCGATGGTCAAGGACCATCGGGTCGCCCACACGAAGGAAGACATCATGAGCCGGATTCATTGGTCCAACCGGGTCGACGCGGATTTCAATACCGCGGCCGACTGGTCCGCCCACACCGTCCCCGGGGCCGGTGACGACGCCATTCTCGATGCGTCGGGCGTGGGACACTATACGGTCGCTGCCTCGACCAGCGAGACGGTGAACAGCATCCAGACCGCCAGGGCGGCCACCCTGTCGATCACCGGCGGCGTGTTCACCGCCAGCGCCGGCACCGGTTCGGGGGCCAATCGCGGAACCATCCTCATCGGCGACAACACGACCTTCGCGGCGGCCGGGACACTCAGAAACAGAGGCACGATCGAGCTGAACAGCGGCGGCGACCTCACGAGGTTGTCCCTGAGCGCCTTCACCACCTTGCGTGGCGGCGGCCATGTCACTCTGAGCGACAGCTCGAACAACTTCATTTCCGGAGTCAAAGGATCAAGCGCCCCATTCCTGATCAACGTCGACAACACCATCTCCGGCGCCGGCTTCCTGTTCGGGAGCATTGTCAACCGGGCCAAGGGGGTCATCGACGCCACTGGGACCAATAATGCCCTGGTCATCGACGGCTCCTTCGGCCTGACGGTGACCAACGCCGGCCTGATCGAATCCACCGGCGCGGGCGGGCTCGTCGTTGAGTTTGCGACCATCGCCAACACCGGCCGGATCGCGATCACCGGTCTGGGCGGCCTTACCCTGAACGGGACCATCGACGATACCAATGGCGGCACGCTCGACCCCGGCCGGGTTCTTAGCCTGGGCAACAGCGCCGTGGTGGGCGGCTCGCTGACCCTGGCGACCGGCGGGGTGACCACCGTCACCGGCGCCGCCGACCTGGCCACCGCCCTGACCAACCATGGCGCGATCACCATCGGCTCGAACGCCACCCTGACCCTGCACGGCGCGGTGACCAACACCGGTTCGATCAACCTGGCCAACTTCGCCAACTTCGCCGACCTGGTGGTGGGCGTGGGCGGCCTCACCCTGACAGGCGGCGGGGCGGTGACCTTGAGCGAAAACGCCGGCAATCTCATCGTGGGCGGGGTGGGGGACACCCTGACCAATGTCGACAACACGATTTCAGGGGCGGGCTTCATCGGTGACGAGGACGAGATCGGGACGTTCACCCTGGTGAACCAGGCCGCCGGCGTCATCGACGCCAAAGGCCCGGTCCGCCTGATCATCGGCACCGGGGCCAACACCATCACCAACGCCGGCATCATCGAGGCCACCGGCCGGGGCGGCGGATTCATCTTCAGCGCGGTCGACAACACCGGAACGCTGAAGGCGGCCGGCGGCAACCTCACCGTCGACGGGGCGGTGACCGGCGCCGGCTCGGCGACCGTCTCCGGCGCAACCCTCGCCTTCGGCTCGAGCTTCACGCAAAACGTCAACTTCACCGGGACGACCGGCGTTCTCGAACTGGCCCAATCGCAGAGCTATACCGGCAAGGTGAGGGGTTTCTCCCTCACCGGCGGAACGTCGTTAGATCTCACCGATATCGGCTTCGTCAACGCCGGTGAGGCGACCTTCAGTGGCGACAAGGTATCCGGCGTGCTGACCGTGACCGACGGGACCCACACCGCCCACCTCACGCTGATCGGCGACTATATCGGCTCGGCGTTCGTCGCCAGCAGCGATGGCCACGGCGGCGTCAGCATCGTCGATACCAACGCCGGCTTCGGCGCGAGCGCAGCCCCGCCTCACGCCCTGTCCACCGCGGCCAGCCACCAGTTCATCGCCGCCATGGCCGGGCTCGGCGCGGGCGGGGGCGGCGCCCTCGAAGCCGGCGCGGGGTGGCGCCACATCGCCCCGGTCAGCCTGATCGCACCAAGAATGCACGCCGCCTGAACCCATGGCTGATCCCGGCATATTTCGAGAACCAATGAACTCGACCCCGAGCTATGGCCACGTCGGACGAATTCGCGTGATCAGATGACCGCCCTCGGGATCGGATATCACCACGTCGACGTGTTCAGCCCCACGCCGTTCAGCGGTAACAGCCTGGCGGTGTTCCTGGACGCCAGCGCGCTGTCGGCGGAGCAGATGGTCGCGATCACAAAAGAGCTTCGGCACTTCGAGTCCATTTTCCTCGAGCCCACTCAGAACCCCAAAGTCGTGCGCGCCCGGGTATTCGACCTGTTCGAGGAACTCGATTTCGCTGGCCACCCGGTAATCGGAGCGGCCTGCATCCTGCACCACCTTTTGCCCGAGGCGAATCCGAGCGAGCGCTGGAGCGTGCGCCTGAACACCAGGACCGTCGAGGTCGAGACGCGCCGCCAAGTCGGCCACTTCGATGCGGAATTGGACCAGGGCCGAGCGGAGTTTCTGCGCTCCGTCGGCAGCGAGTACGACGCTGCGATCGCCGAACAACTTGGCCTGACCCCCGCCGATCTCGATCCAGGTCTGCGGCCGGAGGTCGTGTCGACGGGTCTGCGCTATCTCCTCGTCCCTCTCGCGAACGAGGCGGCTCTGACCCGCGCGCGTATCGCCCGCCAGGATTTCAGCGACCTTTTGGAGCGGCTCGGCGCGCAGTTCGTCTACGTTCTGGACGCCGACCGAATGGAGGGCCGTCACTGGAACCATGTCGGAGGCCTGGAGGACATCGCCACTGGATCCGCCGCGGGCTGCGTGGCGGCCTATCTCAGAAAGCACGAGCGTATCGCGGCGTCCAAGACAGTGGTCCTCAACCAGGGTCGGTTCACGGGCCGTCCAAGTCGTTTGCGGATCACCGCCGTGGGGTCGGGCGAGGACATCACCTCGGTCCGCGTCGCCGGCGAGGTCGCGCTCGTTGGCGAAGGTCGGCTGATCCTTCCTTCACGAGTTTGAGGCGGTTCGTTCGATGCCGCTTTTTGAAGATACCGAGGCGGTCCTGGCCGGGTGTATGCTGGTTGGTCCCGATACCTTGCGGCGCCTTGTCGGCTTCGAGTCATTGATCGAGCCGGTGGCGGAGGCGTTGGCGGCCTTCAGTCGCGGCCTTGGCGAAGCGCCGGTCGCCTTGTTCGCGCCCCGGGGCGCCGACGGCGATGTGCACGTCAAGGCAGCTTGGCTCCCTGGCCACCCACTCTTCACCGTCAAGGTCGGGACTTGGTTCGCGGCAAAGGCCGCGGGAGGCAGACCGTCAGCCGGCGGACTGATCGCCGCGTTCGACGCCGAGTCGGGTGATCTTCGCGCGCTCTTGCGTGACGACCATCACCTGTCCGACGTTCGAACCGCCGCCGCGGGCTCGCTCGCCGCAAGCCTGCTCGCTCGGCCCGATAGCCGAGTCCTGGGCGTCATGGGGTCGGGGGTTCAGGCCTATCTTCAGATCCTCGCCGCCGCTCACGTCTTGCCGGTGCTGGGATTGGTGAGACTTTGGGGTCGAACAGCGGGTCGGGTCGACAAATTGCGGGCGGCGGTTGCGGCGCGGCGACCCGACCTGCAAGTGGAGATCGTTCAGGATGCATCGGCGGCGGTCCTGGGCGCCGACGTGCTGATCACCGCGACGTCGAGCCGCGAGCCGCTGGTGCATGTGGACTGGGTGGGTCCCGGACTCCACGTCACCGCCGTGGGCGCCGACGACGCCGTCAAGTGCGAACTGAGCCCCGACCTGCTGGCGCGGGCGGACCGCATCATCGTGGACAGTCGCGACCTTGCTCTACGCCTCGGCGACGTTCGATACGCCATTGGCGCGGGCGTCATGGGACCGGAGGCGATCACCGGGGAACTCGGCGCGGTCGTCGCCGGAACCATCCGCCGGCGCAAAAACGGTCACGAGATCACCGTAGCCAAGCTCGTCGGGCTCGGCGTGCAAGATCTTGTCGCGGTCGAGGCAGCGCTGGCCGCGGTTGCGGACCGTGGAACCCCGGCGGTGCACCCAGCCTCCGCGGTCGACCTGGAGCAAGCTGGATCGTCGGGATGACCGCCGCAGGCGTGACAAAGGCCAGATGCTCCCTAAGATAGGTGAAGACCGATGAGCCCGTGCACGCTGTCCAGACTCTCCGGCCTCGCCGCTTTCGCCGGCGGGAGCCTGAGGCTCGCCGCGCCCCTGGCGCCCCGGCTTGGAGAGCACTTTGCGCAGGGGGCGTATCTGGTGATCGACGTGTTCCTGCTGCTGGGCCTGGTCGGCCTCTACGGCCAAAACTGGCGGGCGTTGGGATGGCCCGGCCGGGCCGGTTTCTGCGCCGGCCTGATCGGCGCCTGCCTGGTGCGCAGCCAAGCGGCGCTCGGAAGCTGGGCCTATCCGACCGGCGCCGGCCTATGGTCGGTGGGGATGGCGATCATCGGCCTGATGTTTCTGCTGAACCGCGCGCCCTCCAGGCTTGCGCCGGCGCTGTGGATCGGCGCCCTGGCCGTCGGACTTACCGGGCCCCTCTGGCCGAGTGGGATGGGCTTGCTGATTGCCGGAAGCCTCTTCGGTCTTGGCTTCATGGCCGCGGGCGTCGCCCTGGTTCGCGACGACCGGCGGGCGACGCCATGCGGTTGAACCAAGTCACGGTCACGATGCCGAACGTGGACGCCGGCTGGGAATTCTATCGAGGCCTTGGGCTTGTTCCGATAGTCGATGCGCGGCCCCGTTACGCGCGATTCCAATGTCCGGACGGCGACAGTACGTTCTCGCTTCACCAGGGCGAGGCGAGCGGCGCCGGAACGACCGTCTATTTCGAGTGCGACGACCTCGACGAGCGGGTCGCGGCCCTCGAGGCCGCCGGCTTCGTGTTCGCAAGCGAACCGGAGGACAAGGCTTGGCTTTGGCGCGAGGCCGAGTTGTTCGATCCCGGCGGCAATCGCGTGCTCCTCTATCGCGCCGGCGAGAACCGGCTAAATCCGCCATGGCGCCTTCAGGCGGACCCGGGCTCGACATCCTAGACGGGACGGCGCGGCGGCGTCCGCAAGGCCGTCGGTGGGGCCTTCCCCCTCATCGAAGGCTCGCGCGCGTCATGACCTGGTGAAGACGACCTTGTTGGTGGGGTCGAGCATGGCCTCGGCGGCGTCATCGAACGAGGCTCGGCGCGTGATGACGTCCTCCGGGTGGAGACGCCCCCGCTGCATGAGGTCCAGCGCGGCCGGCATGTGGGCGCGCGCGTGGACGCGTCCCAGTTTCAGCGTGATGTTGCGCGCATACATGTCGCGAAGCGGCACGTCCGTGGCGGGCTTGAAGTCGCCGTAGGTGCGCTGGCAGAGCCCTTCATGGTCGGTGCACCGGATGGCGAAGGCGAGTCCTTCGACGTAGCCGCTCGCATCGATGGTGAATGGAAACTGTCCGATCGGTGGCGTCTCGGGATCCAGCGCCAACTCCACCGGTTCGCCGCCGACACGCTCGGCCAACGCGAGGCTCCCTCGATCCTGATCGACATAGACGACCCTGTCCGCGCCGAGCGCGAGCGCGCATTGAACAATGTGCAGGCCGACGCCCTTGCCCTGGCCGCCGACGACGAGGATTGGTGAGCCCGGCCGCAGGCGCAGCGGTTCCGCCACGAACGCGAGCGCGGCCGTCACGTTGTCGGCGACGCCGGCGAGCGCCTCGGGTTCGAGGCCCGCCGGCGCGTGCACCAGCATGTGATCGGCGAAGGGCACACGCAGAAGGTCCGAGAGACCGCAGCCATAATCGACGCCCGAAAGCGGGGCCATGCCATAGGACGATCGGTAGGGGACGGCCTCGCACAGGCCGGTAAAGCCGGCTCGACAGCGGCCGCATGCGCCGCAGCTGATTTGGAACGGCACGATCACGTGCTCGCCAGGCCGCACGTTGCGTACGCACTCCCCGACTTCGACCACCTCGCCGAGGGTCTCGTGGCCGATCGCGAACGGACCCGGCAAACCGACCGCACCGCTGGCGATGAACAGGTCGAGGTCGCATCGGGTCACCGCCATCGGACGAACCACAGCGTCCCCGTCCTGCTTGAACCGCGGCTCGGGGACATCGCGCCATTCCAGAACGCGCGGGGAGACGTAGGTGAGCTGCCTCAAGGCCTTGGTTCCTTCATCGCTGAGACCGCGATCGACATGGCGACGCGACCGTTCAGGCCGCCCACGTCGTAGAGCGCGCCCCAGCCGGCGCCGATGGCCGCGTGTGACCAGGCGCTGGCCGGTTCGACGCCGATCCAGGCGCCCGCCGGGCGCCGGAAGAGATGCACGGTCACATCGGGGTTGGGAATGGCGACGCCCTGGGGTCGGACCGCGGCGCCCAGGGGCGGGGCAAGCCCATGCGCCCAATCGGCGGCCGGCAAGACGCTCGCCATCGGCCCAGCCCGGTCCACGACTGGGATCCTCGGCCGGCACCAGGTCACGCCCGAAGGGCTCAGCCGCATCTCCATGGCGTCCATCAGCCAGGGCAAGCCATGGGGCGACGGTCGCGATTGCAACGGGAATTCATCAGGAGACACCGGCGCCTTCGGTGGCGTCGGCAAGGCGCCCGCATCCTGCTCGCGAACGAGGGTCGCGCGTTGGACCGCGAGGAGGCCCTCCGCCCCCGACAAGGTGGCGTCGATCACGCTGACGCGCCGCCCTTCGCGAAGCGGTTTCACCGTGACCATGAGGGGCGCGAGGGGCGCCGCCCTCAGAAAATGCGTCGTCACGCTCGCCACGAAGCCCTCGGAGTCGGCCTCGATGGCCGCGCACATCAGGGCCGCGACCGCGCCGCCCTGAAGGCCCTCGAAGGGCCCGCGAGCCAGGGGATCCGGCGCCCAGCCGCCATCCGGAAGAAGCGTAAAGAGAGAGGTCGCCGGCATCTACGATCGGCCCTGGTTCTGATTTGATCTGCGAAGACATGCTATGAAACGGCGCTGCGAGAAAACGAAAGCTGCGCCGCGTGCATGAATTGGATTCATCTATCGAGAGGGGCCGGACCAACCTGCCCCTGACGGGTTTGCGTGCGTTTGACGCCGCCGCGCGTCTGGGCAGTTTCAGGGCGGCGGCGCAAGCCATGGGGCTCACGCCATCCGCGGTGAGCCATCAGATCAAATCCCTGGAGCATCAACTAGGCTCGGTTCTGTTCCGCCGACAGGGCCGCGCCGTGGTGCTGAGCGAAGCCGGCGCTCGCCTCGCGCCACATGTTCGCCAGGGCTTCATGGCGTTCACACGCGGCGCCGCCGTCGTTCGCGGCGGCGCGCGGGCTCGCCAGATCCGTGTGAGCGCGCTGGCTCTCTTCAGCCAGACCGTCTTGATCCCGAACCTGGCTAAGTTCTCTGAGCGCTGGCCAGGCTACGACGTGCGCATCGAGGCGACGCCCACCTTTGTCGATTTCGACCGCGACGACGTCGATATCGCAATTCGCGTCGGAGATGGGCGATGGCCGGGCCTCAGATGCGCCGAACTTTTGCGAATCTCGGGGTTGCCGGTCGCGAACCCGGCATTCTTGGAAGAGCACCATATCCAAAGGCCGGCTGACGTGATGAACGCGCGTCTCATTCATGATTTAGCGCAGCCGAAGGCATGGCGGACTTGGCTCACCGCCCAGGGCGTTGACCGCACGGACGAGAGCGCCGACCTGTGGTTCGACAGCGCTCCCGCGACGCTGCACGCCGCCGAGCAGGGTCTTGGCATGGCCCTGGCCATCGACCCGCTGATCCACCTCTGGCCCGAGTACGGGCGGCGCGTGGCGCCTGCCTTTCCGGGGATCACGGGTCCGCGCGCACGCTACTGGCTCGCGAGGCGACCCGAATCCGACGCCGACCCGAAGATCAGGGCGTTTATCCGTTGGTTGCGCTCGGCATGCCGCGCACTGGACCAGGCGACCGCAACCGCCGCCTGATGCGTGGGGCCGCGCGGTCGCCCAGACTTCGGAGTTGGCCTAGAAGAGCGGGGCCGGAAGCGACGGAGCAACATTGTTGCGGGGCTTCGGATTGCCAACCGATCAGAAGCCGGGTTGCCCGTCAAAAGGACACATCGGCGGACATCGGCGTCCATGGTCGGCGCCTTGCCTCTTCCGCGGTAGAGGCGGGGCCGGGCGCCGCCGCCTAGATACCAGGAATAGGTCTCGGCCTCTTGACCCGAAGGCGCCGCGCTGCCTCCTACGCCGATGCCCAACAAACGGCAGGCCAGGACCACGAGCCGCGCCACGGGCCATATGGCGGACGATCTGCTGGCCGCGGTGCGGAAACGCCTGGAGCTTGGCGAGCGGCGCACCTTGGTCGCGGGCGCGGCCCTGCTCAGGCCGGGCGCGCGGGCGAAGGCCTTCGCCTATGTCGAGGCGGGCCTCTTGCAGTCGACCCTGCTGCGGAAGGACGGACAGCACGCCATCGTCGAGCGGATCGGCCCCGGCTCCATCTGCGGGGAAGGGCCTTGCCTGCATGGCGAGCCCTCCGCGGTCGAGATCGTCGCGCTCGAGCCCTCACGCCTGGTGCTGTTCGATCGCGCGCTCATGCTGAGGCTGTTCGCGGAGGATCCGGAATTCGCCCTCTGCATCGCCCGGGTGATCAGCGTGAAATACCGCCGGCTTCTGGACCGCTTCGGCGCCCTGGCCGGCCGAAGCCCGTCGGAGCGGCTGGTCGAACTCTTCGCGCGGCTGGATCGGCAGGCCGGCGAAGCCCACCCCCGTGGCCGACGCATCCGAACGAGCCTCACGCACGAAGTCATGGCGGCCATGACCGGCCTCTCGCGTGTCACCGTGACCCGTAGCCTGGCGCGCCTGCGCAAGGCCGGGGTGATCGACATGATCGAGGGCGACTATCTGATTGTCGGCCGCGGCGGCGCGGACCGTTAGAGCAGGGTCAGGTCAACTTGCCCACTCATTCCGCCACGGCGGCGCGCGGTTCGAAGCCGTGGACCATGAGCACGGTCCCGGTAGTCGCGGTGAGACGGTCCTTGGAGATCTCCTGGTACTCGGCTGAGTTCATCCACGTCTGGGCGGCCTCGCGATCGGGGAACCGCATCAGCACGAACTTGTCCCGACCCCATTCGCCCTGAAGGGGTTCGGGCTCTTCGTCGGCCGCCAGCAACCGGCCGCCGTGATTGACGAGGATCGGCATGAAACCGGCCATGTAGCGACCGTATCGCTCCTCATCGTGGATCGAGATCTGAGCGACAATATAGACGGTCATCGAGGTTCCGCGGGGGCTGGGACGTTTGGGTGAATTTGCCGCACCCGCTGCGAGCGACGCGGTATCGCGAGATACCGTTCGGCTCGGCCTTGCAGGGGTAGAGGTGGCCGTCTCGGCGAGAGAAATTCTCCAGCGCCATGGAAATTCTCCGGCGCCATATTGTGGTCGGTCGCGGTCTAGCTTGTGCGCGGGCCGCGGCGCGGGCTCACCGACAAGGCGATCTGGCGATATGATTTCCACGGCCCCGTTTCCCACCAAGGGCTTGCCGCTCCGCGCGACGCCGCCGCTCGCGGCCCTCCAGGCTTTCGAACGGGCCGCGGCGCATCTCAGCTTCCGACGCGCGGCGCACGACCTGGCGCTCAGCCCCTCGGCGGTCAGCCATCAGATCCGCGGGCTGGAGGACTATTTCGGGGTCAGGCTGTTCACCCGCGAGGGAAGGTCCGTGACCCTCACGGCGAAAGGTGATCGCTATCTGAAATCGGTGACTTCCGGTCTCTTGCTCCTGGACGAAGCCAGTCGCGAGATGCTGCGCTACGCGCACGGCGCGCCTAGGGACCTGCGGCTGAGCGCCATGCCGTACTTCGCCCAGGCGGTGCTCCTGCCGCAGCTGGCCGATTTCGAGCGCCGCCACCCCGCGGTGACTCTTCGAATCGAGGCGACCGGCGAATATGCCGATTTCGCCGGCGGCGGGATCGACGTCGCCGTGCGCTATGGGCGGGAACAATCGTCCGGCCTCAGGCTCGAACCCCTGCTGGAAGTCCGGCAATCGCCGGTGGCTTCGCCCGCCCTGGTCGCGCGCGGCCTGCGCGCCCCGCGGGATCTGCCGGGCTACAAGCTGATCCATGTGGCGGGGCATCGGAATGCATGGAAGTCCTGGCTTGTGGAGATGGGACAGGAGACCTCGTCCTCCTCGGGAGAAATCTGGGTCGAAAACGTGAGCGCCGCGCTCGACGCGGCGGAACACGGGTTGGGCGTGGCGCTCGGCATGCACCCCTTGATCGAGAGCCGCCCGGGGTATGGCGAGACTCTGGTGGCGCCCTTCGCGCAAACGACCCGGCGATCGGAGACGATCTATTTCGTCTGTCGGCCCGAACATGCGCGAGACAAGCGGATCGCGATGTTCAGAGACTGGCTCGACAGGGCCGTGGAGCGGGCGATCGGGCCCGCCACGGCGACCCTCGCCGGGGAATAGGCGCGCGGCGCGCGCGAGCGGCCGTTGCGGACAAGGCACACACGGCCGTTTTGTGCCCCCAAACGCCACGGCGAAAGCCCCTCGGCGGAGGTTGTGCTTGACGGCGGCGCCGTGTCGGGGAGAGCTTGCCGAAACTAGGATCACAGATGCCGTGGGGGCGAACCGATGAAGACGCGCGCTTTGGGAGTCCAGGTCTCGGGCCTGGCGGTGCTGTTGGCCTCGACGGCGCTCTGCGGAACACCGGCGCTGGCCGCGAGCGCGGCCGATGCGTCCGCCGCGGGCGCGACGGAAATCCGCGAGCTGATCGTCACCGCTTCCAAGCGCGCGGAGAACATCCAGAGCCTGCCGCTCAGCATCCAGGCCATCGACACCAAGAAGCTCGACGAGCTGAACATCACTAGTTTCCAAGACTATGTGAAGTTCGTCCCCAGCCTGCAGGCCAATCAGGGCGGCCCGCCGAACACCTCGATCATCTACATGCGCGGCATATCGGACGGCGGCAACGGCAACCATTCCGGCCCGCAGCCCAGCGTCGGCACCTATCTGGACGAGCTGCCGGTCACCACCATCGGCGGCACGCTCGATGTCCATATCTACGACATCGCCCGCATCGAGGTGATCCCCGGGCCGCAAGGCACGCTGTACGGCGCCAGCTCCGAGGCCGGCACCCTGCGGATCATCACCAACAAGCCCTCGACAGCGGGCTTCAGCGGCGGCCTCGATGTCCAGGGCAACGTCGTCGATCACGGCTCCGAGGGCTATGTGCTCGAGGGCTTCGTCAACATCCCGATCACCTCCTTCGCCGCCATCCGCCTCGTCGCCTTCGACGAACACGACGCCGGCTGGATCGACAACGTGTTCGGCCAGAGGTTCTATCCGACCCCCAACACCATCATCGACAACGCCGCTTTCGTGAAGAAAGACTTCAATCCGGTCGATACCTTCGGCGCTCGCGCGGCGCTGAAGATCGACCTCGGCGCCAACTGGACGGTCACGCCACAGGTGATCGCGCAGGACACACGCGCGCGCGGGGTGTTCGCCTTTGAGCCGTCGGTGGGCGACTTGCAGGTGCAGCGCTTCGGTCCCGACAGCGATCACGACCGCTGGGTGCAGGCGGGGCTGACCATCAATGGCAAGATCGGCCGATATGACCTGACCTACGCCGGCGGCTATTTCAATCGGTTGGTGAACTCGCTGTTCGACTACACCGACTATTCGGTCGCCTACGACCAGACGGGCGGATACGCCAAGTATTGGTGTTCAACAATAGACCCGAGAGGGAAGTGCTCGCGCGGCCGTGGAGTTATTTTGCCGAATCCGCAGCAGGAGATCATCGGCCGCGACTATTTCGAGAAGGGCAGCAACGAACTGCGCATCGCCTCGCCGGCGAGCGATCGCTTCCGCTTCATCGCCGGCCTGTTCCAGGAACGGCAGACCCACTGGATCATCCAGAACTACGAGATCCAGGGCCTAGACCCCGCGATCAGCGTGACAGGATGGCCAAATACCTTTTGGCTGACCAACCAGAATCGGATAGACCGGGACGAAGCGGCGTTCGGTGAGGCGACATTCGACATAACCAACAAACTCAGCGTGACTGGAGGCATCCGATACTACCACTACGACAACACCCTGTACGGATTCGCCGGTTTTAACGATACTTTCTACTCCCACACCGGGCAATTCCATTGCGCGGATTTTCCTGGTCAAACCTTCAGGAACGCACCCTGCGTCAACCTGAACAAGGAGGTCGCCGCCTCCGGCGAGACCCATAAGGCCAACGTGACGTACAGGATAGATGGCGATCGCCTCGTCTATTTCACCTATTCCACTGGCTATCGGCCTGGGGGCGTGAACCGCATCCCCGAGATTCCAAACTACGTCGCCGACTCACTGACCAACTACGAAGTGGGGTGGAAGACGAGTTGGTTTGGCCGCTCGCTGCGGTGGAACGGCGCCCTGTACGATGAAGAGTACGACAAGTTCCAGTTCGCCGTCACCTTCCCGCCCAACAGCCTCACCGGCGTCGAGAACGCGCCGTCGGCCAGGATCCTCGGCGCGGAGACCAGCGTCGACTGGCGGGCGACCGAGCACCTCACCCTTTCCGGCGGGGCCGCCTACAACCACGCCGTACTGGCGGCCGATTTCTGCGGGGTGGAACCCTCAGGTCAGCCGATCGCCAATTGCGCGGGCCTGCCGATCCTGGCTACGAAGGGGCAGCAACTGCCCTACACGCCCAGGTTCAAGGGCAATGTCACGGCGCGCTACGCCTGGGACATGATGGGCTGGAACGCCCATGCGCAGGCATCGGTGGAGTTCCAGACCCGGACGTTCCCAGCGTTGAGGTCCGGCGACATCGACGCGCTGGGCGTCATGCCGGGCTTCGCCGCCGCCGACTTCGCGGTTGGAGCCGACCGCGGCAAGACGTCCGTGGAGGTGTTCGTGAAGAACGCCTTCGACGAGCGAGGGCAGACCAACCGCTTTTCAGAATGCGACCTGTGCCAGTCGCCGTCGCCGAAGCCGAAGTTCGACATCCCGCCCGCCTTGCAGGTCGCCCCGGCCATCTACGTCAGCACCATCATGCCGCTGACCGTCGGCATCCGCATCGGCGAGAAGTTTTAGGCCGCCGCCGTTCCGCCTCGCGCGAGGCGAGAGCCGCGTTTTCCTCCACCTTTGGCGAGCGGGGGGAGGTGATTTCCCGCGCCGCGCTCGAAGGTCGGCGCCTGCGTCTCGTCCCGCGCCTTGCCGCGTGGCGCAAGGATGGCGGATAAGGCCCCGGTCATGGTCGACGCGCCCACCGGCTCGCTCTCCGACGCCATCAAGCGGGCGACGAGCCTCTTGATGTCGAACCCGGCCCTCGCCGCCCGTCAGGCGGCGGAGGTGTTGCGGGTTGTGCCCGGGGAGCCGCGGGCCGCCTTCGTCGCCGCGACCGCCCGGCGCCTCGGCGGCGATCCGCAAGGCGCGCGCCGGCTTCTGAAGCCCCTGGCCGAGGCCCAGCCGGGGGCGGCGAGCGTCCATTTCGAACTGGGCCAGGCCTGCGCGGCGCTCGGCGAATCGGACGAGGCGATCGCGGCGCTGCGGCGGGCGGTGGCGCTCAAACCGGACATGCCCGAGGCGTGGCGGGCGCTGGGCGACCAGTTGACCTTGGGCGGAGACGCGGAGGGGGCCGACGGCGCCTACGCCCAGCATATCCGCGCTTCGGTCAACGATCCGGTCCTAAGAGAGGCGGCGCTGGCGCTGTGCGACGACCGCATGGCGGTGGCCGAGCGCCTGCTGCGCGGTCACCTCATGCACCATCCCACCGACGTGGCCGCGATCCGGATGCTGGCGGAGACCGGCACACGGCTCGGCCGCTACGCCGATGCGGAGAATTTGCTCGCCCGCTGCCTGGAACTGGCGCCCAGCTTCACCGGCGCGCGGCACAACTACGCCATCGTCCTCTACCGCCAGCAGAAGGCCGCCGAGGCCATCCCGCAGATCGAACGCCTGCTGGCGGAGGATCCCCGCGACCCCAGCTACCGCAGCCTGATGGCCGCCGCCCTGGGGCTGGTCGGGGAATACGCCAGGGCGATCGCCATCTATGAGGCGGTCCTGGCCGGACATCCCGACCAGCCGAAAATCTGGCTCAGCTACGGCCATGCCCTGAGGACCGCCGGCCGGCGGGCCGAGGCGGTGGCCGCCTACCAGCGGTGCCTGGCCATGGCGCCGGGGCTCGGCGAAACCTATTGGAGCCTCGCCAACCTCAAGACCGAGCGCTTCGGCCCGGGCGAGGAGGAGGCCATGATCCGGCAGCTGGCGCTACCGGGCCTCGCCGCCGAGGACCGCTTCCACCTCCACTACGCCCTGGGCAAGGCGCTGGAGGATCGCGCCGATTACGCCGGCTCTTTCCAGCACTACGCCGAAGGCGCCCGCTTGCGCCGCGCCGAGCTGCGCTACGACGCCGACCAGACCCACGCCCAGATGGACCGCTCGCGCGCCCTGTTCACGCCGTCCTTCTTCGCCGCCCGCGCCGGGGCCGGGTCGCCCGATCCGGCGCCGATCTTCATCGTCGGTCTGCCGAGGGCGGGCTCGACCCTGATCGAGCAGATCCTCGCGAGCCACTCGGCGGTGGAAGGCACCATGGAACTTCCCGAGCTCGTCTCCATGGCGCGCGACCTGGGGCTAGGGCGCCTGGGCGACGGCGCCGGCTATCCGGAAACCCTGGCCGATCTCGACCCCGGCCAGCTCGCCGCGCTGGGCGAGGGCTTCATCGAGCGGACCCGAATCCAGCGCAAGCTGGGTCGTCCGTTCTTCATCGACAAGATGCCCAACAACTTTCAGCATATCGGGCTGATCCGGTTGATCCTGCCCCACGCCAAGATCATCGACGCGCGCCGCCACCCCATGGCCACCGGCTTCTCGGTGTTCAAACAGCATTTCGCCCGCGGCCAGGCCTTTTCCTACGACTTCGCCGATATCGTCGGATATTTTCGCGACTACTTCGACCTCTTGGCCCATTTCTTTGGGGGGGCGCCGGGTCGGATTCATCGGGTCGTCTATGAAGACACCGTCGAGGATACCGAGGCGGTCGTTCGCGCCCTGCTCTCCTACTGTGGGTTGCCCTTCGAGCCCGCCTGCCTCCGGTTCCACGAGAATGAACGGGCGGTGAGGACTGCCAGCTCGGAGCAGGTCCGGACACCGATCTTCCGCGAAGGCCTGGACCAATGGCGCAACTTCGAGCCGTGGCTTGACTCGCTCAGGGAAGCGCTGGGGCCGGCGCTTGAAACCTGGCGGAATTGAAGAATCGCGGATGGACGGCCCGCGCCTGATCTATTTCGCCGACCCGATGTGTTCCTGGTGCTGGGGTTTCGCGCCGGTGATCGAAGCCGTGGAGCCGCGGTACGGCGCCGCCTTGCCGGTGCGGCTCATTTTGGGCGGCCTGCGTCCCGGGACCACGCAGCCGATGACGCCGGCGGCGAGGGCCGAATTGGCCACCCACTGGACGCACGTCCACGAAGCCTCCGGCCAGCCCTTCGATCACGCCTTCCTGGGCCGCGACGGCTTCGTCTACGACACCGATCCCGCATGCCGGGCCGTGGTGGCGGCCCGGCGCCAGGATCCCCGCCTCGCCCTGCCCTACCTCCGCGCCGCCCAGGCGGCCTTCTACGCCAACAACCGTGACGTCACCGACGCCGGCGTCCTTACTGATCTGGCGGCGCGCCTCGGCCTGGATCGCGCGCGCTTCGAGTCGGACTTGGCGGCGGAGGCGGTAAAGCAGGAGGCGTGGGGCGACTATGCGACGTCCCAGAACGCCGGCGTGCGCGGGTTCCCGACCCTGATCGTCGGCCCCAATCCCGATGGGACCTTCGACATGGTGACGCGCGGCTACCAGCCGGCCGCGCCGGTCCTGGCGACCATCGACGCCTGGCTGGCTTCGAAGTGACGCAGGCCGTCGAACTCGGGCTGATCGAGGGCTACTACGGGACGCGGTGGTCCTGGGAGTCTCGCGGCGACACCATGGCCTTCCTGGCGCCGCATGGCTATCGCTTCTATCTCTACGCGCCCAAGGCCGACCCATTCCTGCGCCGCCGCTGGCGGGAAGATTTCCCGGCGGAAACCCGGGACGGGCTGCGGGCGATGGCGGAGCGTTGCGCGCGCCACGGCGTCCGCTTCGGCGTGGGCTTGAGCCCATTCGAAATCTACCGATCGTTCGACACCGAGGCCAAGGGCGCCCTGGCGCGAAAGCTCGCCGACCTGGACGCGATCGGCGCCCAGGATCTGGCGGTGCTGTTCGACGACATGCGTGGCGACCTGCCGGACCTGGCGCGGGACCAGATCGCCATCGCCCACTGGATCGCCGAGCGCACGGCCGCGTCTCGGATCATCCTCTGCCCAACCTACTACAGCGACGATCCGGTGCTCGACCGGGTCTTCGGGCGCCGGCCGAAGCGCTATCTGGAGGACCTGGGCGCGGGGCTCGATCCCGGCATCGATATTTTCTGGACCGGCGAGGAAGTCTGCTCGCGCGAATACCGGCCGGGTCATCTGGACCGCATCGCCGGCCAGCTGCGTCGAAAACCATTCATCTGGGACAACTACCCGGTCAACGACGGGCCGGTCATGTCCCAATCGCTCCATTTGCGGGCCTTCACAGGACGCCCGGCGTCCCTGGCCGGACATATCGCGGCCCATGCCGTCAACCCGGCCTTGCAGCCGGTCTTGACGCGCATCCCCGCCTTGACCCTCGCCGAAAGCTATCGCCTGGGCGACGGATATGAATACGGGGCCGCCTTCGCGCGCGCCGCCGACCAGGTGCTGGGCGCCGATCTGGCGAGGATCGTGCGGGGGCATCTTTCCCTGCTCCAGGACACCGGCCTGGACCGCCTGGGCGAGCGGGTGGCGCGGTTGCGCGCGCGGTACGCCAGCTTCGATCATCCCGGGGCCCGCGAGATCGTCGCCTGGCTGGACGGCGCGTGGCGCACCGGGCCGCACATCACGGACGAGCTATGAGCGCGCGGCCGCTGCGCGCCTGGGATCTGGGGCTCTACGCCGTCGCCATGACCCTGTCGATCCGCTGGGTCGCCGCCGCCGCCGCGGCCGGCCCGGCGTCCGTACCGCTATGGGCGGTTGCCATGATCGGCTTCATGGCCCCGCTGGTGATCGCCACGGCGGAGCTGACCAGCCGGTTCGCCGGCGAGGGCGGCCTCTATTCCTGGACCCGCGAGACCCTGGGTCCCTTCGCGGGATTCCTTTGCGGCTGGCTCTATTGGACGTGCAACCTGCCGTTCTTTTCGGCAACGCTGTATTTCATCGTCAACGTGCTGGCGGGCGCGGTCGGGCCGGGCGCCGCGCCTCTTCTCAAAGACCCGCTGATCTTCTCCGGCTTGGCCATCGGGCTGGCCGCGGCCATCGGCGGCCTGCACCTGGCGGGCCTGGGCGCCGGCAAGTGGCTGGCGAACTTCGGCGCGGCGGCGTCCTGCGGCCTCCTGGCGATCCTGGCGGTCGCCGGCGCGGCCCTGGCCCTCCGTCACGGGCCGGCCACCGATTTCGCCAAGGCCTCCTTCGCCCCGCCTCTCGACGCCAACGGCGCCGCCCTGTGGGCGACCATGGTCTTCGCGTTCGGCGGACCCGAGGCCCTGGCGTTCCTGAAGGGGGACGTCAAAGGCGGCACGCCCCAGATCCTGCGCGTCCTGGCGGTGGTGGGGGTGGTGCTGGCGGCGGCCTATATGCTGGGCACCCTGGCCATGCTGGCGATCCTGAGGCCCGAGGAAGCCTCGCGGCTGTCGGGCCTGCCCGACGCCCTGCGCCTGAGCCTTGGGCGCCTGGGCCTGGGGGCGGCGGCCCCCGCCGCGCTCCTCCTGCTCGCCCTGTCGCTCCTGGGCAGCTACAGCGCCTGGTTCGGCGTGGCCGCCCGCCTGCCCTTCGTGATCGGCGTCGATCACTATTTTCCGGCGGCCTTCGCGCGGCGCAACCAAAGGACAGGCGCGCCGGTCGTCGCCATCGGCGTCCAGACCCTGGCGGTCATGGGGCTGGCGCTGCTGAGCCAGGCCGGGGCGAGCATCAAGGCGGCCTATGACTTCCTGGTCTCCATGAGCGTGCTGTCCTACACCCTGCCCTTCGCCTTTCTGTTCGTGGTCTATCTGAAGGTTCAGGGGCGTGAACCGGGGCCGGGCGCCTGGGTCCCGCCCGGCGGCGCCTGCGCGGCGCGGCTGATCGGCGGGGTGGGCCTGACGGCGACCCTGAGCGCGATCGCCTGCACCCTCGTCCCCAGCCCGGACGCGGCGGACAAGCTGGCGGCGGTGGTCAAGCTGGTGGTTTCCTCGGGCGTCCTGATCGGCGCCGGCGCGATCCTCTACGCCTTGGCGGCGCGCGGGGCGGGGGCGGTCAGAGCGGCGCCTGGCGCCTGACGCCCAACAGGTGGCGCAGCTTCAGGGTTATCCTCTCGACGCCCTGACGCACCTGGAACGCGGCGTCGTTGAAACGTGGGCCGCGCAGGTGGAGGGGCGCGTCGTTGGAAAACCCGATCCCTTCCCTTGGGATGCCCAGCAGGTTCTGATGGACCACCCCCTGGTCGGTTTCGTCGTGGAAGACCTGGGCCGCATACTGTCCCGGGGGCACGCCGGCGATCTTGACCACGGTGGCGCCCACCATCGCCTGGGCCTCGCCCTGGTAGGGGCAGGTCGGGGTGAGGAAGGTGTCCTGAGTGCAGATGTTGACGCGGATGTGGCCCCTGGCATCGCTGACCCCGGTCACCGCCACCTCGATCAGCGCGGCGCGCGCCGGCTGGACGGCGAGGCCCAGCAGGATCGCGGCGGCGAGCGTTATCGAGAGGCGTCTCATAGTCCCATGGATCTCCGGCGAGGGAAAATGGCCCGTCGCGCCGCTCCCCAAGCGTCGCCCCGACCACGTCGCGCCCATACCCCGCTGGCGCGCACCGGTCAAATAGGAGGCGGGGCGGCGATCCGAAAGACCCCAGGTCGAAGAGGTAGGCGCCATCGGCGCGCCAAGGTCTGGGTGGCCATCCACGAAGATACTCGCTCGTCTCTTCGGACGGTGGTAGCCTCACTCATGGCCGAGCCGAAGATTGCACCCGTACCGAATGAAGAGGACGCCGCCCTTTCGGGCGCCGTGGAAGCCGGCGTCCAATCGCTCGATGCGGGCCGCAACGTACCTTACGAGGCTGTACGGCGATGGCTTCTGTCTTGGGGGACCGAGAAAGAGCTTCCTCCGCCGGAATGCCCGTAGTCTTTTCGCCGGAGGCCCTAGCGGACCTTGCGGCCATCCGAGCCTACATCGGAGACCGAAATCCAGCGGCGGCTTCGCGCATCGCGGTTCAGCTTGTCGCCGCCTGTGACCGGCTCGAATATCTCCCGGAACGGGGACGGCCGGGCTTGGTCGCCGGCACACGCGAGATAACAACCATTTGGCCCTATGTGATTGTCTATCGGATCAGCCCGGCGGACGTGGAAATCATCCGCGTGTGGCACGGGGCGCAGCCTCGCGGACGCTGACCAGAGGGGTGTACATGGTTTCGCGATCCGCCTCGAGGAGCCCGGCATGAAGGCCGCGATCATCGCCTTGCTGTGGCTGGCGCTGGTTTCCCCGCCCGCGCGCGCCGGACCGGCGGCCTGGGTGGAGATGACCGGGCGCGGGGTCGAGGCGCGGGTGGTCACCACCGAGGCGGCCTGCCCGGCCCTCGTCGTGGATGGCCGCGCGCGCCGGATGACCGAGCGGGCGGCGCCCAACGGCGCCTTCGCCAATCGCGTCTGCGGCGCGCTCCTGCCAAAGGGCGCCCGGCATGTGATCGCCGCCGGCGCAATCCTTCCCGTCCCCAAGCCCCGCCCCAGCCGGCTGGTGATCCTGGGCGATTCCGGCTGCCGGCTGAAGGGCGCGGCGGTCCAGCACTGCAACGACCCGACCGGCTGGCCCTTCGCCCGGGTCGCGGCCCTGGCGGCGGCGCGAAGGCCCGATCTGGTCATCCACGTGGGGGACTACTACTACCGAGAGACGCCCTGCCCGGCCCGCGAGGCGGCCTGCGCCGGCAGCCCGTTCGGTGATCGCTGGGCGACCTGGAAGGCCGAACTCTTCGATCCCGCCCAGCCCCTCCTCGCCGCCGCGCCATGGGTGTTCGCGCGCGGGAACCATGAGGACTGCAAACGTGGCGGGGCGGGCTGGTTTCGCCTGCTCGACGCGGCGGCGAGGCCCAAGGCCTGCCCGGCGCGAAGCGACACCTTCGCGGTCGATCTGGGGGGCCTCAAGCTCTTCGTCGTGGACAGCGCGGACACCAACGTCATATTGGCGCTCGCCGGCGCCACGGCCGCCTTCGCCGGGGGGCTGAACGCGGTCGCCGGGCGGGACCGGCGGGAGCCGGCCTGGATCGTCACCCACCGCCCGATCTGGGACGCCATCCGCTTTGGCGACATCCTGAGCGACGGCGTCGTCAACGCCACCGAGCGCGCGGCGGTAAGGGAGCGCGACCTGGCGGGGATCGCGTTGATCCTCTCCGGCCATGTCCACAATTTCACCGCCCTGGGCTTCGGCGAGAACCGCCCGGCTCAGCTCGTCGTCGGGACCGGCGGCGATCTGATGAGTTCCAACGATGTCCCGCCGCCGGCGACCGGCCAGGTCAAGATCGACGGCCTGGCGGCGCGGGCCTTCACCATGGGCCGTTTCGGCTACTTCGTCTTCGACAGGCAGGGGAAGGACTGGGTCGGCGCCTTCCACGACCTGACCGACGCCGTGGCGGCCACCTGCCGGCTCCACGGGCGCGATCTGAGCTGCGTGGCGGGGCGGTAGGGATCGATCTGTCCTTCGGCGTCGCGCCCGCCGCCTTGCGCCCGGGGCCGCGCGCTATGTCAGGCTACCCCCAGCCCCTCACGGCAACTCAACCCCGCCCGCCGGGGGTTTCACGACCAGCTTGTCCGGTGGCGGGATGACCACGGGCTTTTGGCCGGCGGCGGCGAGGGCGGCGTTGACCCCGGCGAGTTCACCATCGCGCAGGGCGGCCCAGGCGGCCCACAGCGTCTCGATCTGGGCCTGCGCGCGCGCGGCGGTCGAGCGTTGGGGCTCGGTGGGGGCGCGGTCGGCCGCTTCGAGGTCGGTCTCGATGCCGGCCAGGACGGCGCTGGCGGCGAGGAAGCCGGGCCCTGTCTTGGGCGGCTTTAGCCGATCCGCCAGGCTCTTCACCCGGCCGGCGAGATCGCCGGCGGGCCGCGCCGCCGTCAGCTGGTCCAGGGCGGCGGCCGTCTCGGCGTATCCGCGCCGGGCGGTGGCGAGGCTCGCGCCGATCTGGCGCGACAGGGCCAGGGTCGCCTGGAAATCGGCCGCGGCCACATGGGTGCGCGGGTCCTGGAGAAGCGTGAGCTCGGCCCGCTGCGTCTTGCCGTCCGCGGCCAGGGTCACCGAATAGACCCCGGGCGGCGCATAAGGCCCCTCCGGCGTGATCGGCGTCTCGGCCCCCGCCACGGTGGCGATGGAATAGCTGTACTGGATGGTGGCGGGACGCTCGCAGTGCAGGTCCCACACCGCCCGGTGCATGCCCGCCGCGCGGGAAAGCGGGGCCGGAGGGTTGATCCAGCTCTTGGCGAAATAGGTCTCGGCGTCGGGGCGGGCCTCCGGCTCGCTGGTCAGGCGCCGCACCAGGGCGCCGGAGGCATCGCGGATCTCCAGGGTGAGAGGCCCCTTGGCCGGCGCGGCGAGCCAATAGTCGATGATCGCCCCGGCCGGCGGGTTCTGGCCGGCCGGCTCCTCCGGCGGCAGGGGCGTGTCGCGATTGTTGTTGGCCCGGACGCGCAGGGCCGGCGCGGGAGCGAAGAGGTGCGTCGCCCGCCGCGCGACCGCCGCGTCGGCCTGGCGCAGGAGGGTCAGGTCGCTCATCACCCAGATCGCCCGCCCCTGGGTCGCCGCGATCAGGTCGTCGCCATGGATCAGCAGGTCTCTCACCCAGGCGGTGGGCAGGTTTGCTTGCAGCGGCGCCCAGTGGGCCCCATCGTCGAAGGAGACGAACACGCCGACCTCCGTCCCCGCGTAGAGCAGGCCCGCGCGAACCGGGTCGGCCCGCACCACGCTGACGAAATGATCCTTGGGCAGGTCGCCGGTGGCGTCCCGCCAGGTCGCGCCATAGTCCCGCGTCGCCAGGGTCTTGGGCTGCAGGTCCGCCTGGCGGTGGTTGTCGATCGCGGCGTAGGCGGCGCCGTCGGCGAGCGGCGAGACGTCGATGGCGGAAACCTTGGCCCATTCCGGCACGGCGGGCGGGGTGACGTTCGCCCAGTGCGCCCCGCCGTCGCGGGTGAGCTGGATCAGGCCGCTGTCGGTTCCCACCCAAAGCTCCCCGGCGTGGCGCGGCGAGGGGGCCAGGCTCCAGATGCCGCCATAGCCGCAGGCCTTGGCGTCGGCCACCGCGACATCGCCCTCGCAACCTTTGGCCCCGGCCTGCTTGCCGGTCAGGTTCGGGCTGATGATGGTCCAGTGGTCGCCCCGGTCGGCGGAGGCGAACACCACCTCGCCGCCCAGATAGAGCGTCGTCGGCCCGGCGCGGGAGACGGCGATCGGCGTCACCCAGACGAAGTGATGCTCGGTGGTGGTCTGGCGCTCGCCGTAGTTGGGGACGGGAAAGGGGGTGATGTTGCCCGACTGGCCCGTCCGCGCATCGAAGCGGCTGATCCGGCCGCCGAGCTCTGAGCCGTAGACGATAGACGGATCGGCGGGGTCGGGGATGTCGTAGTCGCGCTCGTCGCCGCCCACCGGGCGCCAGTCGCGGTAGCCGATGGCGCCGAAGTCGGAGCGGCTGGCGATGCCCACCGTGCCGGAATCCTGCTGGCCGGAATAGATGGTGTAGGGAAAGCGGTCGTCCGTGGACAGATGATAGAACTGACCGGTGGGCTGGTTGTACCAGCTCGACCATGTCCTGCCGCCGTCGACGGTGACCACCACGCCCTGGTCGCTGGCGGTGGCCATGTGGTCGGGCCGGGCCGGATTGATCCAGATCTGGTGATAGTCGTCGCCGCCCGGCGCGCCCTTGATGATCTCGCAGGACTTGCCCCCGCCGGCGCATCGGCGCAGCGACTGGCCGACCAGCCAGACCACGTCCGGATCGTCCGGGGCGACCGTGATGTGGCTGGCGTAATAGCCGCTGAAGGCCGGGTCGTCGTTGACCCGCGCCCAGGTCGCGCCGCCGTCGTCCGAGCGGTAGAGTCCCCCGGCGTCCTCGGACGCCACCACCGAATAGACCCGAAGCGCACCATCGGCCGTGCGCGTGGCGGCCACGCTGATGCGGCCCAAGGGGCCGGCGGGCCAGCCCTTGCCAGCCAGCCGGGCCCAGGTGAGGCCGCCGTCGGTGGATTTGTAGAGACCGCTGCCGGGACCGGCGGCGGGGGTGAAATAACTCTGCCAGGGATATTGCCGCGCCTGCCAAGCGGCGGCGAAGATCACCCGAGGGTCCTTGGGGTCTGCCGCCAGATCGGCGGCGCCGGTGTCGGCGTCGATCTTCAGGGTCTGCGACCACGTCCGGCCGCCATCGGCGGAGCGATAGACGCCCCGCTCGGCGCTCGGCCCGAAGAACTGCCCCACCGCCGCCACCAGCACCATATTTGAATCGTTTGGATTGACCCAGATGCGGCCGATGTGGCGGGTCTTCTCCAGGCCGAGCGAGCGCCAACTCTTGCCGCCGTCGGCGGATTTGAACACGCCGGTCCCGCCGGCCACGTCATAGCGCGGTTCGGGCTGGCCGGCGCCGATATAGATCGTGTCGGGCGCGGAAGGCGCCACGGCCAGGGCGCCGATCGGCGCGGTGGGGCCCTTATCGAAGAGAGAGGCCCAGGTGCGTCCCGCATTGTCCGTGCGCCACACTCCGCCCCCCGCCGCGCCGAAATAGAACCGGTCCGGCCGGGCGGCCACGCCCTCCACCATTTCGCCCCACCCGCCCCGGAACGGGCCGACGAGGCGCCAGCTTAGAGCGCCGTAGAGGGCGGGAGGGGGGTTGGCGCCTCGGGCCGGGGCCGCCGACGCGGCCGGCGCGAGGCCGATGGCGAGCAGGGCGAATGCTGCCGCCGTCCCGGGATGCAATTTTTGGCGACGATGCATGGGAACTCCGCAAATCCGGCGCGACCTTGCGGCGATTTGAGGGGGTTTCGCAAGCGGGCCATATGCGAGACGCGATGCCGATCCCTCCTTGGCGCCGGCCGACGGCGGGGCGACACTAAAGCCGCGCCGGCAGGCCGGGAGTCTCTTCAAATGCCCTATCGAAATCCCCGGACCCGGCTGGCCACCCACGAGGTGACCAACCAGGCGCGGCCGCTGGAAGACGTGAACCTGTTCACCGCCGACGAGATCCTGACGTCGGCCTGCGCCTGGTCCGGGGCCGGGATCCACGCGGACCGCCTGGCGGAGTTCGGCGAGCGGGTCGGGGCGGCCGAGACCCAGGCCCTGGCGGCCCAGGCCAACCGGGTGGTCCCCACATTCCTCCCCTACGACCGTTTCGGCCGGCGCATCGACGAGGTGGAATTCCACCCGGCCTACCATAGCCTGATGGCGCTGGGGCTCGAGGCGGGCGTATCGGGCGCGGCCTGGAACGTCCCCCAGGCCGGTCATGCCCTGCACGCCGCCCTGCTCTTCCTGATGGGTGAGGCCGACTATGGGGTGTGCTGCCCCATGTCGATGACCTATGCGGTGGTTCCCGCCTTGCGCATGGAACCGGCGGTCGCCCAGGCGTGGGTCCCGCGCGTCACCGCCGAAGACTATGACCCCAGGTCCATCCCGGCGCCCGAAAAGCGCGCGGCGACCATGGGCATGGCGATGACCGAAAAGCAGGGCGGCTCCGACGTCCGCGCCAATTCGACCCGGGCGGAGGATCAGGGCGACGGATCGTACCGGCTCACCGGGCACAAATGGTTCTGCTCGGCGCCGATGTCGGATGCGTTCCTGACCCTGGCCCAGGCGCCGGGGGGCCTCACCTGTTTCCTGGTCCCCCGGTGGCGGGCGGACGGGGAGCGCAACGAGATCGAGATCCAGCGGCTCAAGGACAAGCTCGGCGACCGGTCGAACGCCTCGGCCGAGATCGAATATCGCGGCGCGAGCGCGGTGCGGGTCGGCGAGGAAGGCCGCGGCGTGCGCACGATCATCGAAATGGTCCAGCTGACCCGGTTCGACTGCATCATCGGCTCGGCCACCCAGATGCGCCAGGCAACGGCCCTGGCCGCCTGGCATGCGCAAGGCCGCTCAGCGTTCCAGCGCCGGCTGATCGATCAGCCCCTGATGCGCGCGGTGCTCGCCGATCTGGCCCTGGACGCGGAAGCCGCGGTGGCCCTGGCGTTTCGCCTGGCGCGGGCGCTGGACCGGTCCGACGACCCCCGCGAGGCGGCCGTCGCCCGCATCGGCCTGCCGATCGCGAAATATCTCGTCACCAAGCGGGCGCCCGCCGTCGTCGCCGAAGCGATGGAATGTTTCGGCGGGGCCGGTTTTGTCGAGGAGGCGCCCCTGGCGCGACTGTTCCGGCAATCCCCGCTCAACGCGATCTGGGAGGGCAGCGGCAATGTCATCGCCCTGGACCTGCTTCGCGCGCTCCATCGCGAGCCGGAGGCGCGCGACGCGCTGATCGATGAATTGCGGGACGCCGCGAGCGGCGAGCCTTCGCTGCGCGCCATCGTCGCGGAAGCCGAACAGCTTCTCTCGGCGCCGATCGCCGATTCGTCGGCGCGCCATGCCATCGAACGGCTGGGGCTGGCCCTGGCCGCCGCCACCCTGGCGCGATACGGCCCGCCGGCTGTCAGCGACGGCTATAGGGCCCGGAGGCTCCACGCGCCGAGCCTCACCTATGGCGCGGGGGAAGGGGCGATCGACGAGGATGCGATCCTCGCCCGCGCGGCCTTGCGGGGGTGAACCCCCCGGGTCGCCCGCGTTATTTCAAGGAGCGCGAACCGCAACCTCAGCGCTGGGGTGGGGCGCCGTCGGGGGAGGCGTATTGGCCATCGGGAGAGGTGTATTGCTGGCCTCCGCCCGCCGCCCTGGCCGCCTTCTTCTGGGCGTGCCTGGCCCGGGCGGCTTCGATCGCGGATCGGCAGTCGGGGGACACCTGGTCCATGCGGCCTTTGAAGCATTGCTTCAGATAGCCGTGCCCAGGGGTGGCGTTAGGGCACATCCGCTGGATGTCGGCCGCGCACATGGCCTTGGGGCTGTTGGGCTTGGCGGCGACGCCGCCGGCCGCGAGCAGGCAGGCCGCGATGGCGGCGGACGCGATGAGAGGCAACTTCATGGTTCGAATCTCCGGGAAATGCGTTTGCGGCGGCCGCGGCCGACGATCGATCGTTCGAGGCTTCCACGCGGCGGGGCGCGATCTCCGTCGGGCCGGCGCGAATAATCGGTTGCGCGCCCACGAAACTTGAAGCCAAATCTTCTCTTGCAAAAAAGGGGTGGCCCATGGCGCGGACCGTCGAACAATTGCTTCAGATGTCCCAGGCGGACCTCGACGCCCTGTTCACCGCCAGCGAGGCGGGGCCGATTCCGGACGGCGAAGCCGACGGCACGGCGATTATCGCGCCCGGCACGCCGTTCAGCCCCACGATCGCCAGCTTCGTCAATCACTTCGCCTGGCAGGGCAAGGTCTTCGACGCCAAGGCCGGCGAGTTGAAGAACCGCATCCTGCCGTTCGGCTGGAACGCCATCGTCGCCCGCGTCTACCCGGGGCCAAGCTGGCTCGACGGCAAGGACTGCATCGTCCTGGACTATTCGCAGACGTCGCTCGCCGCCCACTGGGTGCGCGACGAGATCCGCCTGATCGGCCCGGGCCTCTACCTAGGCAAGGTCTATTGGGACAAGGCGCGCCTGATCGATTTTTGCCTCAAGTTCTGACCGGCGGGCGGCGCGATCGCGGCGTCGTCACTCGCCGCTGGCGGCGATGTGCTTTTCAAGGATCTCGCTGATCCGCGACTGCCATCCCGGCCCGGTCCGTCGAAAGTGATCGAGCACGCTGGGCGAAAGGCGAAGGGAGACGGCCTTGCGCCGCGCGGACGTGTCGAGCCGAGGGCGCCCGCGCCGGGCCATGGTGTCGGTCGCGGCGCGCACGAGCTTGCCGCCGTCGCGCACCTCGCCATGGTCGAAAAAGTGATCGTCGAGTTCGGGGGCTTCATCGGGATCAACCCAGCCGGGGGCCGTATCTTGCCTGTTCTCGCTCATTGGCCTTCCGGCGCGCTCACGGGAAAGTTTGCATATAACGACGAACGCGAATGGTTCTCAACGCGCGCCTCCTGCGCGATCGCCTCCGCCGCCTTTTCGCCGATCATGTAGATCGGGGCGGCGATGAAGAAGCCAGGGATGCGGGGGAAGACCGAGGCGTCGACGACCCGCAGACCTTGTACTCCGTGGACCTTGAAGTCGGAGCCGAGCACGCCGCCGGCGCCCCGGGGGCCGATCGCCGCCGTGCCGCAGGCGTGGTGGCCCCAGGCGTTGTCGCGGACGAAGGCCGTCAGATCCGCGTCGCTCTCCACCTCGGGTCCCGGAACCACTTCGGCCACTACGCAGCCCCGGTCCTTCAAGCGCCGGGTCATGGCGCGAGCCAGTCGGACGGCGCCGACCACGGCCGCCAGATCCTCAGCCTTCGGATCGTCGGTGGGATTGAAATAGTTGAAGTCGATTTTGGGCGGGTCGCGCGGATCGGCGGACTTCAGGGTCACGACGCCGGCGCGATTGAGGGTGTGGGCCTTGAGCACCGCCCAGGTCAGATAGTCATGGTCCTCGGCGATCTGTCGGGAATAGCCCGGAAAATAACCCTCGAACCTGGCCAGCAGGGCCATCAGGAAGAGGTCCGGCCCCCGCTTGGCGGCGGCCGAGCGGCGGGCGAGCCCGACGGCCGCGCCGTTGGAGACATACATGCCGCACCCCGTTCGCCATTGGCGCCAGAGAGGATCGCCGGCCTCGAAGCGCGCGCCCGCCAGCACCCGCCAGTCG
>JBBQGZ010000003.1:0-57032 GCA_038323535.1 Caulobacterales bacterium
TCTTCAATCCTCACCCGCGAAGCGGGGGAGGTGGCGCGGCGCTCTCTCTCGCCGTGACGGAGGGGGCGCAAGGCGGCCCGCCCCCTCACGCCACCGACCTCAAGAGCCGCGCGGTGCGGGCGTGGGCGTGGGCGATGGCGACGGCCAGGGCGTCGGCGGCGTCGGCGGTGGGCGATCCGGCGGCGGGGAGCAGGCGGGCGATCATGAAGGCCACCTGGCGCTTGTCGGCCCCGCCTGTCCCCACCACCGCCTTCTTGACCACCTTGGCCGCGTATTCGGCCACCGGCAGGCCGGCGCGGGCCGGCGCGATCATCGCCGCGGCGCGGGCATGGCCGAGCTTCAAGGTCGAAGACCCGTTGGCGGTCATGAAGGTTTCCTCCACCGCCGCCTCATGGGGGGCGTAGAGGGCGATGACCTCGGTAATGGCCTCGAAGAGAGCCAGCAAGCGGCCGGCCAGGGGAAGGGTGTCGGCCGGCGCGATGACCCCGTGAGAGATATGGGAAAGCCGCGACCCCTCCACCGCCACCACGCCCCAGCCGGTGCGGCGCAGGCCGGGATCCAGGCCCAATATGCGAATCGCGTTTCCCATGGGTTCCAGTTTCCAGCATCGCGCGCCGTGCGTGCCAGGGGAAGGCCGCGAACGACCGTTTGAAAATTCGCTGTCTATTGCCGAGAAAAACTATGGTTAGAAAATCTACGCCGGAGGTTAGTGAAATGGAGATCACGGAAAATTCATCAGCCGGGACGGTTAACCTAGGCCGAGAGATCGGCTAGTATGAGGCGCCGCCCACGGCACGGGCCGATGGGGTCCCCACGATCTTTGGGGAGCTTAGATATGAAATTGACATCAGTACGCACGGCGCTTCTGGCTGCGTCGATTGTGGCGGTCGGGGCGCTCGGCGCGACGTCCGCTTCCGCCAGTCTCCATCCGGGCGAATGGACTGTCGGCGGCTTCCAACGGATCTGCCTGATCTCCGACGGCAGTTGGTACAGCACCACCTTCAGCGGGTGGAGCGGCCACTGGGAGCTCACCGGGATCAAGGAAGACTCCGCCCTCGTCTATGGCAACTACGCCAGCGGCGTCGGCAACGACTCCATGGTCCTCAGGGGTCTGTCGGCGGACTGGACCGAGTGGCGCGACGGCCTGGTGAAGGTCGGCTTCCTGGACAACACGGCGTGGACGTTCTTCAACAAGACCTGCGGACCGCCGGCCTCTCGGAGCCGTTCGGGCCACGCCAACCCGATCGACTAAGTCGGGCGCTGGTTCTTATCCAGCTTTAGAACTGTTCGGGACGGCGGCGGCGTGGAGCCGCCGCCGTTTCGTTTTCGGGGGGGCGCGGGAAGGAACCATCCGCGCCCCCGCCGTTTTGCTTTAGGATGCCGATGAGCATCGCCTTCACCAAGGAAGAGGATCTCGAGTCCGCGGCCGCCGAGCTGCCGGACCGCCCGATCTCGCCTCATCCCAATCTGGTCACCCGCGAGGGCCTGGCCGCGCTGGACGCGGCGCTAGCGGTGGCCCGCGCCGCCTATGCCGCTGCCAAGGCGGGCGGTGATGTGCAGGCCGACCGGACCCCCCTCGCCCGGGCGACGCGGGATCTGCGCTACTACGCCGCCCGCCGGGCCAGCGCCCAGCTGGTCGAGGCGGGCGCGGACGGCGCGGTGGTGCGCTTCGGCTCGGCGGTGACCTTCGATCGCGACGACGGCCGGCGCCAGACCTTCCGGATCGTCGGCGAGGACGAGGCCGACCCCGCCAAGGGCGCCGTCTCCCATGTCTCGCCCCTGGCGCGCGCGCTCATGGGCAAGGGCGTCGGCGACACCGCGCTCGTCGCCGGCGGCGAGGTCGAGGTGATCGCCATCGACTGACCGAAGGCCTCGCGCCCCTATCCGGTCAGCCTGGCCATCTCTTCATCGTCGATCTCGGCGTTGGTCCACACCGTCTGGATGTCGTCGTCGTCCTCGAGGGCGTCGATGAGTTTGACCAGGCCAGCGGCCTGGGCGCCGACGGCGGGCGCCTCGCTCTTGGCTTTCCAGATCACGGTGGCGGATTTGGCGGGGCCGAGGATGGCCTCCAGGGCGTCGGCCACCGCGCCCAGATCCTCGAATTCGGTCAGGATGACGTGGCCGTCGGCGGCGCTCTCCACGTCCCGGGCGCCCGCCTCGATCGCGGCCTCCATGACCGCGTCATCGGAGCCGGCGTCGCGGGGGTAGAGAATCTGGCCCAGGCGATCGAACATGAAGGCCACCGACCCCGCCTCCCCCATATTGCCGCCGTTCTTGCCGAAGATCGCCCGCACATTGGCGGCGGCGCGGTTGCGGTTGTCGGTGAGAACCTCGACGATGAGGCCCGCCCCGCCCGGGCCGAAGCCTTCGTAGCGGATCTCCTCGTAGGTGTCGGCGTCGCCCCCCAGGGCCTTCTTGATCGCCCGGTCGATATTGTCCTTGGGCATGGATTCGGCCTTGGCGTTGGCGATGGCCAGGCGCAGGCGCGAATTGGCGGCGGGGTCGGGGAGGCCCTGCCGGGCCGCCAGTGTGATGTCGCGGGAGAACTTGGAGAACAGCTTGGATCGCGCCGCGTCCTGGCGGTCCTTGCGGAACTGGATGTTCTTGAACTTCGAGTGGCCGGCCATCGTCTTGCGGGTCTGGAGGATTTAAGGATGGGCGCGCTTCTAGCCCCCCAAGGGCGCGGGCGCCAGTTCGGCTCATGATCGGCCAGCCAGGGAGACTCCAATGACGAACATCCCGGACGAGGACGAGCCCATCGTACAGTGGCGCCCCGCGCATCGGTCGCGGGCCGGAGGGGTAACGGCCGGCGCCGGGGGCGCGCTCGCCTTGACCGCCGCCATGGGCGCGCTGGCGGTGGGGGCGCTGGCCATCGGCGCCCTGGCGATCGGGGCCGTGGCGATCGGCCGGCTCTCCATCGGCCGCGTCCGCCTGCGCCGGGTCGAGATCGACGATCTGGTGGTGCGCCGGGTGAGCGGGATCTAGAGAGCCGTCATGGCCGGACAGCTGGAAACCCTGGACAGCGACGAAGGGCTCGAGCGCCGGCGCCATCGCCATTGGTACGACCGGCTGATGATGCTGGCCGACGGGGTGTTCGCCATCGCCATCACCTTCCTGGCCGCCGACATCGTTTCGCCCAGCGCCCCGACGCCGCGCCTGGCGAGCCTGTGGGCGATCCTGGCGCCGCAGCTCGACGCCTACGCCCTGAGCTTCGTGGTCATCAGCATCTATTGGCTGGCCCATCGCCGGCTAATGGCCATGATCCTCACCGTCGATGCGCCGGTGACCGTCCTCACCCTCGCCATGCTGGGGCTGGTGGCCCTCCTGCCGGCGTTCACCCGCCTCACCCACGTCCAGTTGGGCAGCCACGCGTCGATGATCATCTACGCCGGGCTGGTGGTGGCCATCGGCGCGGCCCTGTCGGCGATGTGGGCCTATGCCGCCCTGATCGCGGGGCTGGTTTCGGCCGAAGTCGGCGTCGCCCAGCGCTGGCTTTTCTTTCTGCTGGTGCTGCTGACGCCGCCGTTCTTCCTGGCGCTCACCATCATGCTGCCGACCCCTGGGCCGGGCGTCGTTCCGGCCAGTCTCGGCGCCCTCTTCCTGATCGGTTGGCGCATGCGCCTGTGGGTGAGCCGCCGGATGGGCGGGAAGGGATGAAGCCTAACGCGGCCCGATGTCCGCCTGCGGCGCCGCCGCCTCTTCGATATCGACATCGAAAGTCTCGAGGAACCTGGACACCATCATGTAGTAGCCGACGGTGAGGGTCAGCTCCTGGAGGGCCTTGTAGCCGAGGCGCCGCTTCAGCGGTTCGAAGGTGGCGTCGCCGGCGCGGACGTTGGCGACCACGTCGTCGGTGAAGGCCATCACCTCGCGTTGCGCCTCATCGAAGGCCGGCGCCCCCGGGCCCTCCCGCACGGCGGCGATCAGGGCGTCGGTGAGGCCCAGCCGCCGCGCGATGCGCTCATGCTGGAAGACCTCATAGCCGGCCTTGGAAAGAACCCCGACCCGCAGGATGGCGATCTCCCGCAACACCGGCTCGAGGCTGGTGAAGTTGAGGATCTGGGTCCCGAACCGGGTGAACCCGTCCAGGAGCTCGCCCGCGTGGCCCATCATCCGAAAGATGTTGAGCGGCGGCAATTTCTCATAAGCCGCCGCCGCGCGGCCGACCGCTGTCGCCGGGTCGAAATAGGGGATGCGGGCCATGGCCTTCGGCCTCCCGGGCGCCAAGCCCCGCGACCCTAGCCGAACGCGGCGCCCGGCTCCAGTCCCGTCGAGTCTAGCCCTCGGCGGAGAGCCGCTTGGCCTGGGCCACCCAGGCGTCGCGGACGGCGCGGCCCTTGAGGCTGAGGGCGGCGTCGAAGGCCGCGAGATCCTTGGCCGTCCAGGCCGCGAGATGCGCGAAGTGCGTGACCCCGCGGGCGGCCAGGGCGGCGGCGAGCTTGGGCCCGATCCCGACAAGGCGGGTCAGGTCGTCGGGCTCGGCGGGCGCCGGCTCGGGGGCCGCCGGTTCGGCCGCGAGTTCGGGTTCGGGGATCGACGGGATTTCCAGCACGGAAAGCGGCTGCTCCAAGAGGGCGGCCGGCGCCGGCGCCGCGGGTTCCATCACCGCCTCGATGTTCACCGCCCGGGCCCAGCGGGTCATCCACCACCACGCCACGCCGGCGCTGGCGGCGGCCCCGAAAGCCAGCCACAAGGGCGACGCGACTCCCACCGGCACGCTCAACGCCTTGACCGCGCGATCCCGCGCCGCGCTCAATTCCTCGTAGTCGGGCATCCACGCCATGAACTTGAACTCCATTTTCGATTCGAAATGTTGCGACGCAGCATAACATGGCCGGGTTGCTCGCACATGCGAAATTTTCGGGGAACGCGATTTTTCCGTCGCGACCCCTGGCGGGAACGCGCCGGCGCACGGCGCGTTGGCAGGCCACCGGAGCAGGAGCGGGCCATGGCCAAGGACGTCGGCGAGGAGGTCGCCGCCGCGCACGACCTGATTTATGTGCATGACCACGACCCTGGCTTGAGCCGAGTCGCCAACCGCCATGGCGTCGAAGTCGTCGACCCCCGCGGGCGCGTCGTGCGCGACGCCCGGACCCTGGATCGCGTCCACCGCCTGGCCATTCCCCCGGCGTGGACGGACGTGTGGATCTCACCCGACCCGGCCGGCCACATCCAGGCCGTTGGGCGCGATGCGCGCGGGCGCAAGCAATACCGCTACCACGACGGCTGGCGCGCCTTTCGCGACCAGGCCAAGTACGAACGGCTCCACGCCTTCGGCGCGGCCCTGCCCCGGCTGCGGGCGCGGGTGGCCGCCGACCTCCGCCGCCGCGGCCTGCCGCGTGAGAAGGTCCTGGCCGCGGTCGTGCGGCTGCTGGAGATCACCCTCATTCGGGTCGGCAACGACGAATACGCCAAGTCCAACAAAAGCTTCGGCCTCACCACCCTGCGTAAGAAGCACGTCACCCTGTCGGGCGTCGGCGCGGTGTTCGAGTTTCGGGGCAAGAGTGGCGTGACCCACAAGACCGCGCTGCACGATTCGCGCCTGGCGCGCATCCTGCGCGGCTGCGAGGCCTTGCCGGGGCAAAGGCTGTTCCAGTTCGTCGACCACGAGGGCGCGCGGCACGCCATCGACAGCCACGACGTCAACGCCTATCTGCGCGAGGCCATCGGCGAGGACTTCAGCGCCAAGGACTTCCGCACCTGGGCGGGCACCTTGGCGGCGGCGCGCGCCCTGGCGATGCAGCCCCCGTTCGAAAACGGGGCGGAGGCCAAGCGGGCGACGGTCCTCTGCGTAAAGGCGGTCGCCGGCCTGCTGGGCAACACCCCCACCGTCTGCCGCGCCTGCTACATCCACCCCGCGGTGTTCGGGGCCTCTGAGGCTGGTTCCCTGGCCCCCAAACTGGCGGGGGACGCGCGGCCGGCCGAACTGGCGCTGATGAAGTTATTGCGGGCCGCCGAGGGCGCCTAGCGGCCGGCGGGGGGGCGAGGCTATGGTGGCCGGCGCTGTCGCTGTCGCGAGGGGTGTCGATGCCGGGAGAAAAATTGCGCTTCGGGGCCTTCATCGCGCCCTTCCATCCCACGGACGAGAACCCGACCCTGGCCATCGAGCGCGACCTCGAGTTGGTCCAGTGGCTGGATACGCTCGGCTATGAAGAGGCCTGGATCGGCGAGCACCATTCGGCCGGCTTCGAGATCATCGCCAGCCCCGAGGTGTTCATCGCCGCCGCCGCGGAGCGCACCCGCCACATCCGGCTGGGCACCGGGGTCTCGTCCCTGCCCTATCACCACCCGTTCATGCTCGCCGACCGGATCAATCAGCTCGACCACATGACCCGTGGCCGGGTGATGTTCGGAGCCGGCCCCGGCGCCCTTTCCTCCGACGCCTTCGCGATGGGCATTCCCGTGGCCCGCCAGCGCGACAGGATGGACGAAGCCCTGGCGGTGATCATTCGCCTCCTGCGCGGCGAAACGGTCACTCACGAGAGCGACTGGTTCAGCTTGCGCGACGCCCGCCTGCAGATGACCCCCTTTTCGCGGCCGAGCGTCGAGATCGCCGTGGCCAGCCAGATCTCCCCCACCGGCGCCCGCGCCGCCGGCCGCCACGGCCTGGGCCTGCTCTCCCTGGGCGCGACATCGGAGGGCGGCTTCAACGCCCTGGCCTCCAACTGGGCGATCGCCGAGGATCTGGCGCGCGACAACGGCAAGGCGATGGACCGATCGGCTTGGCGGCTGGTCGGCCCGATGCACATCGCCCCGACCAAGGACCAGGCCGTCGCCGAGGTGCGCTTCGGCCTGGAAAAATGGCTGTGGTATTTCCGCGAAGTCGCCAACCTGCCGATCGTGCCGGACGCCGGCGACCGCGACCCGGTCGAGGCCTTCATGGAAACCGGCATCGCCGTCATCGGCACGCCAGACGAGGCGGCCGAGAAGATCCAGGCCTTGATCGACCAGTCGGGCGGCTTCGGCTGTTTCCTGTTCATGGCCCACAACTGGGCGCCGTTCGAAGCGGCCCGGCGCTCCTACGAACTCTTCGCCCGCTATGTCGCGCCTCGTTTCCAGGGGCTGAACGTCAACCGCGACGCCTCCATGGACTGGGTCCGCGCCAACAAGGACGATTTCACCGCCCAGGCCCGCGCGGCGGTGGGCGCGCGGATAGTCCAGCACGCTCACGAAAAGGGCGTGGAGAACATCCAGCCGGAGATCGCGGCGATGATCGGGCTCGCCCCCGCCAAACCCGAAGCGGCGGAGTAGCCCCGTGCGGGCGGTGATCCGGCGAGAAGGCCGCCTGGTGGTCGACGACATGGCCGCCCCGGTTCCCGAGGCCGGCCAGGTGCTCTGCCGGACCCTGGCCTGCGGCATCTGCGGCTCGGACCTGCACGCCCTGGACCACTACGACCACATGATTGACCTCACCGAGCGGATGGGGGCGGTGAGCGCGATGAAGAAGGGGGTCGACACCGTGTTCGGCCACGAGTTCTGCTGCGAAGTGATCGAAAACGGGCCGCTGACGGCCGGGCGGTTCAAGCCGGGCGCCCGAGTGGTGTCGATCCCCGGGATCCTCACCGCGACCGGCTTCGAGACCGTGGGCTATTCGAGCCGCCTGCCCGGCGGCTTCGCCGAGACCCTGGTCCTCACCGAAGGCCTGCTTCTCGCCGTCCCAAACGGCCTCTCGTCCGGTGAGGCCGCCCTCACCGAGCCCTTGGCGGTGGGCGAGCACGCCGTGGCCAAGGCGGAGCCGGCCGCCGGCCAGGTCTATATGGTGGTCGGTTGCGGCCCGGTCGGCCTGGCGGTGATAGCCGCCCTGAAGGCGCGGGGCGTGGGGCCCGTCATTGGCTGCGACTTCTCGCCTGAGCGGCGGGCCGCCGCCGAGAGGATGGGCGCGGATCGGATCGTCGACCCGGCCCTGGTCTCGCCCCACGCGTCCTGGGGCGATTTCGACGTCCCCGCCTTCGGCGCTGAGGGCCTGATCGCCGCCGCCCAGGGCCGCGCCGTCCGGCGAGCGGTGATCTTCGAATGCGTGGGCGCCCCCGGCGTCCTCCAGTCCCTCGCCCTGGGCGCGCCGCCCGGAACCCGGATCGTGGTCGCCGGGGTATGCCTGCAAACCGATGCGATCGAGCCGCTGGTCTTCATAACCAAGGAGATCGAGCTGCGCTTCGTGCTGGGCTATACGCCGGACGAATTCGCCGCGTCCCTGAACAACCTCGCCGAGGGGGCCACCCGCTACAACGACATCATCACCGGCGTCGTCGGCCTCGATGACACCCCCGCCGCCTTCACCCGCCTCCAGGCCGACAAGAGCCAGATCAAGATCCTGGTGGCGCCAAATTCCCCATGAGACGTCATCACCGGGCGTAAGTCCCGGTGACCCATGAACACGGCTTTCGGAGTGGCCGCGCCGGGCGCGGCCATGGCATGAGCGGTGTTCATGGGTGGCCGGGACACGCCCGGCCATGACGGTTCTTAGAACCGCCGCTCCAGTTCGACGCCGAAACGGAACTGGCTGCCCGCTTCGCTCCGGCTTGGCCCCACCGCGGCGAGCCAGCCGGCGTCGATGTCGATTTCCACCGGCGAGAAGCGCGGGCGCCCCTCCCACTTCACCTGCGGCCCGATGTACGCCCCTTGGCGCCCCAGAAAGGATCGGTCCGACCCCAGGTTCCCGAACGCCTCGACCCCCAGGCGAAGCGCGCCGACGGTCTGCCAAGTGGCCGAGGCCGCATAGCCATATTCGGCGAATCCCTCCCCCGCCGGAACCCCTAAGGGGCGTTCGACGATGAGGTTGAGCAGGCCCTGGAAACGGCCCTCGGTCTTAGCCAGGAGCAGCTTGGCTTCGGCGATGTCGTCTTCGCCCTTCAGGCCGTGTTTGTATTCGAGGTAGAGGCCGGTATCGACGCCGACGCCGGGGATTCGGCCCAGGTATCCGATGCCTTCCACACCCACGCCGTTGAAACGCGTGTCGACCCCCGGCTCGTTGGCGAGCGCGCCCACCAACGCCAGGCTGATCCGGTCGTTCAGGCCATACTCGGCCTCCAGCACGGTGGTGGTCTGGCCGTCCAGCGGGCCACCCACTTCCCGCCCGACGCGCGCCTCGAACTCCGCCACCCCGTTGAGGACATAGGGGCTGTAGACCTTCTCATCCAACCGCGGGTCGGCCGCGGCGGCGGAGGCGATCAGCGATAGGAGGGCGGCAAGACCGGCGCCCAGCACACGACCCATGAATCAATCCTCGCGAATGAGAATTGATCGCATATTCGTTCTTGCGAAGGATTGTCAATCGCACTATTAAAGGCGCGGTCTCGTTCGAAAGCCGCCCATGCACCTCACCTTCGCCGCCGTCGCCGTCCTTTTGGCGGCCCCCGCCTTCGCCGCGCCGACGAACGTAGTGATGACCCTCGAACACCACCGGTTCACCCCATCGGAGGTCCAGGTTCCCGCGGGTGAAAAGATCACCATCCAGCTGATCAACCGCGACGCGGCGACCGAGGAGTTCGACAGCCATGATTTGAAGGTGGAAAAGCTGGTCACCCCCAGCGGGCGCGCCACCTTCTCCATTGGGCCTCTCCAGCCGGGCGCCTACAGCTTCATGGGCGAGTTCCATCCCGCCACCGCCCAGGGCCGGGTGATCGTCGGCGCCCGCTAGTGCTCGCCGCTCTCCTGATCGTCTTTCGCGAGGTCTTCGAGGCCGGGCTGATCGTCGGCATCGTCCTGGCCGCCACCAAGGGGGTCGCCGGGCGGGGCCGCTGGATCGCCGGCGGCGCCGCGGCCGGCCTGGCCGGCGCCGCCCTCGTCGCCCTGTTCGCCGACGCCCTGTCCAACGCCTTCGCGGGGGTCGGTCAGGAAGCCTTCAACGCCGCCATCCTGATCGCCGCGGTCGCGATGCTTTCCTGGCACAGCCTGTGGATGAGCCGGCACGCCCGGGAGATGTCCGGCGCTTTCCAGGCCCTCGGGCGCGAGGTCGCCGCCGGCCACAAGACCCTGGCCGCCATGGCCGTGGTCGTCGCGGTGGCGATCCTTCGGGAAGGCTCCGAGGTCGTGCTCTTCCTGTTCGGGATCGCGGCGGGCGGTGCGCAGAGCCCCGCCGAGATGCTGATCGGCGCGGCGGGCGGCCTGGCGGCGGGCGCCGCGGTCGCCTTCGTGCTCTATCGCGGCCTGCTGGTCATTCCCACCCGGCGCCTCTTCGCGGTGACCAATGTCCTCATCGCCTTTCTGGCCGCCGGCATGGCGGGCCAGGCGGCGGTGTTCCTGGTCAAGGCCAATCTGGCCCCCAGCCTGGGCGACCAGCTGTGGGACACCTCGCGCCTGCTCGCCGACGATACCCTGGTTGGCCGGGCTCTGCATGTCCTCACCGGCTATGCCGACCGGCCCATGGGCATCCAGCTTCTCGCCTGGGCCGCGGTGCTCAGTGGACTGCTGATCGCGGGCCGCGCCGCTGGGCGGGCCAGTGCTCCGGAGCGCTCAGGTTGGCGCCGCCGGCGTGAGGCGCATTAGCCCCTCCTGGGCGGTCGACGCCACCAAACGGCCATCGGCGTCGTAGATCTCGCCCAGGTTGAAGCCCCGCGAGCCCGAGGCCGACGGGCTCTTCTGGGCGTAGAGGTGCCAGTCGTTGAAGCTGGACCGCCGGTGGAACCAGATCGCGTGGTCCAGGCTGGCGGTCTGCAGGCCGGGTGTGCGCCAGGTCATGGCGTGGGGGCGCAGGGCGGTCGACAGCAGCGACATGTCCGAGGCGTAGGCCAGCACCGCCTGCTGGATGGCCACGTCGTCCGGCAACGGGGCCAGGGCGCGCATCCACACCCTCTGCATCGGCGCCGCCGGCTGGGGCTCGTCGAAGCTTCGACCGTCGACCCAGCGCACGTCGATGGCGCGCAGCCGCCCCCAGTCCCCCGTCTCCTTGGGCGGGGATTCGGGCGCCGGCGCGTCCGGCATGGGATCCTGGTGCTCGGCGCCCGGCTGGTCCACCTGAAAGGAAGCGGCCAGGTTGAAGATCTGCGCCCCGTGCTGGATCGCCGTCACCCGCCGGGTGGTGAAGGTGCGCCCATCCCGCGCGCGGTCGACGTCATAGAGGATCGGGACGGCCGGATCGCCCGGCCGGATGAAATAGCAGTGCAGGGAATGGCAGACCCTCGCCTCCACCGTCCGATAGGCCGCCAGCAGGGCCTGGGCGATCACCAGGCCGCCGAAGATGCGCGGCCCCTGCCCCGCCGGCGCGACCCCGCGGAAGAGGTTCACCTCGATCGGTTCGAGGGCCAGGGTCTCGATCAGATTCTCAGCCTCGGCCATCAACCCCTCCGCGAGGGGGGCGACTTAGCCCGCGAGGCCAGAGCGGGCAAGGTCGCGGACTTAAGGCTCGACGCTCTCCCAGTCCAACGTCCGCCGCACCGCCTTGACCCATTGCGCATATTCGCGCTCGCGAACCCGCGGCGCCATGGCCGGGCGCCATCGCGCGCCCTCCCGCCACTGGCCGCGCAGGGTGGCGAGGTCGGGCCAGAAGCCGACCGCCAGGCCGGCGGCGTAGGCGGCGCCGAGGCAGGTGGTCTCGGAAATCGCGGGGCGCACGACCGGAACATCCAGGACGTCGGACTGGAACTGCATCAGGAGGGCGTTGGCGGTCATTCCGCCGTCGACCTTCAGCAGGGTCAGCGCCCGGCCGGAGTCGGCGGCCATCGCGTCAGCCACCTCCCGCGTCTGCCAAGCGACCGCCTCCAGGGCCGCGCGGGCGATGTGGCCCCGGGTGACATAGCCGGTCAGCCCCGCGATCACCCCGCGCGCGTCGCTACGCCAATGCGGCGCGAACAGGCCCGAAAAGGCCGGCACGAAATAGCAGCCGCCGTTGTCCTCCACGCTCCGGGCCAGGGGTTCGATCTCCGCCGCCGAACCGATCAGGCCCAGATTATCCCGCAGCCATTGGACCAGCGAACCAGCCGCGGCGATCGAGCCTTCCAGGGCGTAGGCCGCAGGGTCCTCGCCGATCCGATAAGCCACCGTCGTCAGCAGGCCATGGGTCGAGGCGACCGCCCGCTCGCCGGTGTTGACCAGCAGGAAGGCGCCGGTTCCATAGGTGCATTTTCCCTCGCCGGCTTCAAAACACGCTTGGCCGAACAGCGCCGCCTGCTGGTCGCCCAAGGCCGAGGCGACGGGAACGCCTTCGAGCACCCCTCGCGCGGTCCCATAGATCTGCGACGAGGAGCGTATGTCCGGCAGCATGGCTCGGGGAACCCCGAACGCCTCCAGCAAGGCCCCGTCCCAGTCGAGGGTGGAGAGATTCATCAGCATCGTGCGGCTGGCGTTGGTGACATCGGTGACGTGGCGGCCGGTGAGCTTCCAGGTCAGCCAGGAGTCCATCGTGCCGAAGAGGATCTCCCCGCGCGCCGCGGCGGCCCGCGCGCCGTCGACATGGTCCAGCAGCCAGCGGATCTTCGGCCCGGAGAAATAGGTGGCCAGCGGCAGGCCGCAGGCCGCCCGAAACCGATCCTGTCCCTCGCCCTCGCCCAGGGCTTGGACCAGCGCGGCGGTGCGCGTGTCCTGCCAGACGATGGCGTTGGCGAGCGGCCGCCCCGTCGCCCTTTCCCACAGCAGGGTCGTCTCGCGCTGGTTGGTGATCCCCACCGCCGCCAGGTCCCGCGGCGCGATCCCCAGCTTGGCCAGGGCCGCCGAGACTACCCCCGAGACATTGGCCCAGATCTCCGCCGCGTCGTGCTCCACCCACCCGGGCCTGGGGAAAATCTGCCGATGCTCCGCTCCCGCCCGCGCCACGACCGCCCCGGCGGCGTCGAAGATCATGCACCGCGAGGACGTCGTTCCCTGGTCGATGGCGGCGATGTAGCGGTGGGTCATGGGGAACTCCCAGGGCGGCGCGCCTCGCCGCCGATCAAGGCGAAGGCGCTCAGGGCGGCGGCCAGGCAGACGACCGCGCCGGCGACGGCGGCGGCATGGAACTGGCTGATCAGGGCGGCTCCGCGCGCGGCCAAGACCGCGCCCAGCAGGGCGGTGGCGATGAGGCCTCCGGCGCGGGCCACGGCGCTGTTGAGGCCGGAGGCGGCGCCGGTGTGGCGTTGATCGACCGAGGCGAGGACCGCGGTGGTCAAAGGCGCGACGGCGCCGGCCATGCCAAGGGCGATCACGAGGATGGCGGGTAGGACCTCGGTCCAATAGTCGGCCCCCGGCCCGATGCGCAGGGTCAGCACCAGGCCCGCGGCGACCACCAACGGCCCGATGCTCAGCGGCGCCCGGGCGCCGATGCGGCCGGCCAGGGCGCCCATCATCGGCGAGGCGGCGGCGATCACCATGGGAAACGGCAGGAGCGCCGCTCCGGCCGCGGTCGCCGAATAGGCGGCGGCCTGGATGAGGACATAGGGCAGGAGCACCAGCAGGCCGCCCAGGGCGCCGTAGAGCAGCAGTGTCAGAAGGGTGAGGCCGACGAAGCGCGCCGAGGCGAAGAGCGCCAGCGGCGCCATCGCCCGCTCCCCCCGGCGCCGTTCCACCTCGACGAAGGCCAGGAGCGCGAGCGTCCCGGCCCCCAGGGCGATCAGCGCCGATAAAGTCCATCCCTCCAGGCCCGAACCGATCGTCAGCGCCCAGGTCAGGGCGCCCAACCCCAAGGTCGCCAGGACGCCGCCGGCGAGGTCCAGGGACGAGGTTTCGGTTTGGCGCGTTTCGCCGACGAAGCGCCAGGCCAGCAGGGCGGCGCCGAGCGCCAGCGGCAGGTTGATCAGGAAGACGGCCCGCCAGCCGACGGTGTCGATCAGAAACCCGCCCAGCACCGGGCCGACGGCGCCGGCGACCGCGCCGGCCGCCGCCCACATCCCGATGGCGCGGCCCCGCGCCTCGCCGCTGAACGCGCCGCCCAGGATGGCCAGGCTGCTGGGCATCAGCATGGCCGCGCCGATTCCTTGGAGCGCGCGGCCAGCGAGCAAGGTCCGCAGATCCGGCGCCAGGGCGCAAGCCAGGGACGCCGCGGCGAACAAGCCGATTCCGATCATCAGCAGACGCCGCCGGCCGAAGCGGTCCCCCGCCGCGCCCCCCAGCAGAAGCAGCGCGCTGAGGGGCAGAAGATAGGCGTTGATCACCCATTGCAGATCGGCCGCATCGGCGTGAAGGGTGCGGCCGATCGCCGGCAGGCCGACATTGACCACCGAACCGTCGATGAAGGCGAGGCTCGAGGCCAGAACGGTCGTGGCGAGGACGAGACGGGGATGGCTGGAGTCGATCCTCGCCGTCGAGGCGCCGGCCTGCGCCCGATCGCAGGCGGTGTGGATGATCGAGGTCATTTGCTCATGGGTCGGTTTTCCGTCCCCCTTGAAAGAGTTTCCGTCAATACTCGCTCACTGATTTGTAAACCTCCAACGTTCGCCCTGCCGGCGGCGCCCCCGGCCGGTGTTCCAGTCGGACATTCACCAAATATCCGCTTTCCCCACGAAAGTGGGGATCCAGGTGTTTTCCCCTTTTTGGGGCAGTTCGAAGGGTTCGTGGAGGCCACGCGAAAAGAGCCTGGACCCCCGCTTTTCGCGGGGGAGACGGAAGAGGGTGGGCGCCGAACTTCCTCGGGTTGCGAGGCTAAATGAGCCTTGATCCCGTCGGGGCTCGGACGAGACGCCACTCGATCAGGGTGAGGGACATGGCCGGGCGGTTGGGCTATGAGCGTCGCGGACTTTTAAGCGAAAAGACCAGCCACGCGAGGGAACCGTGATGCAAGCCAGGGGCGCCGACGCGCCCGAAATGGAGGTGGTGGCGGAGGCGCGGGCGCTGGGCCTCGCCAAGGATCTGCGCCAGCGCCATGTGGCCATGATCTCCATCGGCGGGATCATCGGCGCGGGCCTATTCGTCGGCAGCAGCTCGGGCATCGCCACCGTGGGGCCGGCGATCGTGGTCAGCTACCTGATGGCCGGGGTCGTGGTGCTGCTGGTCATGCGCATGCTGGGCGAGATGGCGGCGGCCTTTCCGGAGACCGGCTCTTTCACCGAATATGCCCGCCTGGGCCTGGGGAACTGGGCCGGCTTCACCGCCGGCTGGCTCTATTGGTCTTTCTGGGTGGTGGTGGTGGCGATCGAGGCCCTTGCCGGCGCCTCCCTGCTCCACCGGTGGATCGGCCTCGACGTCTGGGTGTTGGGACTGGGCCTGCTGGCGGTGATGATGGCGACCAATCTGTGGTCGGCCCGGTCCTATGGCGAGTTCGAGTTCTGGTTTTCCTCGATCAAGGTCGCGGCCATCGTCGCCTTCATCCTGGCCACCGGGATTTACGTGATCGCCCACGCGCCCGGAGCGGGCGGGCGCTTCGCCAACCTATCCGCCCACGGCGGCTTCGCCCCCTTCGGCGCCCTGTCGGTCCTGGGCGGCGTCACCAGCGTCGTCTTCGCCCTGTGCGGGGCCGAGATCGCCACCATCGCCGCAGCCGAATCGGCGGAGCCGGGGCGCGCCATCGCGCGGATGACCAGCCAGGTGGTGGTGCGCATCCTGCTCTTCTATGTGATCTCCCTCTTCCTGATCGTGACCGTGGTGCCGTGGACAGCGATCCATCCGGGCGACTCGCCGTTCGCCATGGCCCTGGAGCGGCTGGGCATCCCCGGCGCCGCCGTGATCATGAACGCCATCGTCCTGACCGCGGTCCTCTCGTGCCTGAATTCCGGCCTCTACGTCACCTCGCGGGTGCTCTTCACTCTGGCGGCGAAGGGCGACGCGCCCGCCGCCCTGGTCAAGCTCAACCGGCGCAAGGTGCCCGTGCGCGCGATCCTGATCGCGGCGGGGTTCGGGGTGGCGGCCATGGCCGCCTCGGTGATTTCGCCGCAGCTGGTCTTCGCCTTTCTGATCAACGCCTCGGGCGCGTTGATGCTGATCATCTATCTGATCGTCGCCCTTGCCCAGATCAGGCTTCGCCGGCGGCTCGAGGCGGAGGCCTCGCCGCGCCTGACCATCCGCATGTGGCTGTTTCCGTGGGGCAGCTGGCTGACCGTGGCGGGCATCGTCGCGATCCTGGCGGCCATGGCCCTGACCGCGTCCCTGCGCGCGCAGCTTCTCTCCAGCCTGGCGGTCCTGGTCCTGGCGCTGGGCCTCTATATTGGCCTGCGCCGGCCGCGAGCGCCTTCGCAAAGTGCGGAGACGGCCAAGTTTGACCGCGCCCTTGAGCAAGAACCAGCCCGCGCACCCGACTAACGTCGCGGCGGACCCCCACCCCAAGGATACCCATGAACGCTTCGGCGGAAAACCTGTCGACCTATTTCATCCCCCATGGTGGCGGACCGTGCTTCTTCATGGACTGGACGATCATGGGCGGCCCCGCCGACACCTGGGATCGGATGGAGGCCTGGCTGCGCGGCCTCGCCGCCGACCTGCCCGCCCGGCCCAAGGCGATCGTCGTCGTTTCCGGCCATTGGGAGGAGGCCGCCTTCACCGCCGCGAGCGGGGAGCACCCGTCCCTGATCTACGACTCTTCGGGTTTTCCGCCGCACACCTACGAACTTCGCTACCCGGCCCCTGGCGCCCCTTGGCTCGCGGAACGGATCGTGGAGTTGCTGACCGCCGCCGGCCTTCCCGCGCGCACGGATGCGTCGCGCGGCCTCGACCACGGCATATTCATTCCGTTCCTGCTGATGTTTCCCGAAGCGGACATCCCGGTCGTACCGCTTTCGCTTAAGCGCGACCTGGACCCGGCCGAGCATCTCGCCGCTGGCCGCGCCCTGAGCGCTCTGCGCGACGAAGGGGTGCTGATCGTGGGCAGCGGCATGAGCTATCACAACATGCGCGCCTTCAGCACGCCGGCGGCGACCGGGCCGTCCGAAACCTTCGACCGCTGGCTGACTCAGGCCGTGGGGGCAGAGGATCCGCGGCGGCGCTGGGACGCCCTGGCGGACTGGTCGCGGGCGCCGGACGCGCGGGACGCCCACCCGCGCGAAGAGCACCTCCTGCCGCTGATGGTGGCGGCGGGCGCGGCGGCGGACGGCCGCGGCGAGCGGGTCTTTTCCGACACGGTGATGATGGCGCGGGTTTCGGGCTACCGCTTCAGCTGACCGCCGGCCCGGCGCCGTTCGGCGCCCTGCGAGGGAGGCAAGACTGACCGATCGTCCCCTCGACGCCGACCTGCTGATTTCCGGCGCCACCCTCATCACCATGAACCCCGAACGTCAGGTCATCGCCGACGGCGCCCTGGCGATCCTCGGTGATCGGATCGTCGCGATCGGCAAGCGCGAGCAGCTCCAGCGCGCGGTGGCGGCGAAGCAGACCCTCGACGCCCGCCGCTTCGTCATGACCCCGGGGTTCGTCGATGGGCATATCCACATCACCGGCGATCCTTTGACCCGCGGTTTCGCCCGGGGCGGGCCGGACGTGAGCCCTTCGGAGCGGATGTCGCGCTGGGTGATCCCGATCTTTCGCGCCCATACGCCCGGCGACGAGCATATCTCGGCCCAATGCGCGGCGCTGGCCATGATGCGTTACGGAACGACGTGTTTTCTCGAGGCGGGCACCGTCTCGCACCTCGACGCGGTGATGGAGGGGTTGGCTGAAGCCGGCATCCGCGGGCGCGTGGGCGAATGGGTCGAAGGCCGCGCCTACGATCCCGCCGACGATCAGGCGAAGGCCTCCGCCGCCGCCATCGCCATCCTGGAATCGGAGATCGCCCGCTATCCGGACGATGGCGACGCGAAACTGGCGGCCTGGCCCGTGCTCGTCGGCCATTCGACCAATTCCGACGACGTCTGGCGCGCCGCCAAGGCCCTGGCCGACGAGCACGGCCTGGGCGTCTCGGCCCATATGAGCCCGCGCGCCTCGGATCCCGCCTGGTTCCTGGCCAACCATGGCCGCCGGCCGCTCGAACACCTGGCCGATATCGGGGTCCTGGGGGCCAATGTCTCGCTCACCCACCTGGCCGATATCGACGAAAGCGAACTCGATATTCTGGCCCGTTCGGGCGCCAACGCCATCCATTGCCCGCACGCGGCGCTCTACGGCGGATTCGGCGTCTCCCGCATCGGCCTGTTTCCCGAGATGATCGAGCGGGGGGTCACGGTCATGCTGGGCACCGACGGCCTCGCCACCGACATCCTCTCCTCGGCGCGGCTGATGGCGGGCGTCTTTCGCGACGCCCGAAGCAACCAGACCCTGTTCCCGGCCACCACCATCCTCGAACTGGCGACGGTCAACGGCGCGCGGGCCATGGGCCTGTCGAGCCTCATCGGATCGCTGGAGGTCGGCAAGAAAGCCGATCTGGTTCTGCACGATACAGACCTTCCCGAATGGGGGCCGATTTTCGATCCCGTCGCCCAACTGGCGCTCAGCGCTCCGCCCGGGGGCGTGCACAGCGTCTGGATCGGCGGCGTACGGGTCATCGAAGCGGGACGCGCGACGCTCATCGACGAAGCCAGACTCCTGGCCGACGCGAGACAGGCGGGGGTGGCGCTCATCGCCAGGACCGGTCTGACGAACACCCCATCATGGCCCGTCCTATGACACCGCCGCGGGCGCTCCGACGCGGAGCGCGGCCGGTCACCGCCGATCAATGGCGCGGCGCCATGGGCCATTTCCCGTCCGGCGTGACCATCGTCACCACCTGGCATGGGACGGCGCCGATCGGCACCACGGCGAGCTCCTTCTGTTCGGTTTCGCTCGAGCCGCCGCTGCTGCTGGTGTGCCTGGACCACGCCAACCCGGCGCTGGCCCCGATCGAGCGGTGCGGCCGGTTCGGGGTCAACATCCTCAGCGCCGAATGCCGCGATCTGGCCCTGCGCTTCGCCACCAACCCGGAGGACGACCGCTTCGCCGGCATCATCTGGCGCGCTTCGGCGGAGGGCGCCCCGCGCCTGGAGGCGGCCAGCGTCTTCATCGAATGCGTGCTGGAGGACGCTCACCTCGCGGGCGACCATAAGATCGTGGTCGGCCGCGGCGTGCGCATAGACCACGCTTCGGCCGCGCCGCCCCTGCTCTACCACAAGGGCGTCTTTCCAAGGCTCGCCTGATCGGCCCGGGACCGGAGCCTCATCGTCGTGCGCCCTGGTCCAAGTCGCGAGCCGGAATTTGGTGGCATGTTGCGACCCGTTCGACAGAGGAGGCGCCGATGGCCGACGAGAGCACCCACGACCTGCGGCCCACGAGGCCGAGCTGGACCCACATCGCCCTCAAGGTGAAGGACATCGACGCCACCATCGCCTGGTATGAGCGGTTCACCCACCTCACCCTTCTGGCGCGCGGCGAGGACGCCAACGGCCGCAACGCCTGGATCGGCGACGCCGCCAAGGCCGCCTCCCCCTTTGTCCTGGTGGTCGGCGAGTTCTTCGAGGGCAAGGACCCCTTCGCGCCCGCCCCGCACGCGCCGCTGGGCCCCTTCGCCCATATCGGCATCGAATTGCCGACCAAGGCCATGGTCGACGAACTGGCGGCGCGGGCCAAAGCCGAGGGGTGCCTGGCGCTCGGGCCGGTCCAGATGCCCAAGCAGATCGGCTACGTCTGCTTCGTCAAGGATCCCGACGGCAACACGGTCGAGTTCTCCTTCGACCAAGGCGTGTATGAGAAGGTCCGCGAGGTATGGGGCGCCGCCGACGCTGCCGGGTGAACCGTGGTCCAGCGGGTGGGCAATTTGCCAACTGGCGGCGAACGCGCCGCCTTCGCCCATACGTGCCGGCGCTTGGCAAGTTTCGGGCAGGTTTTGGCAACAAATGGCAACATTCTCGGCCGTTTGCTGGCTGCTGGAAAGGCGTAATGAAGCCGCCGCCGCGCCGATGGAGGGCCGCCCGACTGCGCGGAAACATCAACGACTTCAAATTCTCCCCCGCTCGCGGGGGGAGGGGAACCGCGACCTGCCTTCGCCGAAGCGAAGCTTCGGCTTCGCGCAGGCAGGAGCGGTGGAGGGGCGAGGGACAGAGCGCCGGCGATTCCGCAATGAGCGACGCCCCGACTTCCGTCGCGCGACGATCGCCGACTGACAGGCGCATTAATCATGTATGCATATTGCAACATCCCCGCGCGCCCGTCAAGCCAGCTCGCCAGGCCCAGCTCGCCAGACCCCTTCTCAGAGCCCGTTTGAAAATTCCCCGCCCCTGCCCTCGCCCCCGCTCTTCGCGGGGGAGAGGGTTTGGGTGAGGGGGCCGGGCCGCCGCCGCGCTCCATCCGGAGAGGCTCGTTGCAACGGAAACGCCCCTCACCCAAACCCTCTCCCCGCAAGCGGGGCGAGGGCCAAGATATTTAGAAGGCGGGGCGATCCGCGAATTCCCAAACGGACTCTCAGCCGGTGGCGCGGTCGCGCGCCTTGACCTTCATCCCATAAGTGGGATATATGACCATGGCTCGCACACTGTCCGAGGGCGAGAAGCCGCTCGATTGGGTGAGTTCGTCGAAGAAGGACTTTCTCCGCTTTCCCGAGCCGGTAAAGGACGAAATGGGTAACGCATTGGGACTGGCGCAGTTCGGGGGCAAGCATCCCTCGGCCAAACCGTGGAAGGGCCAGGGCCCGGGCGTGTTCGAGGTGGTCGATGACCATGACGGCGACACCTGCCGTGCGGTCTACACGGTGCGCTTCCGCGAGGTCGTGTATGTGCTGCACGCCTTTCAGAAGAAGTCGCAAAAGGGGATCAAGACCGCCCAGGTGGACGTCGAGCTGGTAGAGCGGCGGCTGAAGGTCGCGCAAAAAGACTACGAGGCCCGCCATGGCAAGCCGAAGCATTGAAACGATGGACAACGAGACGATTACCCGTGGAACCGTTAATGTGTTCGCCGATCTCGGTTACTCCGACGCCGACGAACGGCAGACAAAACTGCGCCTCGCCCACGCCATCAACGGCGTGATCGCACGGCGGCGCCTGACCCAGGCCACGGCGGCCGGGAAACTCGGGGCCAGCCAGCCGAAGGTGTCGGCCATCGCCCACTACAAGCTCGACGGCTTCTCGGTCGAGCGGCTGATGACGTTTCTGACCGCCCTGGATCAGGATGTCGAGATCGTGATCAAGAACAAGCCGCGGTCAAGGGCGGCGGGGCGGATTTCGGTGGTGGCGGCGTAAAGGGGGAAATGGGGCCCTCGTCCAGACATGCATATTGCAATATACCTGCGCGCCCGCCAAGCCAGCTCGCAGACTCCTTCTCGGCTGTGATAAGTTTCATACACCATCACCGTAACCTCCCCTCACCCTAGATTACCGTGATGCAGTAGAATTGCGGCAAGAACGATCACCACGACGGCGCAGACCCCGAGGGGTCCTTTAGCCGATACCTGAACCTTCCCCCCTTCTTGGCGGACAGCCAGTTCGCAATTCTTTATGAGAAGTTGGATTATTTCCCGCATCGCCCTTGATCCGCCTTTCGGACACAGCTTCGCCCCTGCGAAACTGCGACTTCGTTACGGACCATGGGCATCCACGAGTGGACCGCTTGCGGTCGTTTTTCCAATTACCCTGATCGCTGAAAAACCGCGTCAGTGCCATCCCGTTACCCCATGTGCTGATTCTCCGCAAGCCCGCCTCTACTATCTGGCGAATAAAGAGGCCAGGGAATAGAGGGGCCGGGACATGTCAATAAATGCTCTTATCCCTTTTCACTGCAGCGGACCGTTTGAGCCGCCAGGGACATAGCGCGACGCCGGTGAAATAGAGACCTTCACGCACAAGATGTCCCTTTGGCGGAACAACATAGGCTTGGTCCAGACTATCCGGTTTGAGATTGATCCCTATTTTGGCCTGAGCCTCGACTAGACCGGCCGCTGTATCCGAAAGAAGGTCATCCAGAATTGCAGTGCCATCGCGAACGTGGCTCGCGATGTTGCAACTCGTCAGGCCACTCCAACCATCATCGTGCTGCCCGGATATGCCGAATTGGAATCTAGCATGTTGTGCGACCGTGGGCGGCGGTCCCGGATGGCTGACAGCTCGATACCAGACGCCGTGATTAGACAGTCGATACCCGAGCGCACGGTAGACACCCATGGCGGTGCGGCCGATCAACTCGAAATCAGTATAGGCCATCAGTCCGTATTGGGTTGCCAACTGGTCCAACTCGAATTGGATCAGGACGGGGTACAGGCAGACCTTGGGATAATCACCCCGTAGGCGGGCATCGTGGGCGGGCGAAGTACGGCGAAGCACCCGACGATCGTGTGCCCATAGTTCGGTTGCTCTTTGTGGGTAGTTCTCGACCACAAATAACCTAGCTTCTTTATCCGAGTTAAACTCCAACTCGATGGTCTTTTTATAGCTGTCGTCTGGACGAAGAAACCGGAGGTGGTAAACTGTCATCTCGGCGCGATCGATATCAGCTCATAGTTCGGAAAGGGGGAACATCATATTGGAGCGGACCCCTGAAATGAGACACGGAAAATATGGACAGTTCTCAACGGAAGACTCGGCGCCGGCGGAGACGATTGCCATGCGCCGGGCGTGAGGTGTTGTAAGCGTCACTCCAATCCGCCAGCCCCGATGAAAGGGATAGACCCGAGCGCCGTCACATCGGCGCGCAGGGTGGCCGAAACGGCCGCGCCCGGCCTCTCGGTGGAGAGCGCGGCCGCCGCGTTGGCACCGCCGAGGGCGTCCTCAAGAGAGGCGCCTTCGCTCAGGCTCGCCGCCAGGACGCCGCAGAAACAGTCGCCGGCCCCGGTGGTGTCGACCACGCGCGCCGCCCGCCCCTCCACGAGAATGGCGCTCGTCGAATTCACCGCCGCCGCGCCGCCGGCCCCCAGGGTCACCACCACGGTCTGGTTGGAGCGTGAGATCAGGGCCCGCGCCGCGCGCTCCACGTCCGGCATCGAGGCGGGCGGATCGCCAGCGCTGGCGTAGCGCGCCAGTTCGGTCTGATTGACCACCAGGATGTCGGCGAGCGGGAACAAAGCCTCGCCTTGCGCAACCGCCGGGGCGGCGTTGAGGACCTTCAAGGCGGCGTCCGCGCTCGCGAACAGGGCCTCGATGGCGCTGAGCGGCGTTTCGAACTGGCTGAGGAAAACGCGGTGGCGGCCAAGGTTCCTGGCCCTGACGTGTTCCGCGCCGACGGCCCGGTTGGCGCCCCCGATCACCACGATCATGTTTTCGCCCGCCGCCGAGACGAAGATATGGGCCTGGCCGGTAGGCTGGCCGGCGATCCGCGCGACCCCCGCCACATCCACCCCGGCGGCGCGCAAATGGGCGAGAAGCGGCTCGGCCGCCTCGTCGCGCCCCACCGCCCCGATCAGGGCGGTGGCCGCCCCCCAGCGCGCGCAGGCGACCGCCTGGTTCGCGCCCTTGCCGCCCGGCAGCCGCTCGACCCCCTCGGCCGCGATCGTCTCCCCCGGAGCCGGGAGGCGCGCGACCCTGCAGACGATGTCCAGGTTGATCGAACCCAGGACGCAGACACTCATGGGTGCTCGCCGATCGCCCGCGAGAGCGCTTCGCGGACCCTCCGGCCTTCGGCCATCAGATAGCTCTGATCCGATCCGCAGACGAAGACCGTGATCCCCAGGGCCAGGAGTTCGGGAATCTCCGCCGGGTCACCGACATAAATGCCGACGGCGCGATGGTGGCGGCGCGCTGCGCCGATCGTGGCCAGGACCGCGGCCCGCACCTTGGGGTCGCCGTGGCTGTCGACGCCCAGGGAAAGGGCCAAGTCGGCGCGGCCGAGGAACAGGCAGTCCACATCCTCGACGGCGGCGATGTCGTCGAGCCTGGACAGAGCCGCCGCGTCCTCGATCTGGCACCAGAGGGAACTCTCGCGGTCGGCCTGGGCCTGGTAGGCGCCCGCCGGCGCCGCGCCGTATCCGGCGGCGCGGGTCGAGGGGGAAAAGCCGCGCCCACCCTCGGCGTACTTCGCCGCTGAAACCACCCCGCGCGCCCGCTCGGCGCTGTCGACGTGGGGCGCGAGGATGCCCCCCGCCCCCAGGTCGAGGCACTGGCCGATGAAGCTCAACCCCAGGTCGGGCGGTCGCACCAGGCAGGGAAGGCCGGCGCCATGGCCGCCCAGCACCACCCGATCGATGGCGGTCATGTCGAACGGCGCGTGCTCGGCGTCGATGACCGCGAAGTCGAGCCCGGCGCGGCCCAGAACCTCGGCGACCTGGTGCGACGGCGTCTTGATGAACGCCCCGACCACCGCCTCGCCGCCGCGCACCCGCTCTCGAATGCCTTTTCCCGTCACCGGCCGCGCCCCGCCGCGGCCCAAGCGCCGCCGAGGGCCGGAACGCTAGAGCATAATGCGGTCGGATGGAATCAAACGCCTTCGGAGGGTCGTGTCTCAGTTTGAAATGGACGCCTAGTCGCCAGAGAACCGCTATTTTTGCGGCCCGTAGAACAGCACCCAGACGGCAAAATCCTCCGAGATGTCCTCGAATCCGTGCGGGGCGCGCGCGGCGGCGAAGAGAAGATCGCCCGGGCCGACCGCGGTCACCCAATCCTCCACCCGGTAGCGGCCGGTTCCGGCGGCGACGACGTACAATTCATCGCGCTGATGCGGGACCTGGGGCCCGTTGGTGGGCCGAGCGGCGAACCTGACTTCGAGATCTCCATCGACGAACACCTCGGCCGAGCGTCCGGGGGTCAGTGGGAGAGCGAGTGCGGCGGTGAGCGACACTGGCGGCGGTGTGCGATTCATGATTCGTCCTCCTGGCAGGCGCTCGAACGGCCGTGGATTTCAAACGGAGACACTACCCTTCGGAGCGCGGGCTTCCAGCCCGCACCTGTCGTCTTCGCCTTTGGAATCGCGCCGAAAGGGCGGGCTGGAAGCCCGCGCTCCGGTTTAGCCGGTTGACAGGTTCGCAGGTCCATGGGAATCACCGACACGGTATCGGAACAGTGTTCCTATCAACGGAACAAGAGGCCACCATGTCGACATCGGTCGAAGAGTCCTCGCCGCCCACCGAAGCGGGGCTCGCTTCGGTGGATCTGGTGCTTCGGCTGATGGAGCTGTTGGCCGAGGCCCCGCGGCCGCGGGGCGTGTCGGAAATCGCCCGCGACCTTCGGATCTCCAAGGCGCGGGCTCATCGGCACCTGCGCGCCCTGGTGCTACGCGGCTATGCGCGCCAGGAGGTCGAGACCGAGCGCTATGAGATCGGCGTCAAGCTGATGGTGCTGGGCGAGGCGGTGCGGGATCGTTTCGATGTGCTGACGGCCATGCGGCCGGAGATGGCGCGGCTGCGCGAGGCGACCGGCCAAGCGGTCACCGCCTCGGCGCTCGTGGAAGGCGCCGTGGTGGTGTTGGACCTTCTGCCGGGCCGGACCCTGATCGAATTCGGCGTGAGGCCCGGCGCCACCCTGGATTTCCACGCCTCCGCCCACGGCCTGGTCGCCCTCGCCTTTGGGCCGCCCTCGCTGCTGGAAGCGGTGGCCGCCGCTCCGCTCAAGGCCTGGACGGCGGCCACCCTCGGCGGCGCGCGCGAGGTGAAGGCGGAAGTGGAGCGGGTGCGCCTCCAAGGATGGGCGACGGCGCCCGATCAGATGATGCTCGGCGTCAACGCCTTGGCGGCGCCGGTGTTCGATCATCGCGGGGATTGGCGGGGGAGCCTGGCCCTGGTCGGCTCCACCCAGTTCATCCCGGCGCGGCCGGCGGCGGTGCAGATCGCGGCGGTGACGCGGGCGGCGGCGGCGGCGTCGGATCGGCTCGGCTGGAAGGTCAGGGCGGCGTGACCTGGTCCCTGGCGGTCGATATCGGCGGCACCTTCACCGACGTGGTGCTGCGGGGCGAGGGCGGCGCGCTCATCGTCGACAAGACCCTGACCACCCACGACGATCTCCTGGAGGGTTTCTTCGAGGGCGTCCGCCTGGTCCTGGCCAAGGCCGGGGTGGGCGCGGACGAGGTCGGCGGCGTCGTGGTCCACGCCACCACCATCGTCACCAACGCCCTGATCGAGCGCAAGGGCTCGCCCACCGCCCTCATCGTCACCAAGGGGTTCGCCGACGTCCTGGCGATCCGTAACGAGCACCGCTACGAGATGTACGACCCGCAGATCGAGTTCGCCGAACCCCTGATACCCCGGCGGCTCACCTTCGAACTGGACGAGAGGACCCTGGCCGACGGGTCGATCGAACGGGCCGTCGATCCGGCGGAAGCCCGCGTGCTGGTCGAAGCTCTGGAGGCCGAAGGGATCGTCTCGGTCGCCGTCTGCCTGCTCAACAGCTTCCGCAACCCGGCCAACGAACGGGCGGTCGGCAAGATCCTCGGCGAGCGGGAGTCTGAACTCCACGTCTCCCTGTCGTCGAGCGTGGCGCCGCAGATCCGCGAATACCCGAGGGCGTCCACCACTGCGATCAACGCCTATTGCACCCCGATCACCGAGCCCTACCTGCGGGGCCTCGCCGCGGGCCTGCGCGAGGCGGGCCTGCCCAACCAGGCCCTGATCATGCTCAGCTCCGGCGGGATCATCGGCGCCGAGGTGGCCGGCCGCAACCCGGTCCGGATGATCGAAAGTGGCCCGGCGGCGGGGGCCCTGGCGGCGGCCTGGTACGCCGAGCGCCTGGGCCTGGACCGGCTGCTTTCCTTCGACATGGGCGGGACTACCGCCAAGGCCTGCCTGATCGAGGATCGCAAGCCTCTGGTTGCGGGCGCCTTCGAGGTCGATCGCGTCTATCGCTTCCTCGAGGGCAGTGGCATGCCGCTGACCATTCCCTCCATCGACATGATCGAAATCGGAGCCGGGGGCGGCAGCATCGCCAGCGTCGATTCCCTGGGTTTGCTCAAGGTGGGCCCGCTCAGCGCCGGCTCGGCGCCGGGGCCCGCCTGCTACGGGCGGGGCGGGACGGCGCCGACGGTGACCGACGCCGATCTGCTGCTCGGCCTGCTGGACGGCGATAACTTTCTCGGCGGCGATATGCGCCTGGATCGGCCCGCCGCCGAGGCGGCCATGGCGCGCCTGGGCGAGGCCCTGGGGACCGACATCGCCGCCACCGCCGCCGGCGTCTACAAGATCGTGGCCGAGACCATGGCGGGCGCGGCCCGGGCCCACGCCACGGACCGGGGCGTGGATCACCGCGGCCTGGCGCTGCTCGCCTTCGGCGGCGCCGGACCGGCCCACGCCTGCGCCGTCGGCGCCCTGCTGCAGAGCCCGGCGGTGATCTTCCCGCCCCAGGCCAGCGTGCTATCGGCCTTCGGGACCCTGGTGACCCCCGTGCGCCTCGACCTGGTCCGCGGCGCCCTGGGCGCCTTGGATTCCCTGGACTGGGCCGAGGTCGACCGGCTGCTCGGAGAAATGATCGACGAGGGCCAGGACGCCCTCGTTGAGGCCGGCTGCGCGCGGGAAAGCGTGCGCCTCTCCTTCGGGGCCGACCTGCGCTATTTCGGCCAGCAGAACGAGCTCGGCGTCACGTTCGACCGCGATCCGCGCCAGGAGCGCGACATCGGCATGATCCGGCGGGTCTTCGAAGCCGCCTACCTTGCCCAGTACGGCGTGACTCCCTCCCACGTGCCCCTGGAAATCGTCAGCTGGCGGGTGACCGCCCGTGGCCCGGACGTCGCGTTCGAGGATATCGCCCGACTGCCCTCGCGGCCCGGCGCGGCGAAATCCCGCCGCCCGGTCGCGCTATGGCCCGCCGCGGGGCCTGTCCCGATGTTCGATCGCTCGGCGCTCGCGGCCGGCCAGGAGATCGCCGGCCCGGCGATCATCGAGGAACGAGAGACCACCATCGTCCTGCCCCCCGACTGGGACGCGGTGGTCGATGAACTCGGCTGTATCGTGGCCAGACAGGCGGTGTGACATGGACGGCATCGAGCTCGAGATCCTGTGGTCGAACCTGATCGGCATCGTCAGCGAACAGGCCAAGGCGCTCCAGCGCATCGCCTTCAGCCCGATCGTGCGGGAAGCCGGCGACTTGGCCAGCGGCCTCTTCGACGCCCGCGGGCGGATGGTCGCCCAGGCCAATACGGGCACGCCCGGCCACATCAATTCCCTGGCGGCGGCCGGCGGGACCCTGTCCGGGCTGTTCCACAACCAGCTCCATCCGGGCGACGTGATCATCACCAACGACCCTTGGATGTCGGCCGGGCATTTCTTCGATATCACCGTGCTCGCCCCGATCTTCTGGGACGAGCGGCTGATCGGCTACTTCGGCTCGACCATCCATCACACCGACATCGGCGGCTACGGCATCGGCGCGGGCGCGCGGGACATCCATGAGGAGGGATTGTGGATTCCGCCGTCCAAACTCTATGAGGCCGGCGAGGCCAACGCCCTCCTGCACGACATCATCCGCCACAACGTCCGCACCCCCGACCACGTCTTCGGCGACCTGGCCGCCCAGGTCTCCAGCGGCAGGGCGGGCGGCGAGCGGCTGATCGCCCTTTGCCAACGCCAGGGCCTGGACGACATCGAGACCCTGTCCGAGGAGATCATCACCCGCTCGGAGGCCGCCACCCGCCGGGCGATCCGGGCCCTGCCGGCCGGAACCTGGCATGGCGCGAGCCGTTTCGACGTGCCGGGCGGCGACATCATCGAACTGAAGGCGGCGGTCAGCGTGGACAATGTCGCCGGGGATATCGTCATCGACTTTTCGGGCAGCAGCGGGGCGAGCCCTCTCGGCATCAACGTGGTGATGAACTACACCCACGCCTATTCCACCTTCGCGGTGAGAAGCTGCCTCAACCCCGAGCAGCCCAACAACCACGGCTCCCTCGCCCCGATCAGGGTCACCGCGCCCAAGGGCTCGATCGTCAATGCCGCCTATCCTTCGCCGCTGAACGCCCGTCATGTGGTGGGAATGTTCGTGCCGATGCCGATCCTCAAGGCGCTCCATCAGGTTATCCCCGATCGGGTTTTGGCGGAGGGTTCCGGCGCGGTATGGACCGTGCAGATCCAGGGCAAGACCGCGAGCGGGGAGGCTTTCACCTCCTCGATGTTCAACTACTCCGGCGGCATGGGCGCCCGCGCGACCAAGCCCGGCCCCAGCGCCACCTGCTATCCGACCGGCGTGGCCGCGGTGCCGGTGGAGATCCTGGAGGCGTCGATGCCGATCGTCTTCGACCGGCGGGAACTTCGCCCGGGCTCGGGGGGCGCCGGCCGCTCACGCGGCGGCGACGGCCAGGTGATCGGCTTCCACATGCGCACCGACCAGCCCTGGCTGCTTAATGCGGTGCCCAGCCGCCTGGATCGCGGGCCCGAGGGCCTGGACGGCGGCGAGCCCGGCGCGGCGGGGCGGTTCCTGGTCAACGGGGCGCCGGTCAGCGAGGCGCGCAAGATGACCATGGCCCCGGGCGACGTCGTCCTGCTGGAAACCCCCGGCGGCGGCGGCTACGGTCCGGCGTGAACGGAAAGAGGCGCCCATGGACATCCACGCCGTCGACTGGAACGACATCCCCTGGGAGCGGGTGCGCGATGGGGTGGAGCGCAAGGCCTTCTCCGGCGAGGGGGCGACCGTCGCGCTCAACCGCCTCCAGCCGGGCCACGAACCGCGCCCCCACAGCCACCCGCACGAACAGATCGTCTACATCCTGGCCGGCCGCATCGACTTCCATATCGAGGGGACGGTGACCCGGCTCGCCGCCGGGGGCCTGCTGGTGGTGCCGCCAAACGCCCGTCACTGGGGCGAGGTGGTCGGCGACGAGGCGGTGCTCAACCTTGATGTGTTCACGCCCAAGCGCGGCGAATACGCCGCCTGAACCCGCAAACGGATAAGGACCCGTCATGGCCGGCCCCAACACCCTGATCTTCGTGGATCTCGCCTCCGACGATCCGATCGCCGCCGGCCAATTCTACGCCGAAGTGTTCGGCTGGCGGGACGACCACCGCCCGGCGGGCCTCTATCACCGGATGGTGCCGGGCGGGAATTTTCCCAATCCGGACGGAACCGACAGCCAGGTCGGCAATCTTCACCTGGGCATCTTCAGGGCGGGCAACGCCCGACCCCATCCCGAACCGGACGGCGTCGCCCCCCGCGACCTCGCCGCCGACGGCCGCAAGCCGCGGGTGTGGATCCTGGTCGGCGACGACCAGTCGGAGAGCGAGATCCTCGCCACCGCCGAGCGCCTGGGCGCCACGATCCTGTGGCGCGACCACTACTGGCGTGAATTCAACGGCTACAACGCCGCCTTCCGCGATCCCTGGGGCAATGAGATCGTCCTGTGGATAAAGGCCGGTCCCGAGCCGCAAGTGCCGGAGGGATTTACGAAGGAATAGGCGCCGAAGCCGCCGTGCGCCCGCGCCCCCTTCGTCACGGCGCAAGATCGCGCCGCGCCACCTCCCCCGCTTCGCTGCGCTCGCATGGGAGGATGAGAAGAAACGAGGTCGCGCCGCCTTCAATCCTCCCCTGCGCCTCTTCGCGGGGGAGGGGGACCACGAAGTGGTGGAGGGGGCGCAGGGCGGCGACCGCGCAGGCTTTGAAATTTACCAGGGGCCCCCTCACCGGCCCTCCACCGACAGGCTGACCGCCCTCCACGCTTCGATATCCCTTTGCAGGGCGGCGATCTCGCGCTCGGCGTAGTGGAGGGCGTCGGCCCCCAGGACGAGGTGCATCGGCGGCTCTCGCGCGTCGACCGCCCGCAGAATCGCCCGCGCCACCAAGTCTGGATCACCCGATTCGCGGCCGGCCTGATCGGCCAGGACGGTCTTCGCCAGGTGGCCGGCGCCGTCATAGTCGGGAATGTGCGCCGAGGTGACGACCAGGGAACGCCCGGCATAGTCCGTGCGCATCGCGCCGGGGGCGACATTGGTCACCTTGATCCCTAGTTCGGCGACTTCCTGGGCCAGGGTCTGGCCGATGGCCTCCAGGGCGAACTTGCTAGCGCAATAGACGCCGGTGCCGGCCCAGGCCGCCAGGCCGCTCACCGAGGTGATGTTGACCACATGGCCGGAGCGGCGGGCGCGCATGAACGGCAATACCGCCTGGATCATCGCCACCTGGCCGAACACATTGACCTCGAACTGGTCCCGGATCTCCGCCAGGCCGGTTTCCTCCACCGCCCCCACCAGGCCGTAGCCGGCGTTGTTCACCAGGACGTCGATCCCGCCCAGGGCCGCGTGCGCGCCGCTCGCCACCGCCGCGATGCGGGCCTCGTCGCGCAGATCGAGACGAAAGCCGAAGGCCCGGCCGGGGGCCAGGGCCTCGAACCTGGCCAGGGCGTCGGCGTCGCGCGCCGTGCCCGCCACCGCGTCTCCCCGCGCCAGGGCCGCACGGGTCAGGGCCGCGCCCAGGCCCGAGCCGACGCCGGTGACCAGCCATCGCTTCATATCTTCCATGCCTCCCTGTTGACTTCCGGTGCGGCGCCCGCGCCACGAATTAGCCCTGGAATGTCCAGACGGCCAAGTTTAGCCGCGCCCACGAACAAGAACCCGCGCGCGCGGGGGCCTTAACATCGGCCCAAGTGGCCGCGAGATCCTAAGAGGTTGGACCGCGATCGGCGGACGACTCGCGGCGCGGCTGAGGAGGGGGCGCCATGTCGAAACGTCATCTAATCATGTCCGGGGCGTCGCTCGCCGCATGGATCGCGGTCTCCGGCACCGCGCGCGCGGCGGACGCGGAACCCACGACGGTGGGCGAGGTCGTGGTCACCGCCGACAAGGTCGGACTGCTGGAGCGGCGACCGACGGCCGTGGTCTTCGGCCTCGACAAGCCGCTGATCGAGACGCCCCGCTCGGCCAGCTTCGTCAGCGACACGACCCTTGACCGTTACGGCATCCTGACCCTCGACAAGCTGACAGCCGTCTCGCCGGGCACCTATACCGCCAGCTTCTTCGGCGTCGCCGGGTCGGTGGAAATCCGCGGCACCCTGGCCGACAACTATTTCCGGGGCTTCAAGCGGATCGAGAACCGCGGCACCTATTCGACCCCGGTCGGCGACGCGGCGGAACTGCAGATCGTGCGCGGCCCGCCGGCGCCTATCTTCGGGCCGGGCAAGGTCGGCGGCCTGGTCAACTTCATCCCCAAGACCGCCCAGGATTCCGGCGCCTATCTCACCCACGCGGTCGGCGAGATCAGCCTCACCGGCGGCAGCTACGACAAGAAGCTCGCCACCGGCCAGTTCGGCGTTCCCCTGAATCCGGGGGCGGTGCACGGCGGTCTCTATGCCTATGGCGAAGTGGAGGATTCCGGCAGCTTCTACCGCGGCATCCATCCCAAGCATCAGCTGGGCGAGGTGTCGGTCGACTTCGACCTGGGCGGCGGCTGGAGCACCGCCTTTGGCGGAATGATCTACCATTCCACCGGCGATGTGCAGACGCCGGGGTGGAACCGGGTCACCCAGGACCTCGTCGACCACCAGACCTACATCACCGGACGTAACACGGTGCTGGTGGATTCCAATCACGACGGCCGGCTGGAGCCCACCGAGATCAGCCCGGGCGGAACCTATCCGGGCGGTACGTCGCTCTACATCCCCTATTTCGGCTTCACGCCGGGGATCGATCCCAGGTTCGTGCTCGATACCGGGGTGGGGACGACCAAGCTCGACCCGCGCACGGTGTTCGTCAGCGCCGCCGATTTCTCGAACACTACCACGGACACCCTCTATTTCGACCTGGCCAAAGACCTCGGGGCCGGACGCTCGGTCAAGCTTCAGCAGTTCTACGATCGACTAAGCAATGCGCGTTTTGTGAGCTATGGGTTCCCGGCCGAGTACCGGGCCTGGGTGGAAGAGACCCGCCTCACCCTTACCCTGCCGGTCAATGCCGCGGATGGCCTGATCACCTCCAACAACCTCCTGGGGGCGGCGGACCGCTACTACCGGGGCGAAAAGAAGGAAACCTTCAACAGCGGCCTGATTTCGCTGGACCGCCGCGACCTTTCCTTCGGCCCCACCCCCACCGACATCTTCGATTCGCCGTTCAATCATTCTCCCGGCGGACTGGACTGGGAAACCGACGTCCACAGTCGCTGGAACGATGTCGGGGTGTTCGAAACCAGCGACATCACCCTGGGCGGCCGGCTCGATCTGATCCTTGGGGGCCGCTTCGACCACTACAGCGCCACTTCGAGCGACACCGGCCGCTTCGTGTTCGGGCCGCCGTCCTTCGCCGCGGGGGTGTCGGGCGACAAGGACAAATGGACCTATACCGCCAGCGCCAGCTACAAACTGCCTTGGGGCTTCATGCCCTACGTCACCTATGACCGGTCGGCGGCCCTGGAGATCGAACAGGCCGGCGACATCAGCCCGGGCAATATCGCCGGCGGCTCCTTCGTCTCCAACTCGACCCTCGCCGAGGCGGGGATCAAGTTCCAGCTGCTCAACAAGACCCTGATCGGGTCGCTGGACATCTATCGTCAGACCCGCACCCAGCTGGGCGGCCTCAACGCCATCGTCCAGCCCACGGTCGGCAAGGGCTTTGAATATGAGTTCCGGTATCTCGCAACCAATAATCTCAGCTTCACCTTGGCCGGGGATTTTCAGCACACCGAGGTGATCGGCCCCGATCACAGCGTCTATTACATCCCGCCGGCCGACACCGGCACGTCCGGCATCGACGGCTATGGCGGCGCCTACCTCACCTTCGATTTTTCGCAATGGGGCGGGAAACCCGGCAACTACAGCTACAGCCTGGTTCCCCATGCCGTCGCCAGCCTGTTCGGGACCTACACCAGCGACGACCATCCGTGGGGGCGGTGGGGGGCGACGGCCGGAGTGACCTATGCCTCCAAGACTTCGGGGATCACCCCGGTGGCGGTGACCTATCCGGCCTATGAACTGGTCAACATGTCGCTGTTCTTCGAGCGGGGCCCCTACGACCTCACCCTCAACATCGATAATCTGCTCGACAAGCTCTACTTCACCCCCGACCAGGGCGTCATCGCCGACCTCGGCGTCCTGCCGGGCCGCGGGCGCGAGTGGCGCGTCACCCTCAAGCGCAGGTTTTAGGAATGGGGGGCGGCGAGGAGCACGGCTGCCGCGCCCCCTCCACCGCTTCGCGGTCCCCCTCCCCCGCGAGAGGGCGGGGGAGGATTGATGTTTTTTCGCTCCCCCCTCGCGAAGCGGGGGAGGTGGCGCGGCGCCCGCTCGCGCCGTGACGGAGGGGGCGCACGGCGGCGGGTTGATCCCAGGGACCGCCTGGCGCCCGTGGGTTCTGCTGGCGGTGTTCAGCCTGGTCGGTTTCCTGATCAACGCCTCGACCTTCTATGGCCTGGGCGTCGTCCTGCCGAACATGGTGCGCGAGGAGGGCTGGAGCTGGGTCGAGGCGGGCTTCGGCTTCACCATCCTGGGGGCCGCGGTTGGGTCGTCGTCCTATTTCCCGGCCCTGCTGATCCGCCGCTTCGGCGTGCGCGTCACCCTGCTGCTGGGGACGGCGGTGATGATGGCGGGGTTCGCCTGCTGGAGCGCCGTCCACGGCCTGGCGCTCTACTTCCTGGGGGCGGCCCTCTGCGGGGTGGGCTATCAGATGATGGCCCTGATCCCCGGCACCTATGTGATCGCCGCCATCTTCCGCCGGCGCGGGCTGCCGTTCAGCATCTATTTCACCTGCGGCGCCCTGGGCGGGGTGGCCGGGCCGTGGATGGTGCTGGCGGTGATGCACGGCTTCCACGACGACTGGCGCCTCTTGTGGCGGATCCAGATGGCGGCGGCGGGGGCGACGGGCGTGATCTGCGCCGCCATCGCCGGGGGCCGGGCCTGGTTCGCGAAGGCCGCCGAGCACACCGACCAGCAGGTCGCCGCCGAGGTCGCCCGGCCGGCCGGCGCGCGCGTCTGGCGCACGGCCAGGGGCTGGAGCGTCCGCGAGGCCGTGCGAACCCCGCAGTTCTACGTCCTGCTGATGGCCTATTTCGGCCATCTGCTGGTGGGGGTCACGGTCTCCAGCCTGTCGGTGGCGCATCTGACGGAGCGGGGGATCGCCACCACCATCGCGGGCGCGATGCTCAGCCTGGAAGCCCTGGTCCAGACCGGGGGCCGCGCCGCCGGCGGCCTGCTCGGCGACCTCATCGACCCGCGCCATATCCTCGTCTTCGCCCTCGCGGCCCTATGCGTGGGATCGGCCGCGCTCAGCGTCGCCGACAGCTATCCGATGATGCTGCTCTACGCGGTCGGAAGCGGGCTCGGTTTCGGCCTGGCGTCCCTGGCCGTCACCATGCTGCTGCTCAACTACTACGGGCGCAAACACAATCTGGAGATCTTCTCCCTGACCTGCCTGGTGGGGACGGTCTCGGCGCTCGGCCCCACCCTGGGCGGCTTCCTGCGCGACCGCACGGGGAGCTTCGGAACCACCTTCCAGCTCTACGCCGGCGTGATCGCGGTGGTGTTCGTCGCCGCCACCCTGATGCGCCCGCCGAGGAAGCCTGGCGAAGCGCTCGGCCCCGGTATAAAGGCTTGAACTACGGGGTCGGTCCGGGCTCGGGCGCCGAGCCCGCGGCGCGGCGGTATTCGCGCGGCGACTGCCCATACTGATTGCGGAAGGCCCGGCTGAAGTGGGCCGATTCGTTGAAGCCCCAGCGGAAACAGATTTCCGAGATCGACAGCCGGGCGCACAGCGGGCTCGCCAGATCCATCCTCGATCGCTCCAGGCGCCGCGCCCGGACATAGTGGCCGAAGGTGTCCTTGGCCAAGGCGAACAGCTTCTGGATATAGCGCGGCGAGACGCCGTTCTTTTCCGCCAGCCGGCGCAGGGAGAGGTCCGGGTCGGACAGAAGGGTCTCGATGCTCTGGCAGATCCGGTGCAGATGCGGAGAGTGCGCGCCGACGCCCAGGGCCTCGCCATTGTTCACCTCGGCCAGGCTGGCGGCGAGGAATTCGGTCAGCGCCAGTTCGATGGGGCGAAGCTGGTCGACGGTCAGCTCCGGCAGGGCGCCGGCGGTCGCGCTCAGCAGGCCCGAGAAGACGCGGGCCACCCCGCCGGCGGCGTCCAGGAGCCCGATCTTCAAGCCCCGGACGGCCACCAGCCGATGATCCAGGGCCACGCGCGGGGCCCGCACGAACATCAGCCGGCAACGGGTCTCCAGGACCAGGGTCGCCGCCCGGCCGGTCGGGCCATAGGCGATATCCCCCACCGCCATCGCTTGGTCGACCCCCTCGCTGGCCAGGGCGGCCCGCCCCTCCAACAGCACCGCCAGCCAGACCGACGCCGGCTGATCGGTCCTAAGCCCGCTGATGGTTTGCGCCCCGGCGTCGATCAGGGCGAATTCCATGCCCAGCGGCGAGGTCAGGCAGGTCACCGAGGCGGTGGGCGGCTCGCTCTGGCAGAGCTCCCCCACCGGCAGGCCCAGGCGGTACATGGCGTCCCGCCACGCCGCCGCCCGCTCCGGGGGCTCGTAGGCAGCCGTGCTGAATCGCCATGCCTTCACGCAGCGGACCATACCGCCGTTTGGTCGCGAGGTCGTGGGCGGCGATTCTTGGGCCGGCGCGCGCGTTATCCGGCTGTCTTCCAAGCCTGCCAAGCCCGCCGGTAGCGCCGAACCAGCCAGCGGTTGAACTGGCCCTGCGCCCCTTCCTGCCAGGAATAGCGGCCGCGAACGGCGAACCGCGAATGAAGTCCCTGCTGGACCCGCTCGTCCACATGCATGTCCTGGGCGATGATCTTCTTCGCCGAGGTCATGATCATCTCCAGCCGATGCTCGAAGGCCGGATCGTCCATCGCCCCGGGCGCGACAAGCACGCCGGTGTCCTGCTCCATCGTCTCCACGCCCATGGGGCGCAGGATCAGATAGATGACCAGGTCGCTGGTCATCACCAGGGAGAGCGTCGGCGGAAGGTTGGCGAAGGTCATCCGCCCACGGTCCTCCGTATCGAGGCCGGGGAAGATCGGCAGCACGGCCCGCTGGGTCGGGTTGAAGCTGGCGTCGGGGTGGAGGGTGCCGTTGAAGCGCAGGAACCCGGCGTCGGCGGGATCGGCGTCCGGAAAGACCGCCCGCTCGCTGGGGACGAAGTCGTGCAGGGGTCCCCGGTGGAGCTTGCTGGCGTGATAGCCGTCGTTGTTGTTCTCGAACATCACCTTCCAGTTCCAGGCGAACCGCCCAGTCATCGCCGAGGGGCCTTGCGCGCCCGCCAGGCCATAGTGGGCCACCGCCTCGGTGATGGCGGCCAGGCGCGGCGCCAGAGGGGCCGCGGCGGTGTCGAAATTGATGAAGATGAAGCCCTGCCAGACCTCCACCCCGAAGGCCGCGAGCCGCACCGCCTTCTTGTCGAAGTCGCACGTGCGCTCCATGGCCGGAGCGTTCACCAACTCGCCGTCCAGCGAATAGACCCAGTGGTGATAGGGGCAGACGAATCCGCGCGTATTGCCCGCCCCCTCGGCCACCAGCATCGCGCGATGCTGGCAGACGGCCGACATGGCCTTGATCTGGCCGACGCGATTGCGCGCGACGATGATCGGTTCGCCGATGATCCGGGTCGTGAAGTAGTCGCCCGGACCCGCCAGCTGGGATTCCCGGCCGACGCACAGCCATTCATGGTTGAACAGCGCCTCCTGCTCGAAGGCGTAGAACCGCTCGTCGGTATAGCAGGCCGGCGGCAGGGTGCAGGCCGTCTCGACGCTGCCGTCTGAACTGTCGAGGCCGTCGAAAAAAGCGTCGTCGAGCAGGTCGCGGCCCATGCGGGCTAGGTCCTTGAGGTTGCGGCTCACAGAAACGATAGGGGCGGGCTCGGCCCGGGTCTTGCCCTCAGATGCACGAGGAACGGTCGCGTGTGTGCAAGAACCGGCCCCATGTCGCGGCCTAGGCTCAAGGCGCATCCCATCAGCGAGGTTTGCCATGCCGCTCGCCACCCTAGTCGTCGAAGAGCTGAAACCCGGCTTCGGGGCCGAGATCCTGGATCTCGACCTGACCCGGGCGTCGGCCTCCGACGTGAAGGGCGTCGTCGATGCGTTCCAGCGCCACGGCGCCATCCTGCTGCGCGATCAGACGATGACCCCGGACGGCCTGATGGCGTTCATCGCCGCCTTCGGCGAGGCGGAAGGCCATACCTTGAAGGCGTTCACCCTCCCCGGATATCCCAAGATCTACATCCTTTCCAATCGGACGGTCGACGGCGTCCCGATCGGCGCTCACAACGACGGGGTGGGGTGGCACACCGACTACAGCTACAAGGCCGAGCCGGTGATGTGCACCATGCTCTATGCGGTGGAGGTGCCCCCGGAAGGCTCCGACACCCTGCTGGCGGACGGCTGCGCGGCCTGGAACGCGCTGCCCGCGGAACGCCAGGCCCAACTTGCGGGCCTGAAGCTGCACCATAGCTACCAGCACTTCATGGCCACCCGCGAATACGGCGCCCTGGACCTGCCCGAGGAGATCCGGCGCGACAATCCCGACGTCATCCATCCCCTGATCCGCACCCACCCCGCCGATGGCCGAAAGGCTCTGTGGCCGTCTACCGGAACGGTCACCGAAGTGGTCGGCATGCCCAATCCGCAGGGGCTCGATCTGGTCGACGAGCTGGTGGCGTTCATGACCCAGGAGCAATTCGTCTATCGTCACAAGTGGAAGGTGGGTGACCTTCTGATGTGGGACAATCGATGCACCCTGCACACCGGCACCCTCTACGACGACACCCAATATTTCCGCACCATGCATCGCCTGTGGGTGGCCGGCGACCGGCCGTACTAGGGTTGCACTCCCGCGCCCCTCACCCCTCCAGGCTGAGCAGGCTGGCGTTGCCGCCGGCCGAGGTGGTGTCGACGGTCCAGGTGCGCTCGACGCAGAAGCGCGGCAGATAGTGCGGGCCGCCGGCCTTGGGGCCGGTGCCCGACAGGCCCTCGCCGCCGAAGGGTTGCACCCCCACCACCGCCCCGATCATCGAGCGGTTGACATAGAGGTTACCGACCTTGGCCCGCTCGCGCACCGCCCGCGCCGCCGCGCCGATGCGGCTGTGGACGCCCAAGGTCAGGCCGTAGCGCGACGCCATGACCTCGTCGACCGTCTCTTCCAGGGCCCCGGCCTTCCAGGTGACCACATGCAGGATCGGCCCGAACACCTCCGCCTCCAGATCGGCGACCGCGTCCAGGGCGATCACGGTGGGGGCGACGAATGAGCCGCGCTCCAGGCCGGGCGGCAGGGGGCAGGCGTAGAGCACCTTGTCCTTCCAGCGCTCGACGTGGGCCTCGATCCGGCCCTTGGCGGCGGCGTCGATCGCCGGCCCGACGTCGGTCGCCGGATCGGCCGGGTCGCCGATGACCAGTTCGGCCATGGCCCCGACCAGCATGCGCAGGGTGGCCGGCGCGATATCCTCGTGCAGGCACAGCAAACGCAGGGCCGAACAGCGCTGCCCGGCGCTCAGGAACGCCGAGGTGATGATGTCCCCCACCACCTGTTCGGGCAGAGCGGTGGAATCCACCAGCATGGCGTTGATCCCGCCGGTCTCGGCGATCAGGGGAACGAGCGGTCGCGCCTCGTCCTCCAGCAGGGTCCGGGCGATGCGGCGGGCGCTGGCGGTGGAGCCGGTGAAGGCCACGCCCGCGACCCTGGGGTCGGCCACCAGGGCGGCGCCGATCTCAGGGCCCCCGGGCACGAGGTGCAGCACGTCTCCCGGGACCCCGGCTTCCAGGGCCAGGCGGACCGCGGCGGCGGCGATCAGCGGAGTTTGGGGCGCGGGCTTGGCGACCACCGCATTGCCGGTGGCCAGGGCCGCGCTGACCTGACCCAGGAAAATCGCCAGCGGAAAATTCCACGGGCTGATGCAGGCGAAGACCCCGCGCCCGGAGAGGGTCAGTTCATTGAGTTCGCCGGTAGGCCCCGGCAAGGTCAGGGGAACGCAGACCAGCCTCGCCTGGGCGGCGTAGTAGCGGCAGAAGTCCACCGCCTCGCGCACTTCGCCCAGGGCGTCGGCCAGGGTCTTGCCCGCTTCGCGCACGGCCAGGGCCATCAAGGCGGCGCGATCGCGCTCCAAAAGATCGGCCAGGCGCTCGAGGATCTTGGCGCGCTCTTCCGCCGGGCGCGCGTTCCAGGCCCCCTGGGCGCGCGAGGCCAGGCCGACGGCGCGCTCCACATCCGGCGCCCCGGCCAGGGCCACCTGGCCGACCACCCGCTCGCGGTCCGCCGGGTCCAGGGCCGGATCTCCGTCGCCGGCGGCTTCGCGCCCGCCGATCAGCGGCGCGGCGCGGGGCCGCCCGGCCCAGGCTTTGCGCATCGCGGCCAGCAGGTCCCGCACGACCCCCGCGTCGGAAAGATCGAGCCCCGCCGAATTGCGCCGCTCCGGGGCGAACAGATCAGCGGGGTTGACGATCGCCGGATGGGCCGACAGGCCCGCGGCCTCGGCGTCGGCCACCGGGTCTGCGAGCAGGTCTTCGTCGCGTATGTCGCGGTCGGCGATCTGGTGGACGAAGCTGGTATTGGCGCCGTTTTCCAGGAGGCGGCGGACGAGGTAGGCCAGAAGGTCGCGATAGCCCCCCACCGGAGCGTAGATGCGCACCGCCACGCCCTTTGACGCCATCAGGCCCTCATAGAGCCCGTCGCCCATGCCGTGCAGGCGCTGGAACTCGAAGTCGCGCCGCTCGCCGGCCCATTCGAGCACCGTGGCCACGGTCAGGGCGTTGTGGGTGGCGAAGGCGGGAAACAGCCGATCCTGCTCCAGCATGGCCTTGGCGCAGGCCATGTAGCTGACGTCGGTGGCCGACTTGCGCGTGAATACCGGATAGTCGGAAAGCCCGCGCTCCTGGGCGCGTTTGATCTCGCTGTCCCAGTAAGCGCCCTTGACCAGGCGCACCATAAGCCGCCGGCCGGTGGCGCCCGCCAGGGCGGCGGCCCAGTCGATCACCGCCGGGGCGCGGCGCTGATAGGCCTGCACGGCCAGGCCCAGGCCATCCCAGCCGGCGAGGCTGGGATCGCGCGCCGCCCCCTCGATGATGTCGAGGGACATCTCCAGCCTCTCGCTCTCCTCGGCGTCCACGGTGAGGCCCACGCCGCCGGCCTTGGCTTCCCGGCAGAGGGCGACCAGCCGGGCGGTGAGTTCGGGGACGGCGCGGGGCGCCTGGAACGGCTCGTACCTCGGATGCAGGGCCGAAAGCTTCACTGACACGCTGTCGCGGGCGAAGACGTCGGCGCCCGCCTCGCCGGCTTCGCCGACCGATCGGATCGCGGCCAGATAGGCCTCGAAATAGTCCTCGGCGTCCGCCGCCGTCCGCGCCGCCTCGCCCAGCATGTCGAAGGAATGGCGGAACGCGCGTTTCGGGCCCCGATCGGCGCGGCGCAGCGCTTCACCGATGTCGCGTCCCAGGACGAAGGCCTCGCCCATCCGCTGCATGCCGCCGGCCACGGCGGCGCGGATCGCCGGCGCCCCCAGGCGCGCCACCACCGATCGCAGGGTTCGCGCGCCGCTCGACGCCTCGGTCAGGGCCTGGGCCAGAACCAGGCCCAGGGTGGCGCCGTTGACCACCAACGACTCCGCCGATCCCAGGGACGCCCGCCAGTCCCCCTGGCCTAGCTTGTCGCGGATGAGGGCGTCCGCCGTCCCCGCGTCGGGCACCCGCAGATAGGCCTCCGCCAGTCCGAGCAGGGCGGCGCCTTCCTCGCTGGAGAGGCTGTATTCCCGCAAGAAACGGTCGATCCAGCCGGCCCGGCCCGGGGCGCGAAGCTCCGCCAGCAGGTTCAGAGCCTGGATGACCACCCGGTCCCGGGCCTTGGGCGAGAGCCTGGCCCGATCGGCCAGGGCGGCCAGGGCCAGCGGTTCGGAGATCGGGTAGAGGGGCGCGATGGCGCGGCGCGCTTGGGCAAGCATGGCGTCGTTGGGCAAGGGCTTTTTGCTTCCAAATCAAGGGCAGGGGAACACGCCTGGGGCGCGGCCCGCCCATACCTAGGCGATGGCTCCGGCCTTGCAAGCGTCGGGCGATGGGCGCAACCTCAGGCCCGCATGAGCCGCGCCCTACCCATGGCCTTGGCCGCCGCCCTGCTCGCCTGCGCCGCCGCGCGAGCCCAGGAGGCGATATCGACCGCCGTCGGCGGGCCGCCCGCCGGCGCCCCGGCGGCCCCGCCGTCGGCGCCGATCACCCTTCCCGACCGGCTGGACCGGGGCGACGAGGGCCCGCCGAGGATGGGACCGTGCGGGCCCACGAGCGAGGACGGCGACGCCAAGCCTCATGGAGAGGTGTGGGCGGCGGCGGGAACCCGCGGCTACCGTGATATCGGCGGCGTCCTCTGCCAGCCCCTCGGCAAAACCAGCGCCCTCACCATCGCCGTCGACCGGGCGCAAATCGGCGAGCGACGGTAGGGAAGATCGCGGCGGCGCGCGACTATTCGCCGGCCCGCACCTGGCCCCGCGCGATGGCGAGAAATTCGTCCATCTTGGCGCGAATCTCGCCGTCGGCGACCGTGAGGCCGGCGCCGGAGAGGTCCTGCTTGACCTTGCGCAACACGTCCTCGTCGCCCGGCTGCTCGAAGTCCGATCGCATCACCGCGGCGGCGTAGTCGCCGACGTTCTCCAGGCCCATCAGGCCGGCGGCCCATTCGCCCAGCATGCGGTTGCGCCGGGCGGTGGCCCGGAACTCCTGGTCCTGATCATTGGCGAACTTCTTCTCGAAGCCTTTTTCCCGCTCGTCGAAGGTGTTCATGCGAATCCTGGCGCGCCCAATCAAGGCCGCTCAATATCCCGCCGCGCCGCCAGGGGCAATCGCCCCGTCCTTAGGCCTCAGACGATGTGGTGGAACCGCCGAAAATCGATCGCCCGGCGACCTTCCCCGTCGAGGGTGAAGATATCGGCGCGCCTTCGCCCCCAGGCAATCTCGTCAAACCGCGGCGTCACATCCCGACCGCACCGCTAATAACCTTGGTAGGAGGCCGGCGCCCTCCGGTAGCCTGGGTCGCCGTAGCCTGGCCGGCGGTATTCATCCGGATGGGGCCGGTAGACCCATCGGTCGCCCGCCCACACCCATGGGCGATAGGGCGCGCGCCGATAGGACGGGTACGGCGCGTACGCCGGGCGCGCATAATACGCGGCGGGACCAGGCCCATAAGCGGGCCCGCCATAGTAGGGCGGCGGCGCGCCGGGACGAACCGCATAGCCTTGCGGACAATAGCCCGTGCTGGAACTGGCCCCGATCGCCGCCCCGGCCGTCGCGCCCAGCGACCCGCCTAGCAAGACCCACGCGCCGCGAGCCGCCCAGCCGGCCAGGCTGGCGCCCAGAACCACCCCCGCCACGCCGCCTATGACGGCGCCGGCGACGGTGTTGTTTCTGTGTTGGACGAAGCAGTTCTGGGCCGCCCACTGGGCGTATTGAGCCTGATAACCACCCGCATATTGCGGGTAATATCCAGGGTTGTAAACCTGCCGGCCAGCGTCGTCCGCAGGGGGATATTCCCCCTGAAAAGGGGCGCCGTACCGACCCTGTGACGGGCCATATGGGTCCTGCTCAGACGCCGCATAGGGCTCGGGCGGCGGAGGCCCCGCTTGGGTATATTGATCCCCTTGCGGCGCACCCTCCCACCCTTCGGTCCCCGGCGGCGGGGCGCCGTTGTTATAGTATCCGTTCGGCGCACTCTGGGCGCTGGCCGCGACCGGCTCGACGAGCATCGCCACGGTCGAGAATGTAGCCAGGAGTGCGCCGGCCCTCGCACATCGCCAGTCGTTCATCGGTTCAGCCTTTCGCTCAAGCCGCCGCGGTTCCGCACGGCGCCCCCAAGTCGCCGACCGCTATGCGCGCCACCCTGAACCGACGGTGAACGAGAAACCTAAGGAACGACGCAAGGGCGCGTTTGCGCGCGGGCGTCGGTTCGGCTAGGGTCGGCTGGCCCTGATGACGTCAGACGCGATGCCGAGTCGGAAACCGCGCGCAGGATCGCCAAACGCGTCCGCGCGCGCTTTCATTTGTCCCGGGCGCCGCCTGGCCAAAGGAAGGCTCCAAGACCATGACCCGCCGCAAGAAGATCTACGAGGGCAAGGCCAAGATCCTCTATGAGGGCCCCGAACCGGGCACTCTGATCCAGTATTTCAAGGACGACGCTACCGCCTTCGACGGCCAGAAAAAGGCGATCCTCGAGGGTAAGGGGGTGATCAACAATCGCATCAGCGAATATGTCATGACGCGCCTCAACTCGATCGGCGTCCAGAACCATTTCATCCGCCGCCTGAACCTGCGCGAACAGCTGATCACCGAGGTGGAGATCATTCCCTTGGAGGTGGTGTGCCGCAACATCGCCGCCGGGTCGCTCGCCAAGCGCTTCGGCCTCCCCGAAGGCCAGGCCCTGCCCCGTTCGATCATCGAATTCTACCTGAAGGACGACAAGCTCTCCGACCCCATGGTGGCCGAGGAGCACATCACCGCCTTCAACTGGGCCCAGACCCAGGAGATCGACGACATGATGGCCACCACCCTTCGGGTGAACGACTTCCTCACCGGCCTGTTCGGCGCGGTGGGCATCACCCTGGTGGACTTCAAGGTCGAATACGGCCGGGTGTGGGAGAACGACTTCTCCCGAGTCATCCTCGCCGACGAGATCAGCCCCGACAGCTGCCGGCTGTGGGATTCGGCGACCAGCGAGAAACTCGACAAGGACCGTTTTCGCCGGGATCTCGGCAATGTCATCGAAAGCTACACCGAAGTGGCCCGACGCCTGGGGATCATGAAGGAGATGCCCACGGTCATCCAGGGCGGCATCCACTAGGGAGGGCCATGAAAGCCACGGTCCAGGTCTTTCTCAAGAGCGGCGTCCTCGACGTCCAGGGCAAGGCGGTGGAAGCCGCCCTGCATGGCTTGGGCTGGACCGGTGTGAGCCACACGCGGGTCGGCCGGATCATCGCCTTCGACCTCGCCGCCGCCGATCGCGCCGCGGCGGAGGCTGAGGTCAAGGCCATGTGCGAGCGCCTGCTCGCCAATCCGGTGATCGAAAGCTGGCGCGCGGAGATCGACGAAGCGTGAGCCGGACATGAAAGCCGCCGTCGTCGTCTTCCCCGGATCAAACTGCGACCGCGACTGCGCCGTCGCCATCGAACGGTCCACCGGCGCGCGGGTCGAGATGGTCTGGCACCAGGAAACCGCCCTCCCCGCCGACGTCGATCTCGTCGTCCTGCCGGGCGGTTTCTCCTACGGCGACTATCTGAGGGCCGGGGCCATGGCCGCCCTCTCGCCGGTGATGGCCGAGGTTCGCGCCGCGGCGACGCGCGGCGTGGCCGTGGCGGGCGTGTGCAACGGTTTCCAGATCCTGTGCGAGGCGGGGATGCTGCCCGGCGCCCTCTTACGCAACGCCGGCCTCAAATACGTCTGCAAGCCGGTGGACCTGGAGGTGAGCAACCTTCAGACGCGCTTCACCGCCGCCTTCAAGGACCGGCGCCGCGCGACCATGACGGTGGGCAACGGCGAGGGGAACTATTTCGCCGACGAGGAGACCTTGGACCGCCTGGAAGGCGAGGGTCGGGTGGTGTTCCGCTATGCCGACAATCCCAACGGCTCCGCCCGCGACATCGCCGGCATCGTCGATGGGGCCGGCAATGTGCTGGGGATCATGCCCCACCCCGACCGCGCCTTCGAGGAGGACCTGGGCTCCGCCGACGGCGCCCTGGTGTTCCAGAGCGTGATGGCCAGCGCCTGAGGCGGCGAGGAGCGGCCCGCCGAAGACCGCCCCCCGATGTCGTGACGAATCAGCGCGAGGCGGTCCCGATCGGGGCCGGCCCGGCGGCGGCGGTGTTGCACTTGGCCAGGGTCGCTTCGTCGGTGGGCTTGAACTCGCTGTAGGCGGTCACGCGGCCGACTTTCTTGACCAGGGCCCGGCAGCCGAAAAGGGCGCCGGCTTCGGCGGGCACCCGGGCGCCGACGCAGGTCGCGCCGTCGCAGCTCCAGTCCGCATGGGCGAGCAGGAACTCGGCGTGGCCCGCCACGGGCCGTTCCAGGGTGGCGCTGATCGAGTCGGCGTGCGCCGCGCCCGCCAGGCCCAGGGAGAGGACGGCGCAAGCCGTCGCGATTTGCAGTTTCATGAGGCAAGGCCTTCCGTGGTGCGAGAGACAAGGGGCGGCGGCACGCCGCCGCCCGGGCCCCAGTCGCCCGGCTGAGGGGAGCAGGCGGTGATCCGACTCGGAACTTAGCAGTGATTAGATACCAATGATAACCTGGGCGCAAGCAAAAATTTGAACATCGTTCAGATTGGCGTGATTTTCGCCTTGCGACGGCGGCTGCCATGGCGGACTCCCTCCCGGCCCGCTAGGACACCCGCCATGACCGCCCCCGCCAAATCAACGGCCGAAACAGCCCTTGAGCACGGCCTCCAGGCCCAGGAATACGACCTCATTGTGCGACGGCTGAACCGCGAGCCCAACCCGTTGGAGCTGGGTCTGTTCTCGGTGATGTGGAGCGAACACTGCTCCTACAAATCCTCGAGGCGGCACCTGGCCAAGTTCCCCATCACCGGACCCAGGGTGATCCAGGGTCCCGGCGAGAACGCCGGCGTGGTGGACATCGGCGACAACCAGGCGGTGGTGTTCAAGATGGAATCGCACAACCACCCGTCGTTCATCGAACCCTACCAGGGCGCGGCGACCGGCGTGGGCGGGATCATGCGCGACGTCTTCACCATGGGCGCGCGCCCGATCGCGCTCTTGAACGCCCTGCGCTTCGGCGATCCCAAGCACCCCGGGACCCGGCGCCTGGTGGCCGGGGTAGTGGCGGGCATCGGCGGCTATGGCAACTGCGTCGGCGTCCCGACCCTGGGCGGCGAGACCAACTTCCACTCGGGCTATGACGGCAACATACTGGTCAACGCCATGTGCGTGGGCCTGGCCGATGCCGACAAGATCTTCTACGCCGCCGCCCCGGCCGCCGGCCTTCCCGTGGTCTATTTCGGCTCCAAGACCGGGCGGGACGGGATTCACGGGGCGACCATGGCCTCGGCCCAGTTCGACGCGGATTCCCAGGAAAAGCGCCCGACCGTCCAGGTGGGCGACCCGTTCGCCGAGAAACTCCTGATCGAGGCCACCTTGGAGCTGATGGCGTCCGGCGCGGTGGCCGCCATCCAGGACATGGGGGCGGCGGGCCTGACCTCGTCCTGCGTCGAGATGGCCGGCAAGGGCGACGTCGGCATCGAACTAGACCTCGACCTCGTACCCCAGCGCGAAGAGGGCATGAGCGCCTATGAGATGATGCTGTCGGAGAGCCAGGAGCGAATGCTGGCGATCCTGAAGCCCGGCCGGGAGGCCGACGGCCGGAGGATCTTCGCCAAATGGGGGCTGGACGCCGCCACCATCGGGCGCACCACCGACACCGGCCACATCATTTTGCGACATCACGGCGCGGTGGTCTGCGACCTGCCGCTGGACCCCCTCACCGCCGACGCCCCGCTCTATGACCGCCCCTGGGTCGAACCGGTGGTGGAGGCGCCCCTGGATCCCGCCGGCGTGGCGCCCCCCGCCGACTGGGATGCGGCGATCCTCAAACTGGTCGCCTGCCCGGATCTCGCCAGTAAACGCTGGATCTGGGAGCAGTATGATCGCCACGTTATGGCCGACACCCTGGACGACTCCGCCAGCGGCGCCGACGCCGGCATCGTGCGCGTCCACGGCGGCGCAAAGGCGCTGGCCGTCACCAGCGACTGTACACCCCGGTATGTGGCGGCCGACCCGTTCGAGGGCGGCAAGCAGGCGGTGGCGGAGGCGTGGCGCAACCTCACCGCCGTCGGGGCCGATCCGATCGCCGTCACTGACAACCTCAATTTCGGCAATCCCGAGCGGCCCCAGATCATGGGCCAGATCGTGCGCGCCATCGAAGGCATGGCGCAGGCCTGCCGCGCCCTCGACTTCCCGGTGGTGAGCGGCAACGTCAGCCTTTACAACGAGACGGGCGGCGTGGCCATTCCGCCCACGCCGACCGTCGGCGCCGTCGGCCTGATCCCCGACCATTCCCGCCGCGCCGGCTTCGCGTCTCTCAAAGCCGGCGATACGCTCTTCCTGGTCGGCGACAGCCGCGGCGAGATGGGCCAGGGCCTCTATCTGCGGGAGATCCTCGGCCGCGAGGAAGGCGCGCCGCCTCCGGTGGATCTCGCTTCGGAGCGCCGCAACGGCGACTTCGTGCGCGGCCTCATCCGCGCCGGCGCCGTGCGCACGGTGCATGACCTTTCCGACGGCGGCCTGGTGATCGCCGCGGTGGAGATGGCTCTGGCGTCGAACATCGGCCTGACCCTGAAGGCCGCGAGCGACATCGGCCCCCATCTCTTCCTGTTCGGCGAGGACCAGGGCCGCTATCTGATCGCGAGCGCCGATCCGTCGGGCGTCGTCGAAAGGGCCGCCGAGGCGGGGGTGGCCATCGCCCGGGTGGGCCGCGCCGGCGGGGACGCCTTCGAAGCGCCGGGCCTTTTCAGCGTGCCCCTGGGGAAGCTTCGTCAAGCGCACGAAGGATGGATGCCCGCCTATATGGCCGGCGCCTAGGAATTCCCATCTCGCACCCAGCGGGCGTTCAGCGGCTTGGGCGCCCAGGCCTCGCTCGCCTTGGCGGCCTCGCGCAGCGCCGCCTGGGACGTCGTGGCGCAGGCCGGGTCGCCGGGTTTCATCGTCAGGCCGGCCAGCGGCTTGGACGTGCCGGCGGCGGCGTCCCCGCCTTCGCCGGGAGGCGGCGGCGGCCCGCATTGAACCGGCCAGAACCTCAGGGCCACGATCCGCCCGCGGTCGTCGAGCTTCGTCGCCCGGACCCCGGCATAGGCATAGGTCGCGCCTTCGACCTTGATGTCCCCCGAGAACTTGACCTGGGCCTGGGCAATCCTCGGCGCGCCGGCGGCCAAAATCAGAGGTTGAATGGTCCAGACCGGGACGCCAGTTTCGCGCTCGAAATAGCCGGCCGTTCCCGAGTTCAGCACCGCCCCGGCGCCGCACCGGGGCCATTCGACGAGAGGCCGACTCTCATCCACGCGGCAGTCGGCGTCGCCGTCGAAGCGCCACAAGCCCGGCCTCGGCGACGGCGCCCCCGCCTCGTCCGCCCGGGTAAAGAGCGGCGCTTGGGTGACGACGACATTGCAGGCGGCCAGCACGGCAAGGGAAAGAATGAGGGCGGCGGCGCGCACGAGGCGGAAAGGACGGAGCCGGGTCATGCTATCCTCTTCCTCCCACAGGCCCGGCCGAAGAGGAAGCCCCATGCCCATGCCCGCCGCTGAACTCGAAGCCGATTTGCGCGGCGCGTTTCCGGACGCCGATATCTCGATCGAGGATTTGGCGGGCGACGGCGACCACTATCGAGCCCGCATCGTCGCGGCGGCCTTCAGGGGCCTGTCGCGCGTCCGCCAGCATCAGTTGGTCTATGCCGCCCTCAAGGGCAAGATGGGCGGCCGATTGCATGCCCTGGCCCTCGAGACTTCCGCCGGGCCGAAACCGTGAAACCGCGGGCGCGCTTGACCGCGCGGGCCGGCGTCCCTAGCTCTGGGCCTTCGAAGAGATCGCCCGCGGCCAGAGTGAGACGCTAAAATGACCGAAACCACCGAAGCTCCCGCCGCCCACGATTTCATCGCCCGCACCGTGGCCGAGCATCCCGTGGTGGTGTTCATGAAGGGCGTGCCTGAACAGCCGGGATGCGGCTTCTCGGCCATCGTCGTGCAGATCCTGGATCATCTGGGCGTCGATTTCGTCGGGGTCAACGTGTTGCAGACCGACGAGTTGCGCCAGGGAATCAAGAGCTTTTCCGACTGGCCGACCATTCCCCAGCTCTATGTCGATGGCGAATTCGTCGGCGGATCGGATATCGTGCGCGAGATGTTCCAGTCCGGCGAACTGAAGCAGTTCCTCACCGACCACGGCGCCCTGGCGGCGTAAGCCTACGGCGCGCGGCTTTTACGACGCGTAGAACTCCACCACCAGATTGGGCTCCATCTTCACCGGATAGGGGACTTCGGCCAACTCGGGGGTGCGGATGTATTTGGCGGTCATCGCCTTGGCGTCGACCTCGACATAGTCGGGGATATCCCGTTCGGCCAATTGCAAGGCTTCCAGGACCAGGGCCATGTTGCGCGAACGCTCGCGCACCTGGACGACGTCGCCCGCCTTGACCCGGTAGGAGGGAATGTTCACCGGCTTGCCGTTGACCTGGACGTGGCCGTGGTTGACGAACTGCCGGGCGGAAAACACCGTCGGGGTGAACTTGGCGCGATAGACGATGGCGTCCAGGCGCGATTCCAGCAAGGCGATCAGGTTTTCCGAGGTGTTGCCCTTGCGGCGGGCCGCCTCGTCGTAGGTGCGGGAAAACTGCTTTTCGGTGAGGTTGCCGTAGTAGCCCTTGAGCTTCTGCTTGGCGCGCAGCTGCAGGCCGAAATCGGAAACCTTGTTCTTGCGGCGCTGGCCATGCTGGCCGGGGCCATAGGAGCGCTGATTGACCGGCGACTTGGGTCGGCCCCAGAGATTCTCGCCGATCCGCCGGTCGATCTTGTACTTCGCCGAATGGCGCTTGGACATGAGAAGAGAACTTTCAACTTCGACGCGGTCCGGCCCCTCCGTTGGTGGAGGGGCGATCTCAACGGCGGCCCACGCGTCACCCGTCATATGCTTTCGCGCCGGCGGGCGAGCCCGGCGGCGTGAGAGGGCGGCTTATGAGAGCCGAGCGGGCCGAAGTCAAGAACGGGGGCCGAGCCGCGACCTCCTACCCCGCCTCTCCCTTGCGCGCCGCCAGCTTGGCCAGCACGCGGCCGCGGCCCTTGGCGAGCGCGGTGACCACCCCGCGAAAGGTCCGCACTTCCTGGTCGGAGAGCCGCGAACGGCCGAACGCCACGCGCAAATTGCGCACCATCGAGGCGCGTTTCTCCGGGGGATGGAAGAATCCGGCCGCCTCCAGCTCGCGCTCCAGATGCTCGTACAATCCCATCACCACCGCCTGTTCGGCCGGAGGAGGCGGGTCCAGGAAGGCCGGCGGGGGGGCCGGCGCCTGGGCGAGGCGCCACTCATAGGCGTTGATCGCCACCGCTTGGGCGAGGTTCAGCGAGTGGAACCTGGGATCGACCGGCACGGTGACGATCGCCTGGCAAAGGGCGACGTCGGCGGTTTCCAGGCCGGCGCGCTCGCCGCCGAAGAGAAGGCCGGCGGCCCAGCCCTGGTCCCCCGCGGCCCTCAGGCGGGCCGCGCCTTCCCGCGGCGTCAGGATCGGCAGCAGGGCTTCCCGCGGCCGCGCGGTGGTGGCCAGGACGATGCGCAGATCGGCGATGGCGGTTTCCACGCGGTCGAACACCCGGGCGCCGTCCAGCGGCCAATCGGCTCCCGAGGCGCTGGCCCAGGCGCGCGGCTGGGGCCAGCCGTCGCGCGGTCGCACCAGGCGCAGGTCTTCGAGGCCGAAGTTGGCCATGACCCGCGCCACGGCGCCGATGTTCTCGGCCAGCTGCGGCTCATTGAGGATCACGCAGGGCGCGGCCACGTTCATGTCCTGCCCATAGCCGATTTTCTTGGCCGAGGCGGTATGATCGGCCCACCTCGATCCGAAAGTGACTCGCCAGCGATGAATCCTTCCCGACGCCTGTTGGTGGGCGCGATGAGCGCCGCCTTGGCGGGCTGCCACGGGCGCGGCGCCTTCCCGCCCTCCTCCGGCGGCCTGGACACCCAACGCCTTGACGCCGAATTTCCCAGGCTGGCGGCGCGCGCGCTCCCCGGCGCCTTCCGGGCGGGGCTGTTGGTTCTGGGGACCGGCAAGACCTGGTCCTCGGACCTCTACGCCCGGTGCCCGATGCAGAGCGTGTTCAAGGCGCCCCTGGCGGCGGCGGCGCTGGCGGAAGTGGACGCCGGACGGCTCAAGCTGGCGGAGCGGGTCCGGCTTACCGAGCTCGACCTCTCCCCGCCGTTCAGCGCGATCGACCAAGCCTGGCCGACACCGCCCGACCACCACGCCATCGACATGCCGGCCGTCGACCTCATCGCCCTGGCCATCCAGAAGAGCGACAACACCGCCGCCGACGTGATCATGAAGCGGATCGGCGGCCCCGGCGCGGTGACGGCGTGGCTACGCTCGAAATCCATCGCCGACATCAGCATCGACCGCTATGAGCGGGATCTGCAGCAGGAGGTTTCCGGGATGCCGCCCTTCCAGCCCGCCTGGAAGGGCGAGGGGGCCTGGATCGCGGCGCGCGACGCGGTTCCGGCCCAGGTCCGCGAAGCCGCCATGGGCGCCTATCTGGCCGATTCCCGCGACACCGCCACCGTCCCGGCGACCCTGGATTTCCTGAGCCGGCTGAGCCTCGGCGACCTGATCTCGCCGGCGTCCACCCGCCTGCTCATCCGATTGATGACCGCCACCGAGACCGGCGCGAACCGGCTGAAGGCGGGCCTGCCTCGGGGGGCCTTCCTGGCCCACAAGACCGGATCGGCCCGGACCGACCTGGGCCTCACCCCGGCGACCAACGACATCGGGATCGCAACCTTGGAAGACGGCCGCCGCGTAGCCATCGCCGCCTATCTCGCCGGCTCCACCGCGACCGAGGCGCAGCGCGACCGCCTCATCGCCGACACCGCGCGGCTGATGATGTCGGCGTTGCGCTGAGGCCCGCCGCTCGGCTTTCCCGCCGGCGCGGAACGCTTTATAGGCCTGCCAAGGCGACCTTCGGCGCGGCCGAGCCAGCCGATACGCCAGCAGCCGGAGCGCCTCACAATCCATGGCCAAGATCAAGGTCGCCCATCCGGTCGTCGACATCGACGGCGACGAGATGACCCGCATCATCTGGCGGATGATCAAGGATAAGCTGGTCCTGCCGTTCCTCGATATCACCCTCGACTACTACGACCTCGGCATCGAACACCGCGACGCCACCGAGGACCGGGTGACCGTCGAGGCGGCCGAGGCGATCAAGCGCTGCGGCGTCGGCGTCAAATGCGCCACCATCACCCCCGACGAGGCCCGGGTGAAGGAGTTCCAGCTCAAGAAGATGTGGAAATCGCCCAACGGCACCATCCGCAATATCCTCGGCGGCGTCGTCTTCCGCGAGCCGATCCTGTGCCGCAACGTGCCGCGCCTGATTCCTACCTGGACCCAGCCGATCATCATCGGGCGCCACGCCTTCGGCGACCAATACCGGGCCACCGACTTCGTGGTTCCCGGCAAGGGCCGGCTGACGATCCGGTTCGAGGGCGAGGACGGGGCGGTGATCGAGCACGAGGTGTTCGACTATCCGGGCGGAGGCGTGGCCCTGGCCATGTACAACCTGGACGCCTCGATCGAGGAATTCGCCCGGGCCAGCCTGACCTACGGATTGGCGCGCTGCTATCCGGTCTATCTTTCGACCAAGAACACCATTCTCAAGGCCTACGATGGGCGGTTCAAGGACATCTTCCAGCGCGTCTTCGAGACCGAATTCGCCGAGCGCTACAAGGCGGCGAGCATCACCTACGAGCACCGCCTGATCGACGACATGGTCGCCTCGGCGCTCAAATGGTCTGGCGGCTTCGTCTGGGCGTGCAAGAACTACGACGGCGACGTCCAGTCCGACCAGGTCGCCCAGGGGTTCGGCTCGCTGGGCCTGATGACCTCGGTGCTGATGAGCCCCGACGGGCGGACGGTGGAGGCCGAAGCGGCGCACGGCACCGTCACGCGGCACTTTCGCCAGCATCAGAGGGGCGAGAGCACCTCGACCAATTCCATCGCATCGATCTTCGCCTGGACCCGGGGCCTCAAGCACCGCGCCAAGCTCGACGACAACGCCGAACTGGATCGCTTCGCCGCGACCCTGGAAAAGGTCTGCGTCGACACCGTGGAAGCCGGCTTCATGACCAAGGACCTCGCCCTCCTGGTCGGAGACTACCAGGGCTGGCTCACCACCGAAGGCTTCCTGGACAAGGTGGCGGAGAATTTAGAGCGGGCGCTGGCGGCTTAGAGCGCCTCCTCCCTCCCCTTCTGGGGAGGGACAGACGGCGAAGCCGTCGGGGTGGGGAAAAGCGGTGAAACCCGATCGAAACAGCCCCACCCGGATCGCTTCGCGATCATCCCTCCCCAGAAGGGGAGGGAGGCTTAGAGACCTATCCCGCCGCCAACAACGCTCTTACGGCCTTCACCCCCTCCGCCGCTCGGCTTGCGTCCGGAGACCCGCCTCGGGCGAAATCAGGCCGGCCGCCGCCCTGCCCGCCCATCGCCTTGATCAGGTCGCTGGCGTCGAATCGCCCGAGCGCCGCGCCGGTAACGACCACCGCGTTGGCCGCCTTGCCGTCCTGCACGCCGCTGAGCACGATCACGCCGTCGGGGACTTGTCTGCGGAATGTCTCCACCAGGGGGTTCAAGTCCTTGGGCCCGACACCGTCCAGGACCAGGCCGAGGAATTTCACGCCGCCGACCTCCTCCACCGCCTGATCCGCGCCGGCGCCACCGCCTGTCGCGAGTTTGCGCCTGGCCTCCGCCAGATCCCGCTCGAGCTTGCGCGCCCGCCCCTCGACCGCCTCCACCCGCGCCACGACCTCCTCCATCGGCGCCTTGAACCGGTCGGCCAGGGCCTGGGCGACGGCCGCGCGGTCGAGCAGCCAGCGGCGCGCCGGCTCGCCGGTGAGGGCCTCGATGCGCCGCACGCCGGCGGCGATCCCCTGTTCGGAGACGATCTTGAACAGGGCGATGTCGCCGGTTCTGGCCACATGGGTGCCGCCGCACAACTCCACCGAATAGGGCCCCTCCCCCGCCAAATCGCGGCCGAGGGTCAGGACCCGGACCGTGTCGACGTATTTTTCACCAAAAAGCGCTATGGCCCCGGCGTCGATGGCCGCCTGGGGGGTCATTTCCCGGGTTTGGGCGGGAAGATTCTGGCGGATCACGGCGTTGACCTCGGCCTCGATGGCGTCGATCTCGCCGGTGGTGAGCGGCCCGCCGTGGCTGAAATCGAAGCGCATCCGCTCGGCGTCCACCATCTGGCCCTTCTGCGTGACGTGAGGACCCAGGACATGGCGCAGAGCCGCGTGCGCCAGATGCGCCGCCGAGTGGTTGAGCCGGGTGCGCGCCCGCCGCTCGGCGTCGACGGCGAGTTCGACCTGGTCGCCGGCGCCCAGGCGCCCGCGGACGATCTTCAGCGCGTGGACGTGCAGGTCCCCCTGCTTGTGGGTGTCCAAGACCTCGCCCGCGCCGCCGGCCCAGGACGCCTGGCCGCGGTCGCCGGCCTGGCCGCCGCTCTCGGCGTAGAAGGGGGTGGCGTCGAAGAGCGCCAGAACCGTGTCGCCGGCCCGCGCCTCCGCGATCTCCTGGCCGTCCTTGACCAGGGCCAAGGTTTCGACCGTCATCCGATCGAGATCGTGGCCGGCGAAGGGCGTGGGACCGTGGTGCTCGCGCAAGACCAGCCACACCGCGCCCTGGGCCTGCTGGCCCGACCCCGCCCAGCTTTCCCGCGCCATCGCGCGCTGGCGGCCCATGGCCGCGTCGAAACCGGCCAGATCCACCTCGATACCCCGGGCGCGCACGGCGTCCTGGGTCAGGTCGAGGGGGAAGCCGTAGGTGTCGTAGAGTTTGAACGCCGTCCCACCGGACAGAACATCGCCCGCGCCCAGGCCGGCGGAGGCTTCGTCCAGCAGGGCCAGGCCCCGGCCCAGGGTGCGGTGGAAACGCTCCTCTTCGGCGCGCAGGGTTTCGACGATCACCGGGGCGGCGCGGATCAGCTGGGGATAGGCGGCGCCCATTTCCTCGACCAGGGTAGGGACCAGGCGGTGCATCAGCGGCTCGCCCGCACCCAGCAGATAGGCGTGGCGCATGGCCCGCCGCATGATCCGGCGCAGGACATAACCGCGCCCCTCGTTGGAAGGCGTGACGCCATCGGCGATCAGGAACGCGGTCGAACGCAGATGGTCGGCGATGATCCGGTGGGAGGCGGCGGCCTCGCCGGCGGCCTTGACGCCGACAGCCTCCTCGCTGGCGGCGATCAGGCGGCGGAAGAGATCGGTCTCGAAGACGCTCTGGACGCCCTGAAGGACGGTGGCGATGCGCTCGAGGCCCATGCCGGTGTCGATGCAAGGCTTGGGCAGCGCGGACGAACGGCCGTCGGCGAACTGCTCATACTGCATGAAGACCAGGTTCCAGATCTCGACGAAGCGGTCGCCGTCCTCGTCGGGTGAGCCGGGCGGGCCCCCCGCCACGCCAGGCCCATGATCATAGAAGATCTCGGTGTTGGGCCCGAAAGGGCCGGTATCGCCCATCGACCACATGTTTTCAGCCAGGCGCGCGATGCGGTCGTCGGCAAGGCCGGCGATCCGTTTCCACAGCCCCGCGGCCTCCTCGTCGGAAGGATGGATGCTGACCATCAGGCGCTCGGGCGGGAGCGCCAAGTCCTTGGTCACGAACCTCCAAGCGTAGTCGATGGCCCCTTCCTTGAAATAGTCGCCGAAGGAAAAATTACCGAGCATCTCGAAGAAGGTCAGGTGCCGCGCGGTATAGCCGACATTGTCCAGGTCGTTGTGCTTGCCGCCCGCACGGACGCATTTCTGGGACGAGGCGGCGCGCGGCGCCGGCGGGGTTTGCGCACCGGTGAAGTTGTTCTTGAACGGAACCATGCCGGAGTTCACGAACAGCAGGGTCGGATCGCTTTGCGGCACAAGCGGCGCCGAAGGGATCACGGCATGGCCGGCCTCGGCGAAAAACGCCAGGAACTGGTCGCGAAGATCACTCAGGCTCGGCATCGGCGCCCTCTAGCAGCTAGGGCGCGCGAGACAAAGAGCAAGGCCGACAGAGGCTCAGTCGTCTTCCGGCTCCGCGGCGCCCAGCAGCAGGGAATCGACGATCTTGACGGCGTTGCCCCGCACCTGTTGCTCGATCTCGCCGGCGATGTCGGGATTGGCCTTGAGGAATTCGCGGGCGTTTTCGCGGCCCTGCCCGATTCGCTGGCTGTTCCAGGAATACCAGGAGCCGGACTTTTCGATCAGGCCGGCCTTGACCCCCAGGTCGATGATCTCGCCCAGCTTGGAGATCCCCTCGCCGTACATGATGTCGAATTCGACCTCCCTAAATGGCGGGGCGACCTTGTTCTTGACAACCTTGACCCGGGTGCTGTTGCCGACCATTTCGTCGCGCAGCTTCACCGAGCCGATGCGGCGGATATCGAGCCGCACCGAAGCGTAGAACTTAAGCGCATTGCCGCCCGTGGTGACCTCCGGGCTGCCGTAGGAGATGCCGATCTTGTGGCGGATCTGGTTGATGAAGATCACCAGGGTCTGGGTCTTGGAGATCGAGCCGGTGAGCTTGCGCAGGGCCTGGCTCATCAGCCGGGCCTGCAAGCCGGGCAGGCTGTCGCCCATCTCCCCTTCGATTTCGGCCCGGGGGGTAAGGGCCGCGACCGAATCGATGACGATCACGTCCACCGCGCCGGACCGCACAAGGGTGTCGGTGATCTCCAGCGCCTGCTCGCCGGTGTCGGGCTGGGAGACCAGCAGGTCGTCGAGATTGACCCCGAGCT
>JBBQGZ010000004.1:0-52966 GCA_038323535.1 Caulobacterales bacterium
ACCCCGATGTCGCTCGCTGGCTGCACGAACGCCGGGCTTCAGCGCTCGGCGGCGACGGCGTACATGACCCGATTCCCCCGGGTCAAGTCTGCCCGGAGTGGCCGATGCCGATCCACTTGATCGGGCTGGTCGCCATGGGCCTGCACCTGCTGGACAACCTTTGGCTCGAGGATCTGGCGGCGGCTTGCGCCGAGGCGAAGCGCTGGTCCTTCCTGCTCACCCTCGCCCCCCTGCCGATCGAGGGCGGCACCGGTTCGCCGGTCAATCCCATCGCCGTGTTCTGACGCGTGGGGCGGACCAAACCCAGACGATCGTTACGCAATAGGATGGAGAGCGGTCCGATGAAGTTCGATGTGTTCTGCGAGATCCAGCGGGCCTTTCCCTGGAACGGCCGCGACGAGGCGAGCCTGTTCCACGAGATCCTGGCCCAGGCCAAGGCGGCGGAGGCGGCCGGCTTCGATATCTGGTGGCAGGTCGAGCATCACGGCGCGCCGGAGTTCAGCTACAGCGCCGCCCCCGAGGTCGTCCTGACCGCGATCGCCATGAGCACGAGCCGCCTGCGCGTCGGGCACGCCGGCGTCCTCGCGCCTTTCAGGATCAACCACCCCCTGCGCGTGGCCGAACGGGGGGCGACCCTGGACATCCTCAGCGGCGGACGGTTCGAGCTCGGCCTCGCCCGCTCCGGCGGCAAGGAGTGGGAGACCTTCGGCGTGGTCGCGGAGGGGGCGCGTGAAGAGGTGCGCCAGGCGATGTGCATGATCCCCCAGATGTGGACGCAGCCCGAGTTCTCCTGGGACACGCCCCAGATGACGATCCCCGCGCGCGACGTGGTGCCCAAGCCCGTCCAGTCGCCGCACCCGCGCCTGTGGCAGACCTGCGGATCGCCGGAGTCCTTCTACATGGCCGGGGAGCTGGGTGTCGGCGCCCTGGGCACGACCTTGCTCAGCCCGATCGCCTTCCTGGCGGCGATGCTGAAGGAGCACGACCGGGGCCTCGCCGACTGCGAGCATCCGGCCGGCAAGGCCGTCAACGGTCAGAAGGGCGTCTTCACCTTCGTGCATGTCGCGGCGACCCGCGCCGAGGCGATCGAGAACGGCGCGGCCGTGTCGGCCCTGTGGTACGTCAACGCCGCCCCCCGCGTCTTCAAGGTCCCGCGTCGGATCTGGTACGACATGATCAAGGCCGGCCTGCATCCCAACGCCGCCCGCGACATCGCGGCGGTGCAGAGCCTCGACCCCGACGAAGCCCGGATCATGCCCGACGATCCCGAGGTTCTGGTCCTGCTCAAGCGGATGGCCAATGGCGAGACGATCGGCGCGCGCGAGGCCCACGAGGCGCTGGAAAAGCTGGACTGCGTGATCATCGGCGATCCCGACCATTGCGCGACGAAGCTGCAAGGCTATGAGGCGATTGGCGCCGATCGGATGATGTGCCTGATGCAGTTCGGATCGGTGCGCCACGAGGCGGTCCTTCGCAGCCTCGATCTGGCTGGGCGCCATCTTATCCCGGCGTTCGAGAAGCGCCCCTTGCATCCCGCCGCCGCCGACATCAGAACAGTGGCCTGACGCCCACCCACCGATCGCCGCGAGCCGCCCCATGCCCGAAGCCCTGATCATCGACGCCTGCCGCACGCCGCGCGGGATCGGCAAGATCGGCAAGGGGGCCCTGGCGGACATCCATCCCCAGCAGCTGGGGGCGACGGTGCTGCGGGCGCTCGCGGAGCGCAATGACCTGAACACCGCCGAGGTCGACGACGTGATCTGGGGCACCAGTTCCCAGCGCGGGGCTCAGGGCGGGGATCTGGGCCGCATGTCGGCCCTGGACGCCGGCTATGACGTGCGCTCCAGCGGCGTCACCCTGGACCGGTTCTGCGGCTCGGGAATCACCACCGTCAACATGGCCGCCGCCTCGATCATGGCGGGGATGGAGGATCTGGTCATCGCCGGGGGCACGGAGATGATGTCCATGGCCGGGCGCCGCTCCAGCGACGACGGGCCGCCGATGATGGATAGCGGCAATCTGCGCCTGCGCGCCCTGCATCCCCAGTCCAACCAGGGTGTCTGCGCCGACGCCATCGCCACCCTCGAAGGCATCAGCCGCCAGGCGGTCGACGAACTGGCTCTGGTCAGCCAGCAGCGCGCCGCCCGGGCGATCGAGAACGGCCATTTCGACAGGAGCCTGGTGCCGGTTTACCGCGAGGATGGGTCGCTCGCCCTCGACCGGGAGGAGTTTCCCAGGCCACAGACCACCCTGGAGGGGCTCTCGAACCTCAAGCCCGCCTTCGAGGCCCTGGCTGACGTGCCGCTGGACGCGACGGGAACCACCTATCGGCGTCTGATCCTCCAGAAGCACCCGGATCTGGACATCCAATTCATCCACCATGCCGGCAATTCCTCGGGCGTGGTCGACGGCTCGGGCGCCGTGCTGCTGGCCTCGGAATCCTACGCCAAGGCCCATGGCCTCAAGCCCCGCGCCCGCGTCGTGGCCATGGCCAACATGGGCGATTCCCCGACCCTGATGTTGAATGCGCCCGTCCCCGCCGCCCGCAAGGTGCTGCAAAAGGCGGGCCTCACCCTGGACGACATCGACCTCTTCGAGATCAACGAGGCCTTCGCCGTGGTGGCCGAGAAGTTCATCCGCGATCTTGGGCTCGATCGCGACAAGGTGAACGTAAACGGCGGCGCCATGGCGCTGGGCCACCCCATCGGCGCCACCGGCTCGATCCTGATCGGAACCATGCTCGACGAACTGGAACGCCGCGACCTCAAGCGCGGCCTCGTCACCATGTGCGCCGCCGGCGGCATGGCCCCGGCGATCATCATCGAGAGGGTGTAGGGGGCTGAGCCAAAACCCTCCCTCCCCTCCTGGGGAGGGTCGGCCGAAGGCCGGGGTGGGGAAGTGTGGCGCATCCCCAGCCTGGCGGGTTTCCCCACACTTCCCCACCCTGGCCGCTTTGCGGCCTTTCCCTCCCCATGAAGGGGAGGGAGGAACATCGATCACCCGACCAGCTCGCCCGCCGCACGCTTCAGTTCGGCGATGTCGAACTTGACCATCCTCAGCATCGCCTCGGCGACGCGCTTCGCCTGCGCGCGATCAGGGTCGCTCATCAGTTCGCCAAGGAGGGTCGGCACGATCTGCCACGACAGGCCCCAGCGATCCTTGAGCCAGCCGCATTGTTCGGTCGAGCCGCCCTCCTTCAGCGCGGCCCACAGGCGGTCGATTTCCACCTGGTCGTCGCATTCGACGATGATCGAGAAGCTGTGGTTGAACGGATCGAGCGGGCCGGCCTCGATCGCCATGTGACGCTGGTCGCCGAGGGTGAACTCGGCGAGGCGGACGCTGCCGGCGGGCCCGCTCGGGCTGTCGGCGGGCATCGCGTGGATCGGCCCCATCGACGATCCGGGGATGGTGGCGACGTAGAAGCGGACGGCCGCCTCCATGTCCTTCTCGAACCACAGATGCTGGGTGACCTTGGCCATGGCGAAGGCTCCTTACGCGGGCTTGCCGACGAGACAGAACACCGCGCCCAGGGGGTCGGTGGCGATCACGATGTGGTCGCCGCCTGGAACCTCCGATGGGCCGTGCATGACCTTGCCGCCCCCAGCGGCCGCGCGCTCGGCGGCGCCGGCGATGTCGCCGACCCGGAAATAGAAGCTCCACATCGGCGGCGGGCCTCCGGGCGCCCGAGTCATCATCGCCCCGATCCGCTCGCCCGCGTGATGGATGAACTGATAGTCGCCCATGTCGCCCATCGGCATCACGTCGCCCTTCGTCCAGCCGAAGCGGCCGGTGTAGAAGTCGATCGCCGACGGAAGGTCGGTGGTGGCCAGTTCGTTCCAGGCGCAGTGGCCGATCGCCTGGGCGTCGAACGACGGGCTCGGCTGCTCGCTCGAGCCTCTCATGACGTAGAAGACGACGCCCTGCGGGTCGGCGACCGTCGCGATGCGGCCCACGCCCGGCAGGTCGTTGGCGGGCATGGGGACGGCGCCACCCGCCGCGACGATGTCCGCGACCGTCCCATCGACATCGTCGACGCCGATGTAGCCGAACCAGCCGGGACGCATGCCGCCCTGCTCCGCGCCGGCGGGCAGGGCCATCATGCCGGCGACGCCGCGTTCCTTGGCCGAGAAGATGCGATAACCGGACGTCCCGTCGCCAAAGTCGCCGACCTTCCAGCCGACCACCTCGGCGTAGAAGCGGCCGGCGGCGGCCGTGTCGGTGGTCATCAGTTCGTACCAGATGAAGCTGCCGTGGGGGTTGGGCATCGTGTCTCTCCCTTAAGCGTCGAGGATCGGCTGGAAGCCGCGGAGGATCATGCATAGGCACGCGCCGCGCACCCTCAGAGTCGTCTCGAACGGCACGGCGAAGGTGTCCACGGGCTTGTAATGTTGATATCAACTTATAGAGTCAAGCAGGAATTGGCCCGGGCGCCTCGCCTCTCCTTGGTCCTACTCCGTACCCCCGATAACTTCCCCGAGCTTGCCCACCATCTCGTCGATGTGTTCCGCAGTGAGGATCAGCGGGGGCGAGAGGGCGAGGGTGTCGCCGGTGACGCGGACCAGCAGGCCCTCATCGAAACAGCGTTGGAAGACCTCCGTGCCCCGCGCGCCCAGAGCGCCGGGGCGCGGCTCCAGTTCGACGCCGGCGACGAGGCCCAGGTTGCGCACGTCGATGACGTGGCGGGTTCCGCGCAAGGCGTGGACGGCGTCCTCGAACGAGCCGGCCAGGGAGGCCGCGCGCGCGAACAGGCCCTCCTCCTCATAGACATCGAGCGTCGCCAGGGCGGCGGCGCAGGCGAGCGGATGGCCCCCATAGGTGTAGCCGTGGAAGAGTTCGATCCCCGACGCGGCGGCCTCGACGATGGCGCGGTAGACGTGGTCGCCGGCCGCCACCGCTCCCATGGGCACGGCGGCGTTGGTCAGGCCCTTGGCGCAGGTGATCATGTCAGGGACGATGCCGAAATGGGCGGCGGCGCACGACGCCCCCAGTCGGCCGAAGGCGGTGATCACCTCGTCGAAGATCAGCAGGATGCCGTGGCGGTCAGCGATCTGGCGCAGGCGTTCCAGATAGCCCACCGGTGGCGGCAGGACGCCGGTCGATCCGGCCACCGGCTCGACGATCACCGCGGCGATGGTCTCGGCCCCGTGCAGGGCGACCAGGCGCTCGAGATCGTCTGCCAGGTCCGCGCCCCCGGCCCGCTGGCCCCGGCTGAAGGCGGTGGCCGGATCGTGGGTGTGGCGCTGGTGGTCGACGCCCGGCAACAAGGGACCGAACGCCCGCCGGTTGTTCACCATTCCGCCCACCGATATGCCGCCGAAGCCGACCCCGTGATAGCCTCGCTCGCGGCCGATCAGCCGGGTGCGCGACCCCTGGCCGATCGCGCGCTGATAGGCGAGCGCGATCTTCAGCGCGCTGTCGACCGCCTCGGAGCCCGAATTGCAGAAGAAGATCCGGTCCAGCCCGGCGGGGAACAGCGCCGCGAGCCGGGCGGCCAATTCGAAGGCCAGGGGATGACCGAGCTGGAAGGTCGGCGCGAAATCCAGTTCGCCGGCCTGGCGGGTGATCGCTTCGATGATCTTCTGGCGGCCATGGCCGGCGTTGACGCACCACAGCCCCGCGGTCCCGTCCAGGATGGCGCGGCCGTCGGGCGTATAGTAGTGCATGTCCTTGGCGCGGGCGAGCAGGCGCGGGTGTTCCTTGAAGGCGCGATTGGCGGTGAACCCCATCCAGAAGGCTTCAAGGGAATTGGCGCCGCGCACCACCGCCGGGCCGGTCTCCATCCGCCGCTCCTAATAGCGGAACGAAGCTGAAAGCCCGACCGTCCGCGGGCGGAGGGTCTGGGCTTCGAACAGGGTAGTGTCCTGGTCCTGGTGCTGCAGATTGAGCTGGGGGTGAGCGTTCAGGAGGTTGTTGACGTAGAGCGCCACGTCCCACTTACCCACCGTCATCCCCGCTCGCGCCGAGACCAAATGGGTGGGTGGGTCGGGAACCAGGCCGGCGTCGAAGAAGGCGGTCCTGGGATCCTCGTTGGGGATCGGCGCGGTGCGGCGGCTGTTGAACTCATAGTCCACGCGGACGAACGCCTCCTGGCGCAGGGCGGTGAAACTATACTGGGCCGCCAGGGTGACCGACCAGGGCGCGACGTCCAGGGCGTCGCCCTTGAGGTTGAGCACGTCGCCGCTGCTGTCCAGGGAATCGGTGGTGAATTTGGCGTCGGTGTAGCCGGCGCTCATTTCGAGATCGAGGCCCCGGGTCACCTGGAATTGAGCCTGGACGTCGAAGCCCTTGGAGACCGCGTCGCCGGCGTTGGTGGTGAACTGGATGCCGCAGACGGGGACGTAAAAGGCCTGCTGGATGTTCTTCCACTTGATGTAATAGGCGCTGGCGGACACCTGCAGCCGGCGGTCGAGGAAGCGATCCTTGGAGCCCACCTCGTAGCTCCACACGGTGTCGGAATCGTACGAAGTCGGAAAGCCCGGCCCGCAGGCGGAGACCGGCAGCGGCGGCGTCGCGCCACCGATGCGGTAGCCCTTGGCCGCGGTGGCGTAGATGAGGTCGTCCGGGGTGAGCTGGTAGGACACGCCGACCTTGGGGGTGAAGGGTTTCTCGTCCTTGGAACCCGAGATGGTGGCGGGGACGCCCTTGTTGAGCAGCAGATCCTGCGGTCCGTCATTGAGGTTGACGAAGTCGAAATGCGTCCAGGCGTAGCGGAGGCCGGCGGTCACCTTCAGCTTGTCGGTAACGCCGAAAGTCGCATCGACGAACAGCGCCGTCTGGTGGTCGTGCCCGGTCGTGTCGTTGATGTAGTCGTCGCCGTTGGCGAGCAGATCCTCGCCCCAGGCCTGCTTCACCGTCTCACCCCACAGCAACTGCGTGATCTGCGGCAGTTGGGGGTCCCTGATTTCCTCGATGCTCCGCTGGCTGTTGCGGCCGTAGAAGATTCCGGCCACCCAGCTCAGGCGCGCGGACGGATCGGCCGATTGGACGCGGACCTCCTGGGTGAAGTTCGCCTGGCGGTTGGTGATCAGGGCCGTGGACGTGTAGTCGGGCAGGCCCGGCAGGTTGAGCCCGGTCGGGGTCAGCAAGGGATAGAGGTCCTGACACGGGCCGCAAGGCCTGCCGCGCGGATCGGTCGGACGTCCATACTGGCTGTTGAAGGGCTTGGGCTGAAGGAATTGCTGAAAGTAGGAGAGGTTGTATATGGTCCCACTATAGCCGTTCACTCGCTCCAGGCGGTTGTAATAGGAGGTATTGGAGATGACTCTCACCTTGCCGAGGTCATACTCCACCTTGAGGGTCGGCAGGTAGAAGCGGTCGGGGTCGGCCATGCGGTCGGGCGTCCCGTTGCGGTAAACGCCCGATCCAGGATCGGAGATCGCCACCCAGTAGTTGTCGTAGTTGTGCTGGTCGCGCTTCTGGTAGTCGATCCCCGGGGTGATGGTCAGGTTGGGTGTCGGGCGCCAGGCGAGGGCTGCGCGCAGCACATAGGTGTCGACCCGATTGGCGTTGGCGTCGGTGACCGCGCCGGTCTGGTAGTCGACCCGGTCGATCCAGCCGCCGTCGCGCCGGATCCAGGCGCTGGCGCGGAAGCCGAGCTTGTCCTCGACGATCGGGCCTCCCGCCGCCGCGCCGAACTCGGCGCTGGGCGCCCCGTCCTGGGTGTAGGCGATCTCGCTGTGGGCATAGCCGCTGTAGTGGGTGAAGCTGGGCTGGGGCGTGATGTAGCGCACCGTGCCGCCCTCCGACCCGGCCCCGAAGAGGGTGCCTTGCGGCCCGCGCAGCACCTCGACCCGCTCCAGGTCGAACACCGCGGGGAGGGTGTTGTTGGCGTTCAACCCCAGGTTGCGGATCTGGATCGGGGTGTCGTCGATGTAGATGCCGGTGGTGCCCGATCCAGCCGTCGAATTGATCCCGCGGATGGAGATGTCGTGGGTGTCCTCATCGAAGGTCACGCCGGGGGTGAACTTGGCGATGTCGGCGAAGGATTTGATCCCCTGGATGTCCATCTTGGCGGCGGTGAAGGCGCTCACGCTCACCGCCACCTTGCTGAGACTCTGCGACTGGCGGGTGGCGGTGACGATGATCTCGCCGACCTGGGTCGCGCCGGCGGCGGCCGAGGCCGGCGACGACGCCTGGGCCCCCGCGTTCTGCGCGCTCGCTCCCGCGCTCCATGCCAGGGGGACGAGCACGGCGCCGGCGAGCCAGGGCCGGCGGGCCTGTCGTTTCGCCATGTCGAGCTCCCTCCAGACTTGGGCCGCAGGTTCCTATCCCGCCGACCCCGCGTCAAGACTGTGATCACATGTTTTGGGGATCAGGGGTGGCGTTCCGACGGTCCCGCGGCTATGGTGGCCCTCCAGGCCGATTGAACAGGAACGCCTCGGCGGCCCGCCCGCGGGTCGCCTGTGCATGCCCAAGAAGAAGAAACCCGTTCCCGCCGGACCGACACGGATCCTGAACGTGGCCCAGGCCCGGGCCTGGGCGGCGGCGCGCGAGGTCACCGAGATCGAATGCCTGGTGCCCGATCTCGCCGGCGTGGCGCGCGGCAAGATCATGCCGGCGTCGAAGTTCTTCGACGACACCGCCATGGCCCTGCCCTCCTCTATCTTCATGCAGACCATCTCCGGCGAATATCCCGAGGAGAACGGCGAGTTTCGCTACGACCCCTCCGACGGGGACATCCAGCTGTGCCCGGACTTCTCGACCCTGTGCCTGGTGCCCTGGGCCAGGGACCCGACCGCCCAGGTGATCCATGACGCGCTCTATCACGACGGCCGCGCGGTCGAGATCGCGCCCCGCCAGGTCCTCAAGCGGGTGGTCGACCTCTACCAGGAGCAGGGCTGGATCCCGGTGGTCGCGCCGGAACTGGAGTTCTACCTGGTCAAGCGCAACATCGATCCGGACTACCCCCTGGAGCCCCCCATCGGCCGGTCAGGCCGGGCCGAGGCGGGGCGCCGCTCCTATTCGATCTCGGCGGTCAACGAGTTCGACGCCATCTTCGAGGACATCTACGCCTTCGCCGAAGCCCAGCAGCTGGAGGTGGACACCCTCATCCATGAGGAAGGCGCCGCGCAGATGGAGATCAATCTTCGCCACGGCGATCCGCTAACCCTGTCGGACCAGGTGTTCCTGCTCAAACGCACGATCCGCGAGGCCGCGCTCGCCCACGACATCTACGCTACCTTCATGGCCAAGCCGATCGCCCATGAACCGGGTTCGGCCATGCATGTGCACCAGTCGGTGCTGTCAGCCAAGACCGGCGAGAACATTTTCAGCGACGCCGAAGGGCGCCCCACTCCCGAGTTCTTCCACTTCCTCGCCGGCCAGCAGCGCTATGTGCCGACGGTGACCTGCATGCTGGCGCCCTATGTCAATTCCTACCGGCGGCTGGTCAAAAGCGCTTCGGCGCCGGTGAACGTGCAGTGGGGCTATGACAATCGCAGCACCGGGCTTCGCATCCCGCCCTCCTCGCCGGTCAATCGGCGGGTGGAAAACCGCGTGCCGTCGTCGGACGCCAACCCGTACCTCGCCATGGCCGCGTCCCTGGCCTGCGGCTATCTGGGGCTGACGCGCAGGCTCACTCCGGGCGAGCCGGTGGCGGGCCTGGCGCGCGGCGACGAGTTCGACCTGCCGGTGGGCCTGCTCGAGGCGGTCGGCCTCTTCGAGGAAACCGAGGAACTGGCCGAGGTCTTCGGCCGGGGGTTCGTCACCACCTTCGCCGCCGTGAAGCGGGCCGAATTCGCCACCTTCATGCGCGTCATCAGCCCCTGGGAGCGCGAGTTCCTGCTGCTGAACGTCTAAGGCTCAGGGGACGATCGAAATCTTCGGCGAGGTCGAGAGGCTCCCCTCGATGACGCAATCGGGGCTCAGGGGGTCGGCTTTGAATCTGAACTCGCCGTGCGTGATCTTGGGCTTCACCCTGCCGGGGCCGCAGGCGCCCCGGGACGTGGAGAGCGTGACGCCCTGGATGTTGGCCCTGGACAAGGTGTGCGCCTTCATCCTCCAGGGCAGGCCGGCCGCCGTGATCGCCCGGCAGCCCTCGCCGCCGCTGAAAGAAACCGCGGTGATGTGGCCGACGCCCGTGGCGTCCGTCCTGCCGGAGACAAGCCCCTTGCAGGGGAACGGGACGCCCCCTTTGGTCAGGGTCATCGGGCCGCGGGCCGTAAAGGCGGCGCTCGCGGGGCTGAATGAAACAGCCGACGCCCGGGTGGCCAGACCGAGCGTCGCCAGAGCCGCGACGGCCAGGGTGGTGATGCTCTTCATGATGGTCTCTCTCCGACGCGGGCGATGACTGAGCTGATGGGCGCAAAGCGGGCGCCCCATCCAGTTGGACGCTCTACCACTGAAACGGGAGGGCGTCGGTTCGAAAAAAGTTCCCCCCTTGGCGTCTCCCGGCAGCGTGGTCGTCATCCGGCCCGGCGAAGCTCCCGATTCCTGACGGGGGACGCCGCATCGAGCAAGGATGGTTTGGCGCCCAGATCCTCCCCATCGGCGGACCTCCAGCCGTCAGAGGGCCAGCAGCTCTCCGACGGCGCGGTGGGCCTGGTCGATGGCGCAGTCGGTATAGGCCGCCGCGCCGGCGTCGGAATTGGCGATGGTGATGCGGCCGAAACGCGTCCGCCCGATGACGTTGGGTTGCTGTTCCAGGGGAAGGACCGGCTGCCAAAGGGCGTTCCACTCCGGCGCATAGCCGTGGGGCCAGCGGTTGACGGTGATGGCGGTGATGTCCCGGGCCGGATCGAAACCGCCCTCGGCCAAGGTCCGGCCGAGCTGAGCCCGGATCTCGCGCTCGAAGGTCTCGAACGGGGTGGCGAGCAGCTCCGCCCGCCCGGCGCGGTTCTGCTCTTCCTCCGGCAGGCCCGGAGCGCAGGGCGTGCGGGTCATGTGCACCAGGATCGGCGCCTCCGGGGACCGCTCGGCGGCGTAGTGACCGATGTCGACCGGCCAGTTCAGTTGGAACGAGGTGTGGTAGCCGCCCGGCGCGGTGACGCTGGAAACACCCAGCCTGTGGAAGGCCGTCCAGTCTCGGAGCGCGACGGAGGTGTAGACCAGGGGCGTCTTCACCACCTGATGCAGGGCCGCCTTCTGGGCCTGCGGCATCTCCGGGCAGAGATAGGGGATCATCATGTTCCACGACGCGAGGACGCAGGCCTTGGCCGTCACCATGAACACGCCGTCGCCGCGCGCATAAGCGATCTGGACGCCGCGCGCCGAGGCGGGGTCGCCGAGGTTGCGGGCGCGAACGCAGATGCTGGAGAGGCGGATGCGCACCGCACCCTCCGGCCGGTCGAGCCGGGCGTAGTCGACCTTGGCCGCGACCACGTCCCGGCAGTCGCGGCCCGGAACCGCGCCGGGGACGAGTTCGCGGACCAGCAGCCTGGCGATCGAGGCGTTGCCGTCCGGGAAATGGAAGGTGTAGGAGCCGCCCTCGACATAGCCCGCCGGGGTGTAGCTCATGCGCGGCGCAGCCCCGGGCGCGAGCTTCAGCCCGGCGAACCCCGGCATGCCGAACCCCCAGCAATCCAGCGCCGAGACCGCGTCGACCCCCACGCCCCATTCGCCCTGGGTGTGGGTCTGGTAGAAGGCGGCGGCGGCCGGGTCGACCTTGGCGACCTTCAGCAGAAAGTCGCGATAGCTCATGCGCGAGAGGCGGTCCTTCTTCACCTCGGAGCTCAGGCCGGGCAGGTAGTCGATTTTGCCGGTCTCGACGCGTTCGATATCGGCCCGCGCGGCGGCCGAGAGTGGCGTCCTGGCCAGGAACGCCGGCCAGGACCCGCCTTGGCCGTAGTAGGGGGCGGGCGCCCCGGCCACGAGACGGTCCACGCCGAAGGTCTCCTTGTCGAAGAACACCGCGTGCCGGAGGCCCAGGGAGGGATAGAGCTTGGTCCGGTCACAGGCGGCGCTGAGGGCCACCGGATCGATCCCCAGGGCCTGGAGCAGCCCCCCGGCGACAGCGCTGTAGGGCCGGGGGCTGTCGATCATCAGCGTCCCGCCATTGAGCAGATGCAGCTTGCCGCCCAGCTGGAACTCATTGCGCTTGGCGTGGCCGCCGAAATCGTCGTGGTTGTCCAGGATGAGGATCCGCGCGCCCGGCTTGGCCGCCCGGTAGAAGTGGGCCGCCGAAAGCCCGCTGATACCGGCGCCCACGACGACGAGATCATACGTCTCGCCGGTGTCCTTGGGCGCGCCCCGGCCCGTCCAGAAATCCCCGTCCCGCAATCGGTGGGCGTTCTCGAAACTTCCGGCGTGGCTGCCGCGAAGCCCGGTCAGGGTCGGGGGATAGTATCCGGGCCCGTCCTGGGGCCACGGAGTCGCCGCGGCCCAGGCGCTCGCCCCGCCCAGCAAGCCGCCGCCTACGGCGCCGGCCGCGACGGCGACCCCGTTTAGGAAATCCCGCCGGTCGATCGGTCGGTCCATGCCCAAAGCGCGGTCGTCCGGGGCGCGGTCGTTGGGCATGTGAGCCATCAGAGGGGGATCGCGGAAATTTGAACCCGATACGCATTGAGAAGCATTTCGCGCGTCTTTCCGGACATTTCTGAGATCGCAGATCGGGTGAGACCATCACCGGCGCGCCCTGAGGTCAAGCCTTTAGAGCCGGTCGCGCAGCGCGTACCAAAGCATGCCCAGGACGTGCAGCGGGCCGCGCAGGGCGACGCCTCCCGGGAACGGCGGGGGCGCCACGTCCGCGAAGAGGTCGAACCGGTCTTCTTCGCCCGCCATGGCTTCGGCCAGCAGCTTGCCCGCCAAGGTCGACAGGATCGCCCCCATCCCCGAGTAGCCGTGGGCGAAGAAGACGTCGCCCCGGCGCCCGACATGCGGCAGGCGGGTCCTGGTGATCGACACCAGGCCTCCCCAGGCGTGATCGATCGGCGCCGCCTTAAGCTGGGGGAAAACCCCCTCCATATAGGGGCGCACGAAGGCGGAGATGTCCCTTGGCGGATCGGGGCTATAGCGCTCGCCGCCGCCAAACAGGAGCCGGTCGTCGGCGGTCAGTCGGTAGTAGTTGACCACGAAGCGGTTGTCGGAGACGGCGAGGTCGCGCGGGATCAAGGCGCGCGCGTCCGCCAGCGGCGCCGTCGCCACCACATAGTTGGCCACCGGCATGATCCGGCTCTCGACACTGAGCGACAGCCCCTCCAAGAGGGCGTCCCCCGCCAGCACCGCGCGCTTGGCGCGCACCGCGCCGCCGGCGGTCTCCACCCGCACGCCGCCGGCGGTGTCCAGGCGGATGGCGACCGAGTGTTCGAAGATCGCCACACCCGCCTCCAGCGCCATGGTCGCCAGGCCCAGGGTGTAGTTCAGAGGATGCAGATGCCCTCCCCGCCGGTCCAGCAGCCCGCCGTGGTACTCGCTATCCACCTCTTGGCGGACCTCGGCGGCCGACAGCACCTCGACGTCGCCATAGCCCATGACCGTCGCCAGGCATTCGGCTTCCTCTTCCATGTCCTCGAGGTCGGAGGGCCTCACCGCCGCCAGCAGGTGGCCGGTCGCCTTCAGGTCGCAGTCGATGACGTGGCGTTCGATCAGGTCGCCCACCAGCCGGCGAGCTTCCAGCGCCAGGTCGAAGAGAGCCCGCGCGCGGGTCGGCCCATAGCTTTTGACAAGCTCCACCGCCCCCTTGCGCAGGCCGGGGATGATCTGGCCGCCGTTGCGCCCCGACGCGCCCCAGCCGATCTTGCCGCCTTCCAGCAGCACCACCGAGGCGCCGCGCGCCGCGGCGTGCAGGGCGGCCGAAAGGCCGGTGCAGCCCCCGCCGACCACCACCACGTCCGCCTCGATCTCGCCGGCCAGCGCCGGACGATCCGGCCAGGGATTGGCGGTGGCCGCGTAATACGACCCCGCCATGCCCAGTCCGGCGTTGAACCCCTCCATCAGACCTTGAGCAGCAAATGATCGCGCTCCCACGAACTGATCACGCCCTGGAAGGCTTCGAGTTCCGCCTCCTTGATGGCGGTGAACGCGCGGAAGAACGGCTCGCCCAGCAGGGTGCGCACCGGCGTACAGGCGGCGAAGCGCTCCAGCGCGTCTTCCAGAGTCTTGGGCAGGGTCCGGGGGTGATGATAGGCGTTGCCGGTCGCCGGGGTGGTGGGTTGCGCGCCCTCCTCGACCCCCAGATAGCCGCAGATCAGGGACGCCGCCATGGCGAGGTACGGGTTGGCGTCCGCGCCCGGCAGGCGGTTCTCGATCCTGCGGTTGTCCCGATCCGAGATCGGCGCGCGCAGGCCGCAGGAACGATTGTCGTGACCCCATTGAACGTTGATCGGCGCACTGTGACTGGGGCGCATACGTCGAAACGAATTGACGTTGGGCGCGAAGAGCGGAGCGACCTGGGGCAGATAGGCCTGCAGCCCGCCGATGAAATGCCGGAACATGGCGCTGTCGGCACCCTCGCGGTCGGCGAAGAGATTGAGCCCGCCGGCCTCGCCCACCACCGAGATGTGCAGATGCATGGCGCTGCCGGGCTGATGCTCCATCGGCTTGGCCATGAAGGTCGCGTAGACCCCGTGATCCAGCGCGACCTGACGCACGATGCGCTTGAACACCAGAACCTGATCGGCGAGCCGGACCGGATCACCGTGGAGGAAGTTGATCTCCAGTTGGGCGGTCCCCGATTCGTGGATCATGGTGTCGAGGTTCAGCGAGGCAACGTCGGCGAATTCATAGATGGCGTCGATGATCTCCTCGTATTCGTTGACCGCTTCGAGGCCATAGGGTTGCGGCGAGGTCTCCGCCCGACCGGACCGGCCCGCCGGGGGGGTGAGCGGCAGATCGGGATCGGGATTGAGCGCCGTCAGGTAGAATTCGAGCTCCGGCGCCACCACCGGGCGCCAGCCGCGAGCCCGGTAAAGATCGATCGCGGCCTTGAGCACATGCCGCGGTGACGACGCCCAGGGGCTGCCATCGGCGTGGTGAGCGTCGGCGAAGACGAAGGCGGTGGGGGTTTTGAGGCCTGGGGCCACGCAAAGGGTCGCTGTGTCGGGGCGCAGGACCATGTCCGGATCGGAATAGGAGTCCTCGTCGTCGCTCGCGCCGGCGTACTCCCCCGTCACCGTCACCGCGAACACGCTGCTGGGGAGGCGCAGGGAGCCGTCGCGCTCGGACTGCGCCAGCTTGGCCGCAGGCAGGACCTTGCCCCGCAGCACGCCGTTCATGTCCGGGATCAGGCACTCGACCTCGCTGATCCCCCGCGCGTCGAGCCAAGCCTTGAGTTCCGACATTCCGCCCCCTGGCGCGCCCGAGTGTGATCGCAGTAGGATCACGCGGCGCGAGGCCCCGCGTCAACCTCGCCTTGACGAAACCCGCCTTCGTGGAGCGCCTCCATCCATGGCCAGAGTCGCGTCCTCGACAAGGCCGATCGTCGAGGCCGCCGACGCCGGCGGGCCGGACCGATCGTCCGAACCGCTGCTGCACGCCAGCGTCTATGACGAACTGCGCCGGCGGATGATCACCGGCAAGATCGTCCCGGGCGTCGGCCTTTCCACGCGGACCCTGGCCGTGGAGTTGGGCGTCAGCCAGATGCCGGCCCGCGACGCGCTGAGCCGCCTGGCCGCGGAAGGCGCGGTCTCCATCCGGTCCAAGCGCAAGATCGAGGTCCCGCCGATGACGCGGGAGCGCTTCACCGACCTGCTGGAATGCCGCCTGCTGCTGGAGCCGGAAGCCGCCGTCCAAGCCATGCCGCACATCACCCCGGCCCGGCTGGCGCGCTTGCGCCAGATCGACGCCGCCTTGGACACCGCCATCGCCGACGGCGACGTCATCGGCTATATGGAATGCAATTTCGCTTTCCATTTCAACATCTACCGCGCCAACGGCCGGCCGACCCTGAACCGGTTGATCGAGACCCTGTGGCTGCAGTTCGGCCCCTTCATGCGGGTCGTCTATGGCCGCTACGGCACCGCCAATCTCGTCGATCAGCACCGCATCGCCCTGGACGCCATCGAAGCGCGCGACGCGGCCGCCCTTCGTCGCGCCATCGCCTCGGACGTCGCCGACGGCATGGGCCTGATCGCGCGCGGCCCGTGGGGCGCCGTCACCCGGGCTTGAGGAAGAACAGCAGCCAAAGCACGCTCAGCACCACGCTGCTGAGGGCGAAGACCGACAGGCGGTGGATGACGTTGTTGTAGGTGACGTGGACGAGGCTGTGGACGGCGCGCAGAGCGACATAGGCCCAGGCCAGGGCGAGGACCGCCCGGTCGGCCCGTTCGGTCACGTAGAACATCAGGCAGATGGGAAAGAACAGGGTCGGCAGCTCGAGCAGGTTCATGTAGTTGCGGTTGGGGATCGAAACCTCGCCGGGCACCGACGCCGACTCGCCGAAGCGGAAATCGGCCGTCGTCACCTGACGCCTCGCCGCCGCCCGGAAGCGCCTGAACGGGATCAGCAGCTGGACGCCGAAGGTCAGCGCCGCCAGTACGCCCATCGGCGCGAAGATCAGATCCTGGTTCATGAGGGTTCCTTTCAGGCGGCTTTCGAGTGTTGCTGGCGCAGGATCGGCTCGGCCTCGTCCAGCGAGGCGCGGATGATCGCCAGCAGCCGATCGATCTCTTCCAGGCTGATCACCAGGGGCGGGCTCATCACCAGGGTGTCGCGCACGGCCCGGACCATCAGGCCGTTCCTGATGCAGAGGTCGCGAACGACCGGCCCCGCGTTTCCCGGAGCGCCGCCGAAGCGCTCGTTGGTCCCCTTGCGCGAGACGATCTCCACCGCCCCGATCAGGCCCAGTGAACGCGTCTCGCCGACCAGAGGGTGGTCGGCGAGCCTGGCGAGGCCCGCGGCCAAGTAGGGGCCCGTGTCCCGCGCCGTGCGCCCGACCAGATCCTCACGCTCCATGATCTCGATGTTCTTCAGCGCCACGGCGGCGCAAGTCGGATGTCCCGAATAGGTGTAGCCGTGGACGAAGTCGCCGCCCGCGCCGCGCAGGGTCTCCACGATGGGACCCGCGACGCCGACCGCCGAGATCGGCAAATATCCCGACGAAAGGCCCTTGGCCATGGTCACCAGATCGGGGGTAATCCCATAGTGCTGGAAGCCGAACCAGGCGCCCAGCCGGCCGAAACCGCAGATTACCTCGTCGCAGATGAGCAGTATGCCATATTCGCGGCAGATCGCTTCGACGCGGGGCCAGTAGCCCTCCGGCGGGATGATCACGCCCCCGGCGCCCTGGACCGGCTCGCCGATGAAGGCGGCGACATTCTTAGGCCCGACCTCGAGGATCCGGTGTTCGACCGCATCGGCGGCGCGCGTCGCGAAGGCGGCCGGGTCCTCGCCGAGACCTTCGCCGAAAGCGTAGGGCTGCATGACGTGCTCGATCCCGGGCAGCCAGGGGCCGCCCTGGTCGTGCATCGCCTTCATCCCCCCCAGGCTGGCGCCGGCGATGGTCGAGCCGTGATAGCCGTTGACCCGGGAAATAATCACTTGGCGGTTGGGCTCGCCCCTCAGCTGCCAGTAGTAACGGGTCAGCCGGATGGCGGTGTCGATCGCTTCGGAGCCGGAATTGTTGAAGAAGACGTGGCTGAGATTCCCGCCCAGAAGCCGCGAAATCCTGGCCGCCAGCAAGACCGTCGGCGGCGCGACGGTCTTGAAGAAGGTGTTGTAGTACGGCAGTTCCAGCATCTGCTCGCGGGCCGCATCGGCCAGTTCTTCGCGCCCATAGCCGACCTGGACGCACCACAGCCCCGCCATGGCGTCCAGCAGCGCGTTCCCCTCGCCGTCGTGGATGGTGCAGCCCTCCGCGCGGGTGATGATCCGGCTGCCGCCCAGATCGCGCAGGAGCCCATAGTCGGCCTGGGCCGGGAGATGGTGGGCGACGTCCAGGCGGCGAAGTTCGGCGATATCATGGTTTCGAAGGGTCACGGTTTTGGGTCCTGGAGATTGGGATGGGTTAGGGGCGCCGCCCCTCTCATGACAGCAGGATCGCCGGGGAGCAGGCGTGCCAGGCCAGCCACACCGGCTCGTCCCAGGTGAAGTCCTCCTGGTCCCGGCGGGTCAGGTTGGAGCGCAGGGCGCGGACGAACCGGCCCGTCTCGAGCTCCACCTCATAGACCGACTCGCTGCCGAGATAGGCGATCTGGCGAATCACGCCGGCGACCCGGTTGTGACCCTCCGGCGTGTCTTCCAGAACCGGGGGCGAGCGGCCTTCGCCGCGTTTGTGAAGTTCGATCTTTTCCGGCCGCAGGGCCACCCAGACCGTGGTTTCGTGGGCCCCGGTGACGCCGTGGTCGAGGAACACCCGGGTGGGCAGGTCGGGCGCCTCCACCACGGCATGATCGGGCTCGTCGACCGCCAGCCGGCCCTCGAACAGGTTCACCGAACCGATGAAGTCGGCCACGAAGCGGGAGTTGGGGTATTCGTAGAGATCGCTGGGGGTCGCCACCTGCTGCAGAAGGCCGCGGTTCATCACCGCGCAGCGGGTGGCCATGGCCAGGGCCTCGTCCTGGTCGTGGGTGACGAACAGGAAGGTGATTCCGACCTTTTCCTGCAATTGGGCCAATTCCGACCGCATCGCCTCGCGCAGTTTGGCGTCGAGGGCCGACAGCGGCTCGTCCAGCAGCAGCACGCGCGGCCGTTTGACCAGGGCGCGCGCCAGAGCGACCCTCTGGCGCTGGCCGCCGGAGAGCTGGTCGGGCTTGCGCGCGCCGTAGCCTTCGAGCTTCACCAGGGCGAGGGCCTCCTCCACCCGCCGGGCCCGCTCGGCGGCGGCGACGCCGTCGACCCTCAGCCCGTAGCCGACGTTCTGCGCCACGCTCATGTGGGGAAAGACGGCGTAGGACTGGAACACCATGTTCACCGGGCGCCGGTTGGGGGGTGTGCGGCTGATGTCCTCACCGTCGATCAGGATGCGCCCGGCGCTCGGCGCCTCGAACCCCGCCAGCATGCGCAAGAGGGTGGTCTTGCCGCAGCCCGACGGCCCCAGAAGGGCGAAGAACTCCCCCTCTTCGATGGAAAGGGTGACGTCGTCGACGGCGATCACCTGGCCGAATGCCTTGGTGACATTCTCGAAGCGGATGATGGTCTTCGCCGCGTTCATGGCCCAAGGCCCTCGCCGGTTTCCGCCCGCGCCACGTCCGCGCCCTGCAGGCGAAGAGCCACGGCGGTCAGGGCCACGGTCAACACGATGAGGATGGTCGAGGCGGCGTTCACCTCCGGCGTCACCGAAAACCGGACCATGGAATAGACCTTGACCGGAAAGGTGGTGGTATCGGGGCCGGAGGTGAAGAAGGTGATCACGAAGTCGTCGAGGCTGAGGGTGAAGGCCAGCAGGGCGCCGGCCAGAAGGCCCGGCCGCATGTGGGGAATGAGGATGTCGCGGAAAATGCGCCACTCGCCGGCCCCCAGGTCCTTCGCCGCTTCCTCCAGGTCGCGGTTGAACGAGGCCAGGCGCCCCCGGATCACGATGGCGACGAAGCTGAACGAGAAGGAGATGTGGGAGATGATGATCGCGCCGAGATTCAGCGGCCAGATCAGGTCGGTGGGCCAACGGATGATCTGGGTGAAGAAGACCAGCATGGCCACGCCCATGCAGATCTCCGGCACCACGATGGGCAGGGCCAGGGCGCCTTCGAGGGCCGGCTTGGCGGGAAAACGGAAGCGCCATAGCAGGAGGGCGGTGAGCGCGCCCAGCACCACGCTGACCACGGTCGAAACCGCCGCTATGGTGAGCGAATTGGCGAAGGCCGTGATCAGATCGGAATCGGCCAGGGTCTGGGCGTAGTATTTCAAGGTGAAGCCACGCCAGACGATGTTGCGGCGGCTGTCGTTGAAACTGAACGCCATCAGGGTGATCAGCGGGGCGTAGAGATAGATCACCACAAGGATCAGCCAGGTGCGGATCGGCCAGCGGCCCAGGTAGTCCAGGGGACCCGGCGGGGACTGGCGGGCGCGGGCGTTCATGCCCCGCGCGCCTTGCGACCGCGCGCCACGATCGCCTGCACGGCGATGGCGACGAAGGTCATGTACATCAAAAGGAACGACAGCGCCGCGCCGAAGGGCCAATCGTTGGCCGTCTTGAACTGGCGCTCGATGACGTTGGCGATCATCTGGCTGGAGGGGCCGCCGAGGAGGTCGGGGGTCAGATAGGCGCCGATGGAGGGGATGAGGGTGACCAGGACGCCCGAAACGATCCCGGGAACGGCCAGGGGAACCACCACCCGGGCGAAGGTGGTCAGGTGGCCGGCGCCCAGATCGAGGCTGGCTTCGAGCAACGAGCGGTCCAGGCGGTCGAGGGCGGCGTAGAGCGGCAGGACCATGAACGGCAGCTGGACATAGACTAGGCCAAAGACCACCGCGAAATTATTGTGCAGAAGCTCGAGGGGCTGGAAGGGCGGCAGCGGATGGCCGAACAACGCGGTAAGATGCCCAAGCCCCGCCCAGAAGAAACTCAGGCCGAAGTTGATGTAACCTTCGGTTCGCAGCACCGCCATCAGGGCGTAGGTGCGGATCAACAGGTTGGTCCAGAACGGCAGCATGATCAGAAGTAGCAGCCAGGCCTTGCTCTTCTCCGAAGCGAAGGTGATGGCGATGGCGACCGGAAAGCCGACCACCAGGCACAGCGCCGTGGTCAGGCCGGCGAACCACAGGGACTTGGCGATGATCCCCAGATAGAGCGGCTGGATGGCATGAATATAGTTGGCCAGGGTGCCGCTGATCGCGATCCGGGTCAGGCTGGCGTTGTCGCCGAAACTATAGGCCCAAATGATCGCCAGGGGCATGAGGAAGAACGCCGCCAGCCACAGGACGGGGGGCCCGGCGAAGGTCGCGAAGACCGCCTTGGCGCGTTTCCAGCTCTCATCCATCGTGCAATTGCTGTCTTCGAAATCCTATGAGTGTCAGGCGGCAAAGATACGGGTGACGGTCTCGTCGTAGAGATGGGCGCGGGCCATGCCCTCGAACTCGGCGTATTCACAGCGGGCCATGGCCTCGGCCGGCGGAAAGATCGCCTGATCGTCGCGATAACTCGCCGGCATCAGGGCCAGGGCGGCGGCATTGGGCGTCGGATACTTGATCGTGTCGTAGACGTCGGCGCCGGCCTTGCCGCCCAGAAGGAAGTTGATGAATTGATGGGCGTTGTCGGGCCGGGGCGCGCCCTTGGGAATGCACAGGCAATCCGAATTGATGATGCTTCCTTCTTTGGGCACCACGAAATCGAGATCGGGGTCTTCGGTCATCACCTGGGCGATGTCGCCGTTGTATTCCATGACGATGTCGATATCGCCGGACAACAGCAAATCCTGACCCTCGTCGTGATGGAAGATTTTGACATACGGTTTCTGCCGGATATACATCCGGGCCACCCGGTCGACGACGGCGAGGGGAATATTTCGCACCGAGTATCCGAGATACTTTGCTCCCAATTCTATCAAGTCGTCGGCCTCGGAAAATAAGCCGATCTGGCCTTTGTAGCGGTCTGAATCCATCAACCATTTCCAGCTGTCCGGCACGCCTTGCATCTTGGACTTGCGGTAACCTATGCCGAGCACCAGCCAGGTGTAGGGCATGGAGTAACGCCGCCCCGGGTCGAAGGGCGGGTCGCGGAAGGCCGGCAGGAGATTGACCCGATTGGGGATCTTGGCGAGGTCCAGGGGTTCCAGGAGATCGGCCAGGCGGAAACGAGTGACGAATTCGTTGGACGGAACGATCACGTCGAACCCCGGATTGCCGGCCTTGAGTTTGGCGAAGAGTTCGTCGTTGGTGGCGAACAGGCTCATCTTCACGTCGATCCCGGTGGCCTTCTTGAAGTCGGCCAGGGTGGTTTTGCCGGTATAGGTGTCCCAGTTGTAGAGGTTGAGTTTCGCCTCCTCGCCGTTCGGGCCGATCCGGGCCTTGGGCGCGCATCCCTCGAGGCCCGAAAAGCTCAACGCCCCCGCCGCCGCGCCCATTCCCGCCAAAAGGAGGCGGCGGGAAGCCCGGTTTCCCCCCTCACGCATTCTTGAGATACCAGTCGTAGTCGAGCGGCGAGACCACTTCGTTGAAGCGGTCCTGTTCGATGCGCTTGACCTTGGCGAACATGGCCGCGAACCGCTCGCCCAGGTAGTCGCGCAGAACCGCCGACCGCTCGAAATGGTCCAGGGCGGCGAACCAGGTGGCGGGCAGGCGATCCTCGCTCGCGGCCGCGGCGGCGTAGCCGTCGCCTTCCACCGGCGCTCCGGGATCGAGGGCCCGGGTGAGGCCGTGATGGACCCCGGCCAGGAGCGCCGCCAGAGCCAGGTAGGGGTTGGCGTCGGCCCCGGCCACCCGGTGCTCGATGTGACGGCCCTCTGCCGGGCCCGCCGGAACCCGCAGGGCGACGGTGCGGTTGTTGATCCCCCAGGCCGGGGCCACCGGGGCGTAGGAATTGGCGCGGAAGCGGCGGTAGGAATTGGCGTTCGGCGCGAAGATCGCCATGCTCTCGGCGAGCAGCGCCTTGAGGCCCCCGACCGCGTGGCGCAGGGCGGGCGCCCCGGCCGGATCCTCGCTGGCGAAGAGGTTTTGCCCTTCCGCGTCCTGGACGCTGACGTGAAGGTGGAGGCCGTTGCCGGCGAGGGCCGCGAAGGGCTTGGCCATGAACGTGGCTTCGCACCCGTGGCGGGCGGCGACGCCCTTGGCCGCGCGCTTGTACATCACCGCCTCGTCCGCCGCGCGCAGGGCGTCGGGCCCGTGCCGGAGGGTCAGTTCGAGCTGGCCGGGGGCGTATTCGGCGATCGCCCCTTCGAGGGGCACGCCCTGGGCGTCGGCGGCGGCCCACAGGTCGCGCAGGAAGGGCGAGAAATCCTCCAGCTCGCGCAGGCCATAGACGCCGTGCAGGGTGGGCCGCTCGCCGGTCGTCGGCGCGCCGGCCAGCTCCACCCCGCCCGCCGCCGTCCGCCGGGCGTCGACCAGGTAATATTCCAGCTCGCAGGCGACCACCGGGGTCCACCCGTCGGCGGCGAAGCGGTCCACGACCCCCCGCAGCACGTGGCGCGGATCCAGATCATTGGCCGCGCCGCCCAGCTCATAGAGCGAGGTGATCACCTGGGCCGTATCATCTCCCAGCCAGGGCGCGGGGACCAGGGTCCCGGGCGCGGGCTTGGCCAGCCGGTCCGCGTCGCCATCCCCCCACACCAGGCCGGTCTCCTCGCAGTCCCGGCCGGTGATGTCGCAGACCAGGATCGAGCCGGGCAGGAAACGGCCGTATTCATAGACCGCCATCAGCTCGTGCCGGCGAAGCCGCTTGCCGCGCGGCACCCCCGAGAGGTTGGTGAAGATGATCTCGAAGAACTGGACATGCGGATGCGCGGCCAGGAACCGGCGCGCCTCTTCCGGGTCGGCGATGGGTGGAAGCATGGCGCCCCTTAAGAAATCTGTGATCACTCTCCGGCGGAGGAACCCGGCCTGTCAAGCTCCAGGGCGCCTTCCCCATCGCCGCGAAGCGAGTCACAGTCGCGCGGCATGACGCACGCGCGGCCCGACCTTTCCTACGGCGACTATCTCGACTTGGGCCGGATCCTCGGCGCCCAGCGGCCCCGGTCCAACCAGCACGACGAGATGCTGTTCATCATCATCCACCAGGCCTCCGAACTTTGGATGAAGCTCTCGCTGCATGAACTGACCGCGGCGCGCGACCATATCGGTCGCGACGACCTCCCGCCCGCCCTGAAGATGATCGCCCGGGTCAGCCGCATCCAGGCCCAGATGATCCAGGCCTGGGACGTCCTGGCCACCATGACCCCCAGCGAATACAGCCGCATCCGCCCGTCCCTCGGCCAAAGCTCGGGGTTCCAGTCCTATCAGTACCGCCTGCTCGATTTCGTGCTGGGGGCCAAGAAACCCGGCGCCCTGACGGTCCACGAGACGAGCCCGGAGGTTCACGCGGCGCTGCGGCGGATGCTTGGAAGCCCCAGCCTCTACGACGAGGCCCTGCGCCTGCTCCATCGCCGGGGCCTCGCCATTCCCGCCGCCTGCCTGGAGCGGGACTGGAGCGCAACCTACCTCGCCAGCGCCGAGGTGGAGGCGGCGTGGCTCGCCATCTACCGCGACCCGGAGGGCGCGTGGGACCTCTATGAGCTGGCCGAAAAGCTCGTCGACCTGGAATACCGCTTCCAGCAATGGCGGTTCAGCCATCTGAAAACGGTCGAGCGAATCATCGGCCGCAAGAGCGGCACCGGCGGCAGTTCCGGGGTAGGTTACCTGGCCCGGGCGCTCGACACCGAATTCTTCCCCGAGCTGCTCAAGGTGCGCACGACTCTGTGAACCTCCCTCCCCTTGATGGGGAGGGTCGGCCGAAGGCCGGGGTGGGGAAGTCTTGATCGCCCCCGAGCCTCATGGGCTTCGTCAGACTTCCCCACCCGATCGCTTCGCGATCTTCCCTCCCCAGAAGGGGAGGGAGGAAAGTCATCCCTACTTCAGGTGCTTGGCCAGGTGCTTGTTCATCTCGAACATGTCGACCTTGTCCTTGCCGCCGAACACCGGGCGAAGCTTGGCGTCGGCGAGGATCTCGCGCTTGTTCGCCGGATTCTGCCGGTTGTTGGTCTTGATGTAGGCCCACATCTTCGACACCACCTCGCCCCGCGACAGCGGCTTCGACCCGACCACCGCCGACAGCTCCGGCGAGGGTTGCAGCACCTTCTGCAGGCCGTTCGGTTTTTTCGCAGTGCTCTCCGCCATGGTTTTCCTCTCGCTCCTTATGTGGCTCTCGCCCGGCGGCCCTTGGACGCCCCTCCCGCGACAATGGCGGTTTCTCCGCCAAAGCCAAGCCCCTGAATGGGGAAAACGCTTTTCGGGCCCGCGGGCGCGTCGCTCCGTCAGGCGGCGTGCATCAATCTGGGCGCGCAGAGGGCCGCGTGATGGGCCGGGGCGTGGCCTTCGAACCCAATGGAGACCGGGCCGCCGGCCTCGCCGCCGAAGCCGGCCATGGCGGCGACGAACTGGTGGCCGGCGCTAGGAGCGGGGGCCGCGACGTGGGCGGGCGCGGCGTGGTCGGCCACGGCGGCGAGCGCCGGGCCTGGCCCGGGCGTCACCGTGACGTTCGTCCCGCCGTTTCCGTCCGAGGCGACGTTGAACGTATCCCCGGTGAAGTCGCCCGCCAGTTGAAGCGTGGCCACCAGTTTGATCCCGTTCATGACTGCCAAGGTGTCGCCGGCGCCCAGGGTGGCGGAGGTGGCCTTGGTTCCCAGAAGATCGATGGTGTCGGTCGAGGCGAAGCCGTTGATGGTGGCCGCGAACTTCGAGGCATTGCCCAGCGCCAGGACGGCGCCCGCCCCGTTGAAGGTCATGCCCAAGGTCGAGGCGGCCGAGAGGTCCACTTCGAGGGTCGCGCCGCCGTCGACGGACATCGTCCCGCTCCCGGTGAGTCTCTGGGTGAAGTCGAGCGTGCCGCTGGCCGCCTCGATCGCCCCGGTGTCGGCGACATTGACCCCGATCACGCTCACGCCCGTCCCGCCGGATTTGATGAAGAGGCCGCTGTTCTTGATGTTCGATTTCTTGGAGTGTCCGCGCGCGATGCCGCTGTCGTTGTCGATGGCGTAGACGGCCCCGGCGTTGATCAGCAGGGTGGCGGCGGCGTTCCCGGCCGCGTCCCCCAGGGTGAGCGCCCCGTTCTGGTGCACCGCGCCGACGTCGTTCAAGGTCGCCGTGCCGCCCACCGTCAGGGCGCCCACCGTGGCGGAGGAGAGCTTCACCGTCCCCGCACCGTTCACCGTTCCGGCCAGGCTCGCCGAACCGGTCAAGCTCAGCTTGTCGCCCGTGGCGACCGCGAGGGTGGCGCCCGCCGATTCCGAGAAGGCGCCGGCATAGGTGAGGTTCTCATTGATCGTCGCCGTCCCGCCGGTCAGCGACCAGCTGGCGACGCCGATGGCGGCACCGGCGTTCACCGCTTGCGTCCCGCCCGCGAACACCAGGGTTCCGGCCCCGTTGATCGCGCCCGCGAGGGTCGAGCCGGCGCCGGTGAGGCTGAATGCATCGCCGGTGTTGATGATCAGCGTCGTCCCGGCGGCCTGAGACAGGATTCCGGAAGCGGCGACGTTCGCGCCCACCGTGACCGTCGCGCCACCCAGAATCGCGACCGTGCTCGCCGTCAGGCTCGATCCGCTCTGCAGCAGGTCCGTGCCGCCGGAAAAGTCGATCTCGGTCCCGGCCAGGGCGGCATTGAACACGTCGCCCGTCCCGGTGAAGGCCAGGGCGCCGCCGGAAGAGGTGACCGCGCCGGAATCGGTGAAGGCCGAGGCGATCGTTCCAAAGCCCGTAAGGCTCGAGCCGGCCGCGTCGGTCAGGGTCCCCGAGGTGAAGGTCCCGCCGCCGAGCTGGAGGATCCCCGAATTGCCGATGGCGTTGGCGGTCGTGTAGCTGCGGCCGCCCAGAACCTGCAGCGCGCCGCTCGCGCCGATGGTGGTCAGGGTCGACTCCAGGCTGACCTGAGTGGAGGTTCCGGTATTGAGCGACTGGAGCGTCGCGCCGACGCCGGCCAGATCGACGGTCGCGTTCAGCGTGGCGATCGAGGTGTTGTTCGCCAGCTGCAGAGTCGCTCCCGCGCCGACGATATAGGTTCCGCCCGTAAGGGTGGTCCCGGACAGGTTGGTCAGGCTTCCCTCCTGCAGGGTCAGGGTCTGTCCCGCCTGCGCCGACATCGTGCCGTTGTTGGTGATCGTGGTGGCGATCGCGCCAAAGCCGCTGACCGTCCCGATGTTGGTGAGGCTGGCGGGCGCGAAGGTTCCGCCGCCCAGTTGGAGCGTGCCGGCGTTGGACATCGCCTGCACCGAGGTCCAGTTCCGCCCGCCGAGGATCTCCAACGTTCCGGCGGCGCCGATGGTCGTCAGCGTCGAATCGATGGCGACTTCCTTGCTGGTGGTGGTGTTGAAGCCCTGGATCGCCGATCCGACCCCGCTGAGGATGATGGTGGCGTTGTCGGTGACGATGGTGGCGTTGTTGTTGAGCTCCAGGATAGAACCGGCGTCGACCTCATAGCTTCCGCCAGTCAGTGTACTTGCGGACAAGTTAGTGAAGTTTGTGGGCTGGAGCAAGATATCGCTCCCCGCGCCGGCGGTAAGCGATCCGTTGTTGGTAAAAGTGAAAACTGAAAGGATGATACGAAGCTCACCGTTGCTTGCGGTAATCGATCCATTGTTGATCAGTTCGTGGTTAGCGAAAGTTAAAACGCCATTTTTGGCCGCGCCGGTGACGGCGCCGTTGTTGACGATTCTCTCATTTTTATTACCATCATCAAAGATGTGCGCGGTCCCGCCTACTTGGACGATGTTGAGTTGGCTGCCAAATGTCAGGATGGGGCTGGGGTCGTTGGCCGAGTTGTAGAGAGAGAGAGGTGCCATTGACGTTGCCGATGTTGAGGGTCGCATTGTCGAGGGTCTGTTGGCCGTCGAAGATGAGGCCGGCGTTTGAGCCCGTGGCGTTGATCGTACCGGGGCCCGTACCGTTCACCCCCGTCGCCGTCAGACCGCCTTTGATGCGGAGGACTGCATTGGCCGACAGGCCCAGCGCTCCGTCGTAGGTCACGCCACTGAGCGTGCCGCCGTTCCACTTGTACGTGCCGCCGGTCGCGCTGAGGGTCCCCCCGACGATCGTCCCGCCGGAATTCAGCGTAAACGTGCCCGCGGTGAGGGTGAGCGTCGTGCCGATGGTCAGGGTGCTGTTGTCCACCACGGTCGCCGTCGCGTCGTTGACCATCAGCGAATGCGCCGCCTGGGCGGTGCTGATGGTGACGTTGTAGGTTCCGGCGGCGTCGATGAAGACGTCGTCGGCCGCGCCGGGCACGGTCCCGCCGGCCCAATCGGCCTTCGTCGCCCAGTCGCCGTTGATCCCCGACGCCCAATGGATCGTCGACATGCGCCGTCCCTCCGTGGCCCGGCGGCGGGCGCCGGGCGGCGAGGCCAACTTCAGGTCAATGCGACTGTATTCGGCCCCGATGCGGGCGGCGGTAAGGTCGGTCGCCCCTCACGACTTACTTCGACGGCGAAATGGGCCCGCCAATCGCGGCGATGTCAATCCCAGGCGCCGAAGGCGAATTGTCGCGTGCACGTTGCGTCGATGTGCGCGCGGCGAGCAGACCGTCCCCGGCAACGGCGCCCGGTCTTCGCGGACGGCGGCGTGCGCCGCGCCGGCCCGAGGCGCCGCGGGTGGACGGGGTGTGATTCGCCTGGTCTCCGAGTTCGAGACCGAGGAGCAGGCGAAGAGCCATAAACGCTGGTTTCGCGCCAAGGTGCGGGACGCGATGAACAGCGCCAAGCCGCGCCTTCCTCACGACGAGGCGATGGCGCGGGTCGATTCCCTGCTTTCTTTAAGAAAAGATCGGCCCGTGCCGGCCGTTCGGTGGAGTGACGAGGCGGCGGGCGACCTTGCCGACATCGTCGGATTGTCCTTCGTGAGGATTCGTGGCCCGGCGCCGCCCCGGAGCGCGGGCTTCCTAGCCCGCGGCTCGCCGCGCCTAGGTGGCTCGAGATCGGGTCGAGAGCGGGCTGACAAACCCCGCGCTCCGGACATTCGATCGGGCGAGGCCGCTGAAACGGGCGGCGTTAGGCGCCGGCGCGCGGCCCCGCCCCCTCCACCGCTTCGCGGTCCCCCTCCCCCGCGAGTGGGCGGGGGAGGATTTATCCGGTGGTGGCCTCAGGCGGCGGCTTTTTCGCGCCGCGCTCCCGGCGACGGTCGTCATCCTTGCCGGCGTGTTCGGCGCCAGCCCCGACTTCTGGCTCAACGTCCAGCGGCGGGCCAGCCTATGGGACGCCCTGCGCAGGCCCCGCCCCAACGCGAGCGGATCGAGCGGGCGAGGCCCGCCGAGGCGCTGGCCGATTGACGAAACTACGGCTACGCAGTATGTTTATGAAGGATGGTGAATTCGAATGGGACGATCTAAAGGCCGCCACGAACCACGCCGAGCATGGCGTCACGTTCGATATGGCGCGCCTGGTGTTTCGAGACCCGTTCGCCATCGACTGGTTCGATGAACGCCGCGACTACGGTGAAGACCGTTACGCGATCATCGGCATGGCGGAGGGCCGCCTGCTCTATGTCGCCTTCACGATGAGAGGTGATCACACACGAATTATCTCAGCCCGAGGAGCTGAACCACATGAGCGACGACAATACCATGAAGACGACGCCTGAGGCCGCGAAGCACGACTGGAGCCGCTTCGAAGCCATGACCGAGGCGGATCGCCACGCCGCCGCCTCGAGGGACCCAGACGCCCAGCCTCTCACGCCGGAAGACATGAAGCACATGAAGCGCACACCCCAGGTGCGGGTGATCCGGCGCGCGCTGAGGCTGTCGCAGGAAGAATTCTCGGCGCGCTTTCATATTCCGCTGGGGACGCTGCGGGATTGGGAACAGGGCCGCAAAGACCCCGACGCCGCCGCCCGCGCCTACCTCATGGTGATCGGGCGCAACCCCTCGGCGGTGGCGGAAGCCCTCCACCCTGCCCTTAGGGCAACGCGGCCAGGGGCACCCCGCGCGGCCCCCGCCCCCTCCACCGCTTCGCGGTCTCCCTCCCCCGCATAACCATCCGGGGGAGGATTTATCCGGCCTCAAGCCGCGGCGAGCGCCTTGCGCAGGGCTTCGGGATCGCCCTTGATCGCGCGCAGCAGGGTCCGCGCCGGGCCGCTGGGCCGTTTCGCGCCGCGCTCCCATTCCTGCACGGTGCGCACGCTGAATTCATAGGCGGCGGCGAACTGCGCCTGGGTCATGCCGGCGGCTCGCCGGATCGCGCGCACGTCGACCACCGGCGCCATGTCGGGCGCGGCGTCGGGATTGGATGCGATCTGGCGGGCGATATCCTCGTCCGTGATCGCGTCCACCTTGCCCCAATCCGTCGCCGCCAGCGCGCCCTGCGCTGCGTCACTCAAGGTCTTGCCCATAACGCTTCACCTCTCTTTGGTTCGCCTTGCGCAGCGAGATCACCCGCCGCTCCCCTTCCCGGTCAGCGTACACGCATACAAAAAGACGGTCGCGGATGAGGCCGAACGCGATCTGGCGGACCTCTCCGTAGTCAAAACGATCATCCGCCATCGACACGAGCGGCCCGGCGAACAGGACTTCGGCCAAGGCGAGAGCAACGCCGTGCTTCGCCTGATTGACCGCGTTCTTGGCGGAGTCGAATACGTATCTCAAGGCGCTCACCTACGCCTCCGACGTAGTTTTGGCAAGGAGCCCCTACCTCTTCACCACCACCGACAGCCCGTCGCCGATGGTGGCGAGGGTCATATCGACGCGGTCGTCGGCGTGGATCTTGGCGGCGAGGTGGCGAAGGGCGGCGGTGTCGGGGGAGGTGTCGGCGGGGTCGGCGACCTTGCCGCTCCACAGCATGTTGTCGATCAGCATCGTTCCGCCGGGGCGCAACAGGGCGAGGCCGAGTTCGTAATAGGCGTCGTAGCCGGTCTTGTCGGCGTCGATGAACATCAGGTCGAAGGCGGCGGCGCGGCCCTCCTCGATCAGGGCCTGGAGGGTTTGCGCGGCGGGGCCGACGCGGGTGGTGATCACGTCTTCCACGCCCGCCTCGCGCCAATAGCCGCGGGCCCGTTCGATGAAATCGGTGGAGAGGTCGCAGGCGACGAGTTCGGCCTTCTCGCCGTGGATCGCCTCGAGGGCCAGGGCGGTCGCGGTCGAGGAATAGCCGGTGAAGACGCCGACTTCGATCGCGCGGCGGGCGCGGGTGGCGGCGATGAGAACCCCCATGAACGCGCCCTGTTCGGGATCGATCTGCATCCGGGCGCGCGGGTCGGCCGCGGTCTCGGCGCGGCAGCGGGCGAGGGCCGGATGCTCGCGCACGCCCCAGGTTTGGACGTAGGCTTTGATTTCATCTGAGAGGCCGATCGCGCCGGACATGGGGTTTGTTCCTTTTCTGTATTGTAGGTTTTCGGGCGGGATTGCGCGTGGCCCCCGCCCCCTCCACCCCTTCGGGGTCCCCCTCCCCCGTGAAACCATCCACAGGGGAGGATTTGTTTTTCTCAATCCTCACCCGCGAAGCGGGGGAGGTGGCGCGGCGCCCTCTCGCGCCGTGACGGAGGGGGCGCAAGGCCGCGCCTACCCCGCCCACAGCACCGCCGCGGCGGCGTCGAGGATGGCTTGGGCATCCAGGCGGTGGGCGCGGTAGAGGTCGGGGAGGTCGCCGGACTGGCCGAAGTGGCCCACGCCCAGGGCCGCGACGCGATGGCCGCGCACCGCGCCCAGCCACGAGAGGGTGGCCGGCGGGCCATCGATGATGGTGACCAGGCGCGCGCGCTCGGCGAGCGGGGCCAGGAGGGTCTCGGCGTGGGAGGGGCGGCCGGTTCCCACGGCGGCGGACCAGCCGCGATGCAACAGGTCGGGGCTGGGCGCGGCGAGGAGGCCGGCGCCCGGATAGTCCTCGCGAATCTGGTCGAACGCCTCAATCGCCTGGGGCGCCACGGCGCCGGTATAGGCCAGCGCGAACTCCGCCCCCGGGCTCGGCGGCGCCTGCCAATAGGCGCCGGCCATCAAGTCGGCGATCCAGGCCTCGCCGGTCTCCCGCGTGGGCTGATCCAGGGCGCGGGTCGAGAGGCGCAGATAGACCGAGCCGCCGTCGTCGGCCTGCAGATGGCTAAAGGACCAGCGCAGTATCTGGGCCAGTTCATCGACGAAGGCCGGCTCGAAATAGGAAAGGCCGTCCTGCGCCATGCCGATCAGGGGGGTGTGGATCGACTGGTGCGCCCCGCCTTCCGGGGCCAGGGTCACGCCCGAGGGGGTGGCGACGAGGAGAAAGCGCGCGTCCTGGTAGCAGGCGTAGTTGAGCGCATCGAGCCCGCGGTTGATGAAGGGGTCGTAGAGGGTACCGATCGGGATCAGCCGGCGGCCGAACAGGGGGCCGGCCAGCCCCAGGGCGCCCAGCAGCAGGAAGAGGTTGTTCTCGGCGATGCCGAGCTCGATGTGCTGGCCCCCGGGATGCGCATGCCAGCGCTGGGGCGAGGCGATCTTGTGGGCGCGGAAACGGTCCTCGCGGGCGCCCCGGGCGAAGAGGCCGCGCTGGTTCACGAAGCCGCCGAGGTTGGTGGAGACGGTGACGTCCGGCGAGGTGGTGACGATGGCGTCGGCCAGGGGGCCGCCGGCGCGCGCCAGGTCGTTGAGGATCTTGCCGAAGGCCACCTGGGTCGACTGGCGCCCCTTGGGGGCGGGGAATTCGGCGGCGCCCGGAACCGCGACGCGGGGCGCCGGGGGCGCCGGCGCGCGGGCGGCGAAGGGCGTGGCGCGCAGGAAGGCGGCGTAGTCCTCGGCGGGCCGGGGCAGGCCGGCGAAAGGCGACCACTCCTCGCCCCGGGCCACGGTCATGCCGGCCTGGAAGGTCTCCATCTGGGCCGCCGTCATCAGGCCGGAGTGGTTGTCCTTGTGACCCTGGAAGGGCAGGCCGAAACCCTTGAGGGTGTAGATGATGAAGAACTTCGGCCGCTCGTCGGCGACCGCGTGGAAGGTGTCCAGAAGCAGGCCGAGGTCGTGGCCGGCGAGGTTGGTCATCACGGCGCCCAGCGCGGCGTCGTCGTAGGCGCCCAGCAGGCCCGGGATGTCGGGATCGCTGGCGAGGTCGGCGGAAATCCGCGCGCGCCAGGCCGCGCCGCCCTGGAAGCTGAGGGCGGCATGGAGGTCGTTGGGGCAGTCGTCGATCCAGGCGCGCAGGCGCGCGCCCCCGGGCCGGGCGAAGGCGGCCTCCAGGGCGCGGCCGTATTTGAGGGTGATCACGTCCCAGCCGAGGGCGGTGAAGATGTCGGCGAAGCGGACATGCATGCGCTCGGCGGTGGTCGCGTCCAGGCTCTGGCGGTTGTAGTCGACGATCCACCAGCAGTTGCGTAAGGAATGCTTGGCCCCCTCGAGGGCGCATTCGTAGATGTTGCCCTCGTCGAGTTCGGCGTCGCCCAGCAAGGCGATCATCCGCCCGGCGCGCCCGGGCGCAATGAGGTCGTGGGCCAGCAGATAGTCCTGGGCGATCGAGGCGAAGGCGGTCATGGCGACGCCGAGCCCCACCGAGCCGGTGGAGATGTCCACCGCGTCCTGATCCTTGGTCCGGGAGGGGTAGGACTGCGCGCCGCCGAAGCCCCGGAAGCGCTGGAGCTGGTCCAGGCTCTGGCGGCCGTAGAGGTACTGGATGGCGTGGAAGACCGGGCTGGCGTGCGGCTTGACCGCGACCTTGTCCTGCGGTCGCAGCACGGAAAAATAAAGCGCCGACATCACCGTCGCCAGGGAGGCGCAGGACGCCTGATGGCCGCCGACCTTGAGGCCGTCGCGATTGGGCCGCAGATGGTTGGCGTGATGGATCGTCCAGGCCGAGAGCCAATGGACCTTGCGGTCCAGCTCGCCGATCACATCGAGGGTGTCGTTGGCGCGCAGGGTGCGGGGGGCGTGGACGGTCATCGGAGGATGGTGGGGAGTGACCGCTCGCGGGCGACCGTGTCAACCGTCTGGGGCGCGGGCCGGCCCCGCCCCCTCCACCGCTTCGCGGTCCCCCTCCCCCATGAAACCATCCATGGGGGAGGATTAGTGGGTGTCCCCCGCTTCGAAAGGTCGCGCCGCTCCGGCTTGACACCTCTTCGGGGGCCGTGTGACGTGCCGTGGCGACATTCCGTCGGGGCGCCTTAAAAAAAATGAACAGTTTCACCGGTCGGCGCGGGTGGCGGCGCGCGGCCCTGGCGAGCGCGGCGCTGTGCGCCCTGGCGGCGGCGCCGGGCGCATCGGCCAGGAGCGTCGTGCGCTTCACCCCCGACGTCAGGGTGCTGGGCGAGGCGAGCCCCGAGAGCGTCGTCCACTTCCAGATGGCCCTGGCCTTGCGCGACGGCGCCGGCCTGACGCGGAGCAACCAGGCCGGCCGGACGATGAGCTATGCGGACCTGGAGCGGCGCCATTTGCCGACCCGGGCGGACTACGGCGCGGCGGCCGCCTGGCTGACGGCCCAGGGGCTCACCATCGAGAAGACCTGGGAGGACCGCCTGACGATCGAGGCAGCCGGGACCGCGGGGGCGGTCTCCCGCGCCCTGGGCGCACACTTCTCGCGCATTCTCTCCGAGGGCCAGGTGTTCGTTTCGGCCGACAGCGAGCCGGTGCTTCCGGCGGCGTTCGCCGGGCGGGCGGTCGGGGTCAACGGCCTGCAGCCGCATCTCCACGCCCACGGGACGGGTGTCGCCCATCCGCTGAGCATCATCCGCCCGCCGCTGTTCCCGGCCGCCTGGATCAGCGCCTATTCGGCCCAGGGCCTGGGCGACGGCGGGGCGGGCACGCGGACCGCCATCGTCATCGACACCTTCCCCAAGCTCCGGGACCTGACCAAGTTCTGGTCGATCACCAAGGTGGCCCAGAGCCTCACGAACATCGCCTTGATCCAGGCCGTGCCGGGAAACCTCCCGGCGCCGGGGGGCGAGGAGAGCCTCGAGGTCGAGACCGCCAGCTCGGTCGCGCCGAACAGCAAGGTGAGGGTCTACGCCTCCAAGACCCTGGGGTTCGGCAACCTCGACACCGCCTTCCAGGCGGTGATCCACGACCTGAGGGGAGGCATGGCGATCACCCAGGTCGCCCTGACCATCGGCGCCTGTGAAACCTCGGTGTCGGAAAGCCAGGCCGAGACCGACGACAACTTCTTCGCCGTCATGTCGTCGCTGGGCGCGAGCGTCTTCGCGCCCTCCGGGGACTCGGGTTCGCACGCCTGCGGCCCGGGCACGAGCGAGCCCTCGTTCTACGGCACCAGCCCCAATGTCACCGCGGTGGGCGGCACCAGCCTGAAGCTCAAGGAAGGCGGCGAGGTGCAAAAGGAGTACGGCTGGAGCGGAAGCGGCGGGGGGGTCAGCACCAAGTTCGCCCGGCCCGCCTATCAGATCGGCACGGGCTATTCGATGCGGGCCACACCCGACGTGGCCGCCGACGCCAACCCCAGCACCGGCGCCCTGATGATCCTCGATGGCGATTCGTTCGAGGTCGGCGGCACCGCTCTGGCCGCGCCGATCTGGGCGGGCCTGACCGCCCTGATCAACGCCTCGCGCAGCGCGGCCTCCAAGCCCCCGCTGGGGCTGCTCAACGGCCGCCTCTATCCCCTAGCCCAGACCGACAACTTCCGCGACATCACGATGGGAAGCAACGGCGGCTTCGACGCCGCCGCCGGCTACGACCTGGTCACGGGCCTGGGCGCCCCGGTGATGAGCCGGCTACACCCGACGCTGGTGGCGCAGCCGTAGGGAGCGGGCGTCACCTTCAGCACGCGGGGGGCAGCCTTGCCGGCGCGGTGGCGTTCCGTTCCCGCCGAGGAACCCATGTCCTTCGAAACTCGACGGTCTTGCGGGCGGCCGGGAGGCGCCGCTTGCCGAACCACAAATTCGTCCCCATAGTGGGATGAGTTTGTAGGAGGTCTTTAGTGGAGAACGCCGTCAGCCTGACGCTGAACGAAGCGGGCTATGTGGTGGGGCAGTCCAACACCGCGATCAACCGCGCTGTCGACCGAGGCCTCATCAAGGCCAAGCTCCAGCGTCGAGGCAATATCCGGCTGCGGAAGGTGGGACCCGCCGAATTGCGCTTCCTCGCCATTTCAGGGGAGGTCGATCGAAAGCTGACCCCCGCCGGGCGGCGGGAAGTCTACGAGGCCGTGCGCCGGCTGCCCACCGACGCCCATCATCTCGAGATCGGAGTTATGACTTTCCGGCTTGTCGATGTGGATCGTCGCATCGCCGGGCGTCTGAAACGCCTTGAAGAGGTAAAGACACTCATCGTCGAACGGCCCGGCGCCGAGCCGGTCCTTCGCGGAACAGACCTGCCTGTCTATGAGATCGCGGCGCTGACGCGCGGCCAGACCGTGGCCGAGATCGTGGAGGATTACCCGGGCCTCACGCCGGCGCAGGTCGATGCGGCGGCGGAATACGTCAAGGTCTATCCGAAGACCGGCCGGCCCCTCCCTGGGCGCAGCCTGAAGCGGATGTTGAGCGACATGGCTTCGTCGGGCGTATGGGACGTGGAGAGCGATGGCGACCCCGCCGGGCCGCGCCTGATTCCGTGACGCTCTACCTGCTCGACGAAAACGTGCCGAAGGAGCTTTCGCCAATCGGCCATAAAAACGTCCGCGCGTGGTTCGCCGGCGTGGACCCGGCGGTCCTGCGGGTCAGCGCCGCGACGCTATTCGAAAAGCGCAGAGGGTGGGAACGCCGCAAAAAGATTGATCCCGTGCTCGCTGCCGCGAAGCTGGCGGAACTGGACGCCTTGGAATCCGCCTACGGCTCGCGACTCGTGCCGATCGACGCGCCCGTCGCTGTCGAATGGGCGCGCTTGCTCGGCGCCAAGGACAAGAACCAGATAGATCGGGCGCTGGCGGCGACGGCGCGGGTGAAGGGCTTCGTCCTGGTCACGCGCAACATCGCCGACGTGAGGGGGTGCAATGTCCAGGTGCTCGACCCATTCGTCAAAAGCCCGAAAATCGAGACGGTCTGACCGATCGGCCAGCCGGCTTCATACATTGTCGCCGTCGTCCGATCGTGACGGCGGCGGCCGATCGAGGCGTGATCGGAATACTTTCCAGGAGGACGAAAGAAAATGCCAACCGCCGGGTCGTCGCGCAATATCGCCAAGCCGGCCGAACGCGCGACCGCATTTTGCGAGCGGTTCGGGCTGAGGGTCCCGATCATTGAGGCCCCGATGGCGGGCGCGTGTCCCACCGCACTGGCCGCGGCGGTTTCGACCGCTGGCGGCATGGGCGCCATGGGAGGGTTGTTGACCGCGCCCGCGGGCATAATCGGCTGGGTCGAGGAATTTCGAGCCTTGGGGGGCGGACCCCTTCAATTGAATCTCTGGGCGCCGGACCCAACGCCCCGCCGGAATCCGCGGAATGAAGCCACTGTTAGGGAATTCCTCGGGCGGTGGGGGCCGCCGGTCTCGCCGGACGCCGGAGACGCGACGCCGCCCGACTTCGACGCCCAGTGCGAAGCCTTGCTTGCCGCCCGCCCGAGCGCGGTTTCGTCGATCATGGGGCTCTTCGCGCCGGATTTCGTGCGCCGCTGCAAGGCACGCGGCATCGCCTGGTTTGCCTGTGCGACCACCCTGGAAGAAGCGCGTCTCGCCGAGCGGGCGGGAGCGGATGCGATCGTGGGGCAAGGTTTCGAGGCGGGGGGCCACCGCGGCGCCTTCGACGCGGGCGCCGCCGAGCGTCAACTGGCCGGCCTCTTTTCGCTATTGCCGAGGATCGTCGACAACGTCTCCATTCCGGTGATCGCGGCGGGTGGGATCGCCGACGGAAGGGGCGTCGCCGCCGCGCTCGCGCTGGGCGCCAGCGCGGTGCAGATCGGCACGGCTTTCCTGCGATGCCCCGAAGCCGAGACAAATCCGGCCTGGGCCGACGCTCTTGGCGAACTCGAGCCAGAACGGACGGCCTTGACCCGCGCCTTTTCTGGACGCCTGGGACGCGCGGTGACGACCGACTATGTCATCGCGGCCGGAGGAGCCGGTGCTCCGAGGCCGGCGGCCTATCCGGTGCAACGCGGCCTCACCGCCGGGATGAGAAAGGTCGCGGCCGAGACCAGGGATGCGCGTCGCATGCAAATGTGGGCCGGGCAGTCGGCCGCGCTGGCCAGGGCGGCGCCGGCCGCCGAAGCGGTCGAGCGCTGGTGGAACGAGGCGCGGCGCCTGCTCGTGGGATGACTCATGCGAATAGTCATGGATAGGCGAAGGCGCCCGAACCGCCGGGGGCCGCCCATTCACCACGGCAACGCATCACCCTTGTAGTCGAAGAAGCCGTCGCGGCGGTCGTCGCGCGCGCGCTCGACCACGTCGGCGAGGCCCCGGGCGCTGGTTTCGACATCGATGGCGGCATGGGCCCCGCCCATGTCGGTGCGCACCCAGCCTGGATGGAGGGCCAGGACGGCCAGGCCCTTGTCCTTGTGGCGGGCCGCGAAGCTGCGGACCAGGGAGTTCAGGGCGGCCTTGCTGGCGCGGTAGAGTTCGGTTCCTCCGGTGGTGTTGTTCGCGACGCTGCCGAGCTGCGAGGTCATGAACCCCACGACGCCGGTCCGCGGCCTCATGGCCTTGGCCAGCAGCTCGGCCAAGCGCACGGGGCCCAGGGCGTTGGTGACGAAGAGGTCGGTGAATTCGCCATGCGAAACGGTGCGCGGGTTCTTGCCCGCGGGCCCGCCGACGCCGGCGTTGATGAGGACCAGATCGAAGGTCTCATCCTTCAGGCGCTCGCGCAAAGCCTCACCGGAGGCGACATCGGCGGTGTCGACGGTTTCGACGCGAAGCTCGCCGCCCGAAGCCTCGGCCAGCTTGGCGAGTTCCGGGGCGGGACCGCGGACGGTGGCGGTCACGGCCCAGCCGCGAGAGGAGAACTCCCGCGCCAGCCCAAGGCCGATCCCCCGCGACGCGCCGACGATGAGGGCGTTGGGCATGAACCTTCCTTATCCGGCGACGCCGATGGCGCTAAGGCGCGCCTCTTTTTCTGACGAAATGATAGATCAGGGCGACAACCGCGACCAACAGCAGGATGTGAATGAGAAAGCTGGCGACGTGAAACAGCAGAAAACCCACCACCCAGCAGAGGGCCAGGAAGATGGCGATGGCGACCCACATGATTTCATCTCCTTTCCTTCGAACCTGCCACGGCTTCGCGGGCGGTGTCGATAGGCTTGGACAACGGCTCGACAAACCCGGGCGGCGGGTCTAACCCTCCCTCGCCGCTTGGCGGCCCGCCCCCCGGGGCCCGGAGGGGACACACAATCACTCGAGGAGGAATCCCTAAAATGGCGTTCAGTCGCTTTTTGCCGCCCGCCCGCATCCTGGCCGTCGGGCTTTGCCTGGCCGGCGCGGGAGGGGCGGCGCTCGCCCAGCCGGCCGGAGCCGACACCCTGCCGTCCAAGGCCCGGTTCGCCGTGCTGCCGGCCAAGCACCCGGAACTGCAGGCCGACCAGAGCGGCCTGACCACCTGGAACTTCGGCTGGACCTACCAGAGCCAGAATTATAACGCCCGGTTCGTCGGCACCGAGCCGACCGCCGGGGCGGCGACCACCACGCCGGTGTTCGTCATTCCGGTCAAGATCGTGGTCGGCGGCAAGACCTTCAGCACCAAGACCAAGCAGTCCAACGGCAAAACCGCGCTCAGGAACACCCTCGATTCACCGATCTTCAAGAGCGACGTGGATTTCGTCTCCGCCGGGGCCAATCTGGGCCATACCCAGTATATCGACGCCTATCAGCGCGGCGACTTCTGGCGGGCGGTGCGGGGCAATCCCGGCTGGCACACCCTTTTGGGGGACCCGACGGTCCTGCCCGAGCAGACGATCAATGTGCCGGCCAATCAAGGCAGGGTCGGCACCGAGTTCGGCGTCAAGGTGGCGCTGGCCGACATCTTCTTCATGGACAACCAGTTCGCGGCGATCATGGCGGCTCATCCGGAGATCACCAGCAGCTCCCTGCCGATCTTCGTGGCCTATGATTCCTATTTCACCGAGGGCGGCTGCTGCATCGGCGGCTACCATTCGGCGAACGGGTCCCAGACCTATATGGAGTTCAACTATATCGGCACACCCGGCGCCTTCTCCCAGGACGTCTCCGCGCTTTCCCACGAAGTCGGCGAATGGCTGCTCGACCCGTTCACCAACAACAACTCGCCCTGCGGTATCCTGGAGAACGGCGACCCGCTGGAGCGGGAGGCGAACTTCGGCGGCTTCCCCTACACCGGGCGCGGCGGCTTCATCTACAATCTGCAGGATCTGGTCTGGATGCCCTATTTCGGGGCGCCCAAGAAGGCCTCGCTCAACAAGCAGTTCACCTTCCAAGGCACCCCCCTGACGGTGTGCCAGAACGGGGCGTAGACGCCCGAACCATCGTCCTTGCCTCCCCTCGGCATCTAGGATGTGCGCCCATCTCCCGTTCGGTGCGCGACGCACTCTGGAAGGTCGGCCACGAAACACCTCTCCCAAAGGGAGAGGGAGGGGCCCGCGCCCACTTGGGCGTGGGAGGGTGAGGGGTTACCCGCTGTCCGATTTGGCCGGCGGACTGCGTCAAAACACTGAAACATAGAGTGAAATCTCCTGGCGCCGTAACCCCTCACCCTCCCATGGCTTCGCCATGGGCCCCTCCCTCTCCCTACGGGAGAGGTGTTCTGCATGAGAGGGTGGCCCGTAGGTCCAGATGGGGGCGACGCGCCGGCGCGCCCTAAAGACCCGGGGTGGGATCGGTGGCCGTCGCGACGGCGGGGCGGCCCTTTGGGCGGCGCAAGCCGATGAGGCCGGCCAGCCCCGCCAGTCCCAGCAGGCCCCAGGGGAAGCCGCGGTGGCCGGTCGTGTCCGGGGCCGCGGCGGGCATGGCCGTGGTGGCCGTCGCGTCACTTCCTGGTCCACTGGCGGTCGGAGCGGCCGCGGGGACCGTTGGGCCGGCCGCCCCGATCGGGGAGTCGGGTACGCCGCCCGGGGCCGAGGCGGGAGGCACGCCCCCCGGCGCCGAAGCAGGGGGCACACCGCCCGGCGCCGTGGCGGGAGGCGCGGCGGCGGATCCGCGGCCGGGCGAGCCGGCGCCGAGGGTGGAGCTCGGCGGCAGGACGCCGGAACTGAGGACGACCGGCGCGCCCGGCGCGGGGGTCGCCCCCGCGGCGCTTGCGGCCAGCGCCAGGGCGGCGCCGGTCGCCGCGCCGAGACCCCGAACTCTCATAGGACGCCCTCCAGGTCAGGACCCGCGTGTGTGGCGGTCAACGGCCCGGGCGGGACAATGTTCCGCCTCAGGACGGTGAGACGCCGATCAGGCGTTCGAGGTCGGCCTGCACCGCCTGGTAGCATTCGCAGGCGCGGGCCTCCAGGCCGGCGCGGTCGAGAATATGGATGCGGCCGCGGCCCTGGCGGATCAGGCCGGAGGCGGTGAGGTCGCGCAGGGCCTGAGTGATGGTGGTGCGCTGCACCCCGACCATGGTGGCCAGATACTGCTGGGTCAGCTCGACCGCCTCGCTGGCGGTGCGATCCTGGCTCATCAGCAGCCAACGGCACAGGCGCTGGCCCACCCCGTGCAGGGCGTTGCACGCCACCGACTGATGGGCCTGGGCCAGATTGGCCGAGGCGTGGCGCACCAGCAGGCGGCGCAGGTCGGCGCTGACGTCGGCCTGGGCGCGCAGCCGCGCCGCGGAAAGCCGCAGGGCCGATCCGGGAATCTGGGTCAGGGTCCGGCCGGTCGAGACCGTGGCCCCCAGGGCGGCCAGGACGCCCACCACGCTTTCGCAGCCCACCGTGTCGCTCTCGACCGCGCGGCCGTCGGCCATCACGGTGATCACCGACAGCACCGCGGTATTGGGGAAATAGACGAAGTCGACCGGGTAGTCCGGCTCGAACAGCACGTCGCCGGCGGCCAGGGAAACGGCGGTCAGATCCGCCTCGAGGGCCGCGCGATCGGACGGCTTGAACGCGCGAACCACCCAGTTTCGAATTGCCACGTCGGCGCCCACCCAAGACCTTGCCATCATCCGTCATCGCCACCGAAGGAACAAGAGCGAGGCGCGGCTCGTTCCGTGGGTTTGGATCAAGGCTTGATGACCGTGATCACCCGGCTCGGCGCCTTCGACATGCCCTTCAAGGTCCGGACGGTGGGCGCGGAAATCCTGATCGAATCGGACCAGGCCCCGTTCGCGCTCGTGCTGACGGCCGACTGCGCCCGGGCGACGGCGAAGCTGATCCTCGACGCCGTCGAGGCGGCGGAGACCGCCCCGCCGCCGGACGCGGCGCGGCGCTGATCCCTCTTTGGGGGCAAACGGACTCTCAAGCGCCGGTGATGATGTCCGCACCCCGCTGAAGTGGCGTGAAATTATCCGCCGGTCTGTCGCCTGGGCGACACTGCGCGGGCGCGGCGCGGAATATCAACGCCGCCGGAGGGGCCGTGAAGACCTATGTGCTCTACATCCACGACCGGCGCTACAGCGTGCCGCACCTGGACTCGGTCACGGTCCAGGGCGACGAGCGCGCCGGCGAAATCGCGGCCCAGCGCCTCGCCTCCTCCAAGGCCTATTTCGCCGCCGAGGTGTGGGAAGACGACCGGCTGGTGTGCAAGCTGGAGAAGGAGGCGGGGTCCTCACAGGAACCGTCATAGCCGGGGACGGAGAGCGGGCAGGATGAATCGCCGCACGGCCTTGGCGAAGCCTTCGTCGTCGTTGGCGTCGGTGACGGCGTCGGCGCGGGCCTTCACCTCGGCGGCGGCATTGCCCATGGCGATGGAGAAGCCGCTCTGGGCGAACATCAGCACGTCGTTGGGCATGTCGCCGATGGTGGCGATCTGGGCGGCGGGGATGCCCAGGCGCCCCGAGAGGTTCGCCACCACCGCCCCCTTGTTCGCCTTAGGGTGGGTCACGTCGAGGTAATAGGGCTGGGAGCGCGCGGCGCTGGCCGTGGCCCCCAGGGCGTCCCGCACATCCGCTTCGCATCGCGCGACCAGGGCCAGGTCATCCGAAATGCCGACGATCTTGACCACGTTCGACAACTCGGCGTCGAAGGACGCCGCAACCACAGGGTCGAACTTCACCGTCCAGGCTTCGCGCGCCACGTGGGGCGCGCCCGGGTCGCGGACGAGCCAGGCGCCCGGGGTGTAGATCCAGGCGTCCAGGCCCTGGCCCAGGATCAGGCGAAGAGCGGCGCCGGCGGCCTTCGGGTCGAGGCTGTGGCTCTCGATCACCGTCATATCGGGGGCGACGAACACCCCGCCGTTGAAGCCCGCGATCGGCGTCGTCAGCCGCAAGGGTTCGATCAGCATGGCCATGCCCCGCGGCGGCCGGCCGCTGGTCACGGCCAGGGCGATCCCGGCGGCGGCGAGGTCCCGGGCCGCCGCGATGGCGAGGGGGGTGAGGACCTTGTCCTGGGTGACCAGGGTTCCATCGACGTCGGCGATGAGCAGGCGGATGTCCCTCGCCGGGCTGGCCATTCAAGCCCGCGCCGCGCTCAGGCCGCCCGGGCCGAGGCTTCGTCTCCAGAGGGGGCGGGGTGGCGCCAGGCCTCCCCGCCGCCGCTAGCCGCCTTGAACTGCGAGGCGGCGAACGGCCAGTTGGGCAGGGCGTCGAACCAGGCCTCGAGGAAGGCTTTGCGGTCGTTCTGATAGTCCAGATAGTAGGCGTGTTCCCAAAGGTCGCAGACCAGCAGGGGGGTCACGTCCGGGTCGGTCACGGTGTCCTTGGCGTCGTGCAGAGCGCGGACCGCCAGAGCCCCGTCGCGCCGGGCCGTGAGCCACAGCCAGCCCGAACCGAAGTGGGCGCCCCCCTCGGCGACGAAGGTCTCGCGCAGTTTGGCGAGGCCGCCGAACGACGCCTCGATCGCCGCCGCCAGATCGCCTTCGGGTTTCTTGGCCTCCGGCGTCATGGCGACCCAGAAGAAGGCGTGGTTCCAGGCCTGGGCGGCGTTGTTGTAGAGCTTGGCCTCGCCGGCCTTGGAACTGGCGATGATCACCTCTTCGAGGCTGGCGGGCGCTTTGCCGGCCGCGTCCAGCAGTTCGTTCAAGGTCTTGACGTAGGTAGCGTGGTGCTTGTCGTGGTGGAAATGCAAGGTCCGATCGGAGATGACCGGGGCCAGGGCGTCGTAGGCGTAAGGCAGGTCGGGCAGGGTGAACATGGGCGCTCTCCTTTTAGGTCAAGGAAGAACCCCCAGGGGTGAGCTTGGTTCACGGGCGGGGGGGGGTTTTTGGGGTGGCCGCCCCCTCCACCCCTTCGGGGTCCCCCTCCCCCGCAAGACGGCGGGGGAGGATTGTAAGGTCTATCGCCGCTTGGCCGAGATCTCTTCGGCCAGGCGGCCGGTGAGGGGGGCCATGTGGTCGAAGCGGGCTTCGAAGCTGCCCAGGCCCTGGGTCAGGGAGCGCAGATCGGCGATCAGGTCGTGGCGCTCGGACTGGGGCAGATAGGCCTCGATCACGTCCCAGCCGGGCCAGCCGTCCCGGGGGCCGAAGCCCAGGATCTGTCCTCGCCGGGAGGAGAGGGTGGAGGTGACGTTGGAGATCGCGCTGGCCGGCGCGAAGACGGTCAGCTTTTCGATCGGTTCGAGCAGGGACGAGCCGCAGTGCTTGAGGCCTTCCTCGATCGCCACCCGCCCGGCGGTGCGGAACGCCATCTCCGAGGAATCGACGCTGTGATAGGAGCCGTCGGTGAGGGTGACCTCCAGGTCCACCACCGGAAAGCCGAGCGGCCCCTTGGCCAGGCCGTCGCCCACCCCCTGTTCGACCGCCGGGATCCACTGCCGGGGCACCGCCCCGCCGGTGATCTTGCTTGTGAAGGCGAAGCCGGCCCCGCGCGGCAGGGGCTTGATCTCGATCACGACGTCGCCGAACTGGCCGTGGCCGCCGGTCTGCTTCTTGTGGCGGCCGCGCTGCGTGGCGCCGGCGACGATGGTCTCGCGGTAGGGCGTGGCGGGGGCCTCGGTGGCGATGTCGACGCCGAACCGGCGCTTGAGCCGCTCGAGGGTGAGCCGCACGTGGCCTTCGCCCTGGCCGGACACCAGCACCTGATGGCTTTCGGGATCGTGGGTCAGTTTGAGGCCGGGATCCTCCTCGATCAGCTTGGCCAGGGCCCCGGAGAGCCGCACGTCGTCCTTGCGGTTGGCGGCGAAGATGGCCAGGGCGAAGAGCGGCGGGCGGGGCGGAGCCGGGGCAGCCCGCGCGGCGCCCCCCGCGCCGACGGTCAGCACCTGGCCCGCCGCCGCCGCCTCGACCTTGCCGATCGCCACCATCTCGCCCACCGGCGCGACCGCGATCTTCTTCAGCGCCGCGCCGTGGACGCCGAAGAGGCCCCCGACCCGCGCCTTGTCGCCACTTGGAAGAGTGAGGTCGGCGCCGTCCGCCAGGGGCGCCCCGAACACCCGGCCATAGGCGAGCTTGCCGGCCTGGCCGGCGTAGGCGGTCTTGACCACCCAGACGGATGGCCGCTCCAGGCCCAGGCGGGCGGCGGCGCGATCGGGGCCGGGCGCCTCGTGGCGCAGGGCCTTGAGGAGCCGCGGCACCCCGGCGCCGGTCAGGGCCGAGCCGAAGAACACCGGCACGATCAGGCCGCCGTTCATGTCGGCGACGAGGTCGGCGAAAACCAGGTCGCGGCTGGGGGTCACGTCCGAGAGCAGCTGCTCCATCAGCTCGTCGTCGAAATCGGCCAGTTGCTCGAGCATGTGGAAGCGGGCGTCGGCCTCGACCCGGGCCAGCTCGCCGGAGAGCTCGATGAGTTCCGACGCCGCGCCGGCGCGCCAGACAAAGGCCCGCTCCAGGGCCAGGTCGACGAAACCGGCCACCTTCTCGTCCTCCACGATCGGGATCTGGCGGGCGACCAGCGGGACGGCGCTCACCGGCGCCAGGGCGGCGAGCAGCGCGTCCAGGGGCCCGCGGGCCTGATCGATCTTGTTGACGAACAGGGCGCGGGGCACGCCCAGCTGCTCGAGCTGGCGGATGATCGGCTGGAGCAGCACGGCCTTGGCCGGATCGGGGTCGGCGACGATCAGGGCCATGTCGGCGGCCGGCAGGGCGGCGTCGGCCTCGGCCGCCAGCTCCACCGAGCCTGGGCAGTCGATCACGGCGTACCGGTCGCCGAGGAACTCGAAGCTCGCGAAATTGAGCTCCACCGAATGGCCCCGGGCACGGGCCTCGGGGCTGGCGTCGCCGATCCGGTCCGCCTGGGCCCCTGCGCGCCGCTCGGCCGCTCCGGCCCCCGAGGCCATGGCCTCCATCAGGGTCGTCTTGCCCCCGCCGGTCGGCCCGACCAGCACCAGGGCGCGCACCAGGCCGGCGTTGTGGGTGGTCATGCCGAAGGTCTCCCGATCGTCCTTTGGCGCCGATGGTAGCAGACGGATGCGGGGAGTTGCTACGGCGGCGCGGTGATCGGAGCGCGGGCTTCCAGCCCGCTCTAAAAGCGCGGGTGAAGGGTGATCGGGCAAAGAGCGGGCTGACAAACCCCGCGCTCCGGGGCTTACGATGGCATATCTCGCCCTCTCAGCACCGCCCCGCCGTAGGGAGTCAGGCGCAGGAGGCCGCGGCGGAGGGTGACGGCGTCGGCGAAGGGCGCGAGCAGCTCCCACCGGCCGCGCGTCGCGAATTCCGCGGCCGCGCCGGCCAGTTCGAAGACGCACAGCAGGCGCTCGCCGGGGAGGGCCCGCTCGAAGGCCAGCACGCCGGGAGGGGCGTCCAGCACGACCGCCTCGCCCAGGCGCAAGGCCGCCCATGACCGTCGAAGGGCGACGAGGCGCCGGGTGAAGGCGAGGACGGAGCCCTCGTCGGCCTCCTGGACATCGACGGCCAGAGGCCGGTGGGCCGGATCGATCGGCAGCCAGGTTTCCGCGGTGGCCGAAAACCCCGCGCCCGGCCCGTCGGCGGTCCACGGCATCGGGGTGCGGGCGCCGTCGCGGCCCGCGCCGCCGGCCCAGGCGGCGATGGCGAAGGGGTCGCGCAGGGCCTCGAACGGCACATGGGCCTGGGGCAGGCCCAGTTCCTCGCCCTGGTAGAGGAAGACGGTTCCGCGCAGGCAGACCAGGGCGGCCAGCAGGATCTTGGCCTCCTGGCGGGTTCCCGATCGCGCCAGCCGGGAGGCGAATCTGGGCACATCGTGGTTGCCCAGGGACCAGGCCGGCCAGCCGGCGGCGCCCGCCCAGGCCTCCAGCGCCCCGGCGAAGAGGGCCGGCGTCGCGGCCCGGGCGTCGAGCAGATAGAAGCTGTAGGCGGTGTGCAGGCGGTCCGGCGGCTCTGTATATTGCCGCTGCCGCTCCAGCGGGGCGGGATCGACGATCTCGCCGACCGCCATCCGCCCGCCGCGGGCGTCCAGCAAGGCCCGCAATCGGGAGACGAAGGCCAGGGTCTCGGGCTGGGAGCGGTCGTGCACGTGACGCTGGAAACCGGTCGGCAGGGCAGCCGGGCGGGCGCGGCGCAGGGCTGGATTGTCGCGCAGCGCCCGGTCGTGGAAGAGGTAGTTGATCACGTCCAGGCGAAAGCCGTCCACGCCGCGCTCCAGCCAGAAGCGCGCGACGTCCAGGATCGCATCCTGGACGTCGGGGTTCCAGAAGTTCAGGTCCGGCTGCTCCTCGAGGAAATTGTGCAGGTAATATTGCCGGCGGCGCGGATTCCAGGTCCACGACGGCCCCCCGAAGGCGGCCTGCCAGTTGTTGGGCGGCGAGCCGTCGGCTTTCGCGTCGGCCCAGACGTACCAGTCGGCCTTGGGGTTTTCCCGCGAGGCGGCGCTCTGAAGGAACCAGGCATGCCGCTCGGAGGTGTGGGACCAGACCTGGTCGATGATGACCTTGAGCCCCAGGTCGTGGGCGCGCTCGATCAGGGCGTCGAAGTCGGCCAGGGTCCCGAACAGGGGGTCGACGGCGAGGTAGTCGCTGACATCGTAACCGAAGTCCTTCATCGGCGAGGCGAAGAACGGCGAGAGCCACAGGCCGTCCACGCCCAGGGAGGCGATGTAGGGCAGTTTTTCGATCACCCCCGCGAGGTCGCCGACGCCGTCGCCGGTCGTATCCCGGAAGCTGCGCGGATAGACCTGATAGATCACCGCCCCGCGCCACCAGTCGGGGTCGCGATCGCCGGTCATGGACGGATCGTCGGGCACGCCCGCTTGTCGCCACCGGCGCCCTTCCGGTCAAGATCGAGGGCGCCCCCTTGCCTTCCCCAGCGGAAAAGCCTCGACACGAGAGGCCATGGACCGAGTCCTTCCGCAGCCGACGCCCGAGACGGCGCATTTCTGGGCGGGGTGCAAGGCGGGGGAGCTTTGGCTGCAGCGCTGCACGCAGTGCCGGCAAAGCTATTTCCCGCCCAGGCCGTTCTGCCCGGCGTGCGGCTCGCGCGCGGTGGAGGCCTACAAGGCCAGCGGCCGGGCGAGCCTTTACAGCTATGTGATCAACCACCGGCCGCGCCCGGACATGGGAAGCGAGCCCCACTCCATCGCCGTGGTCGCCCTCGAAGAGGGGCCCAGAATGATGACCAACATCGTCGGCTGCCCGCAGACGCCCGAGGCGCTGGCCTTGGATATGGCGGTGGAGGTGGTGTTCGAGACTTTCGGCGACATCGCCTTGCCCTTCTTCCGGCCGGCCCGATGAAACCCCGCTCCGTCGCCGTCGTCGGCGCCGCCGAGACCACGCGCCTTGGCAAGATCCCCGACATGTCGGTGATCGGCCTGCACGCCGACGGGGCGCTCAACGCCCTGGCCGACGCCGGCCTGAAACCCGCCGACATCGACGGCGTCGCCACCGCCGGCGAGAGCCCCACCGCCATCGCCCACTATCTGGGGATCACCCCGACCTGGGTGGACGGCACGGCGGTGGGCGGCTGCTCGTTCATGCTGCACGTGCGCCACGCGGCGGCGGCGATCAACGAGGGCCTGTGCCGGACCGTCCTGATCACCCATGGCGAGAGCGGCCGCTCGCGGGTCGGGGCCGGCGGCGGCTTCGGCGCGCGGGGCGGCTCGAGCCTGATGGGCCAGTTCGAGGCCCCTTTCGGGGTCACGGGCGCGCCGACGATGTTCACCATTCCCGCCCCGCGCTACATGAAGACCTATGGCGTCACCGAGGCGGATCTGGCGACCGTCGCGGTGATCCAGCGCGAATGGGCGGGGCTGAACCCGCGGGCGAGCTATCGCGAGCCGATCACCGTCGAGGACGTGCTAGCCTCGGAAATGATCGCCTGGCCGTTCCGCAAGCTGATGTGCTGCCTGGTCACCGACGGCGGCGGGGCCCTCATTCTGACCAGCGCTGAGCGGGCGCGGGATTTTCCGAGGCGGCCGGTCTACATCCTGGGGACCGGGGAGAGCGTCGAGACGCCGATGGTCAGCCAGATGGCGGACTTCACCTCTTCGCGGGCCTTCCGCGTGGTGGGGGCGAAGGCCTTCGAGGAGGCGGGGATCGGCCAGGGCGCGGTCGATCATCTGATGATCTACGACGCCTTCGCCCATCTGCCGCTCTATGGGCTGGAGGACTTGGGCTTCTGCAAGCCAGGCGAGGCCGCGGCGTTCATCCGTGAACGGAACACCGCGCCGGGCGGGCGCCTGCCGCTCAACACCAACGGCGGCGGGCTCTCCTATATGCATTCGGGGATGTACGGCATGTACGCCCTGCAGGAGAGCGTGCGGCAGATGCGCGGGATCGCCCCGGCCCAGGTTCCGGGGGCCAAGATCGCGATGAGCCTCGGCGTGGGCGGGATGTTCGGGGCCGCCGGCGCGGTCATCTTCTGCAACGAGGCCTGACATGGTCACCCTCTACGAACATCCGCTCTCGCCCTACGCCCAGAAGGTCAAGATCGCCCTGCGCGAAAAGGGAGTCGACTTCGAGGCCGCCCTGCCCGGCGGCCTGGGCGCCGGCGGCGCGGCGGGGGACTTCGCGGTTGCCAATCCCAGGGCCGAGGTCCCGGTGCTGATCGACGGCGAGACGGCGGTATTCGATTCGACCATCATCCTGGAATACATCGAGGACCGCTGGCCGGCCCCGGCCCTGCTGCCGGCCGGCGCGGCCGACCGCGCCCGCGCGCGGATGATCGAGGAGGTGATGGACACCCACTTCGAGGCGGTCAACTGGGGCCTGGGCGAGATCGGCTGGTTCAGGCGCGCGCAGGGCGAGCTGGCGGCGAGCCTGACCGCCGCCGCCGCCCGCCAGACCCGGGGCTTCTTCGCCTGGCTGGAACGCCAGCTCGGAGACCGGGCCTGGTTCAACGGCGAGGAATTCGGTTGGGGGGATCTCGCCGTCGCCCCGTTCGTGGCAACCTCGGTCAGCGTCGGCAACGCGCCGGCGGAGGGCTCCGCTCTGGCCGCGTGGCTGGAGCGGGTCTCGGCGCGCCCGGCGGTGGCGACGACCCTGGCCGAGGCCCGCGCCTTCGACATCGCCGGCTCCGACGTCGCCGGCCTGGTGGCGCGGGGCCTGTTCAAGCGTGAATACCGCGACCATCGCCTCGAATGGATGATCAAGTCCGGCGGGCTGGAGGTGGTGGTGAAAGGGTTGGAGGCGGGGAATATCCGGTTTGGGCCGGATTTCGGGTGAGGGGCGCGCTTCCTCCCTCCCCTTCATCGCTGCCGGATTCAGACATTTGGCCCGGACAGGCGAGCAACACCTCTCCCGTAGGGAGTGGGAGGGGCCCATGGCGAAGCCATGGGAGGGTGAGGGGTTACGCGGCCGGGGATTTCACGCCATGATTCAGCGCCTTTACGCAAGCCGTCGGCTCAATCGGATAGCGGGCAACCCCTCACACTCCCACGCCCAAGAGGGCGCGGGCCCCTCCCTCTCCCGATGGGAGAGGTGTAAAAAGAGGGCTCAGGATCGATCTGGAGCTTCCGGCCCGTCGAGGTGATATTTGACCATGGCAAGGCGCGCCGCCAAAACCCGAGACGCATCCGGCCCGCGGGCCCGTGGCCAATGTTTTTGCGGCGACGTGGAACTCGAAATCGAGGTTCCCGCCCGCTGGGCCTGGCATGATCATTCCGCCGCGAACCGGCGCGCGCACGGCGGCGCCTACGCCACCTGGGTCGGAAGCTGGCGCAGCCGCTTTCGCGTGACGAAGGGCCAAGCTGGAATCACCCGCTTCGAGGACCTGGCGGCGGGGACGGCGCGGAGTTTCTGCGCGCGATGCGGAACCCCACTGACCTACGAGCGAACCCACTCGCCGCAGATGGTGAACATACCTCGCGCGCTCTTCGCGGGCCGCACCGGCCGTGAGCCCCTCTATCATCTCGCGATAGAGGAGGCGCCGGAGTGGGCCTACAGGGGCGAACCGCTCGTACCCTTGAAGGGTTTTCCCGGCGTGGTGTGGGAGCGCCCGAGACGGAAGAAACGCCTCGAGATCGGCGGGCTTCCCTGATCGCCGCGGCGACGCCCCGCCCCGGCGGGTCCTCACACCCGCGCCCCCGGCGCCGGATAGGCGGCGTTCCGGCGGGGTTTGACGGGTCATGACGCCGGGGCGATACTCGCTGGAATCCTTAAACCATGAGGAACCCAATGGCTGAAGAATACAAGATTGGGGATCGGGTCCGCTGGGACTCGGAGGCGGGGCGAGCCGGCGGCACGATCATCAAGATCCATACGAGCAACTTCGAGTTCAAGGGCCGCACCCACCACGCGAGCCCCAAGAAACCGCAATATGAGATCAAGAACGGCGAGACCGATCATCTCGCCGCGCGCAAGGCCTCGTCCCTCACCAGGATGGGCGACTGACAGGATCCAAGAGGGCTCGGCGTCGCCCAGGACGACGCCGAGGCCGCCCAGGGGAGGGAGGTGCTCTCGACGCTGCCGGAATCGCGCTGTACCCCTTTCCCCATGCTCGACCAGTTCGACCCGCGCCTCGACCCCACCTTCGCCGCCATCGACAGGGCGGCGCTGATCCGGCGGCTGAAGGCGATCCTTCCCGCCGACGGGTTGCTGAGCGCGCCGGAGGCGCTGGCGGTCTATGAGAGCGACGCCCTGGCGGCGTATCGGGGGACGCCCGGCCTGGTCGCCCTGCCCCGCACGGCCGGGGAGGTGCGCGGGGTGCTCATGGCCTGCGCGGCAATGGGCGCGCCGGTGGTGGCGCGGGGGGCGGGGACGGGGCTGTCGGGCGGGGCGCTGCCGTTCCCGGGCTGCGTGCTCCTCAGCCTGGCGCGGCTGGACCGCATCCTCTCCATCGACCCCGACGCGCGGATCGCGCGGGTGCAGCCGGGGGTGCGCAACCTGGCGATCTCGGAGGCCGCGGCGCCCGTCGGCCTGTTCTACGCCCCCGACCCGTCGTCCCAGCTCGCCTGCAGCATCGGCGGCAATGTGGCCGAGAACGCCGGCGGGGTGCATTGCCTCAAGTACGGCCTGACGGTGCACAACATCCAGACCCTCCGTATGCTGACGATCGACGGCGAGGCCCTGGAGCTCGGCGGCGAGGCGTTGGACGCGCCGGGCTTCGACTTGATGGCCCTGATGACCGGCTCGGAGGGCCTGCTGGGGGTGATCACCGAGGTGACGGTGAAGCTCCTGCCCCTGCCCGTCCACGCCCGGGTGTTGCTGGCCGCCTTCGCCGACGTGCGCCACGCGGGAGAGGCGGTGGCGGCGATCATTGCCGCGGGGATCGTGCCGGCGGGGCTGGAGATGATGGACAACCTCGCCCTCACCGCCGCCGAGGCCTACGCCCACGCCGGCTATCCTGTCGGCGCCGCGGCCATCCTGCTCTGCGAGATCGACGGCGCGGAGCCCGACGTCGCCGAGGAGTTGGCGCGGGTGGCGGCGGTGTGCGAGGCGGCGGGGGCGAGCGAGGTGCGGCTGGCCCGGGACGAGGCCGAACGCCAAAGGTTCTGGGCCGGGCGCAAGGGCGCCTTCCCGGCCATGGGCCGCCTGGCGCCCGACTACTACTGCATCGACGGGACCATCCCGCGCCGGCGCCTGGGCGACGTGCTGGAGGAGATCGGGCGGCTGTCGGCCGCCCACGGCTTGGCGGTGGCCAATGTCTTCCACGCCGGCGACGGCAACCTCCACCCCCTGATCCTCTACGACGCCAACGAGCCGGGCCAGATGGAGCGGGCCGAGGCCCTGGGCGGGGCGATCCTGGAGCTGTGCGTCGCCGCCGGTGGGACGATCACCGGCGAACACGGAGTGGGGCGCGAGAAGATCAACCAGATGTGCGCGCAGTTTTCGGTCCCCGAGATCGAGGCCTTCGCGGCGATCAAGGCGGCCTTCGATCCCGCCGGCCTGCTCAACCCCGGCAAGGCCATCCCGACCCTGGCGCGCTGCGCCGAATATGGGGCCATGCACGTGCATGGGGGCGCGGTCCGGTTCGCGGAACTGGAGCGGCTGTAGGGGCGGCGGATGGGTCCCCCAGCCCCCTCCACCCCTTCGGGGTCCCCCTCCCCCGCGAACGCTAGGGGATGCACACATTCGGCGACCACCCAAAGAACCCTCTCCCCGCTCTTCGCGGGGAGAGGGCAGGGTGAGGGGCGCCTCCGCCGGGAGCGATGGTCCGGCGGAGGTCTCGGCGGCGGCGCCACCCCCTCACCCTGCCCTCTCCCCATGAAGAATGGGGGAGAGGGTGACCGCGAGCGAGATGTGTGCATCTCATAGCCCTCATGGGGAGGGACAGACGGCGAAGCCGTCAGGGTGGGGCTGTCTGGATCAACACCGACCTCGCGGGTTTCCCGAC
>JBBQGZ010000005.1:0-52302 GCA_038323535.1 Caulobacterales bacterium
CCAGGCGGCTTGCGTCGGGTTGTTCGGGAGAAGAAAGAGGATGGCGACACTCAGCAGGACCGCCGGCAGGCCCTCCACCAGGAACAGCCATTGCCAGCCCGCGAGGTCAAGGTGGCCCCCCTGGTTGAGCAGCGCCCCGGCAAGCCCCCCCATGACGACGACACTGAGCGGCTGGGCGACATAGAAACGGCTGACGGCGCGGCCGCGCTGCGCGGCCGGAAACCACTGCATCATGTAGAAGACCGCCCCAGGGAAGAAGCCGGCTTCCGCCATGCCGAGAAGGAAGCGCATGACGTAGAACTGCGTAGGCGTCCTGACGAACATCATGCCGACCGCGATCAGGCCCCAGGTCAGCATGATGCGTGAAATCCAACGGCGCGCGCCGAACCGGATCAGCAGTAGGTTCGAAGGCACTTCGAATAGAGCGTAGCTGAGGAAGAACAGGCCGGCGCCAAGTCCGTAAACCGAGGCGCTGAAGTGTAGATCCTGGTTCATCTGGAGTGAGGCGAAGCTGATGTTGACCCGGTCCATATAGGCCACGCCGTAGCCGAGGCCGATCAGCGGCAGCAGCCGCCACGACGCCTTCGTCAGGGCGGTGCGCCCGATCTCCTGTTCGCTTAGAGCGCCGATCGCCATCTCGTCTTCAAGCTCCCCTTGGGAGCTTCAACACGCCCCGCCGCCGGTGTCGAGGGGGCCGGCGGATCAGGAGATGGGCGCCTTCCCGCAACTCCAGAGGCGCAGTCACTTTCCACCTATCTGCGACATTCGGAATGTCTGCTGATGGGCACGAACGTGACGACAGTTCGCTCGCCGTCGGGGCGTTCATGAGTGGGCGCCAAGCGTCAGATTTTATCCACTAGGGTTGCGGCTCTAACACTTGGTTTCCCGCCAAACCCGCTGGGCGATTCACCCGTCCGCGCTTTCCCTCCACCGTCTCCCCCCACCGACTGGATCGGGGGGAAAGCGGGGACCCGCGCCAGATCGCGCCTCGAGCCTGGCCGCTCTCGCCTCACTGGACGCCGAATCCTACCCGCCAACCCCGCGCGCCATCCGCAGGGCCAGCGCCATGATGGTCAGGGTGGGATTGCCTCCGCCGGAGGATGCGAAGACCGACCCGTCGGCGATGTAGAGGTTGTCCAACCCGTTCATGCGCCCCCGCCCATCGACCACGCAGGCGCGGGGGTCGTCTCCCATCCGGGCCGTGCCCATGATGTGGGCGGTGGAGTTCGTGCCGGCGATCTCGGCGCCCAGACGGAAGGCCGCGATGGCGCCGGGCGCCGAGGCGCAGATCGCCGTCAGCTTCGGGGTGATGGCGGCGGAAGCGGCGAGTTCGAATCGATGCGAGGAATAGGTGATGCGCGGAACCGGGACGCCGTGACAATCCTTGATGTCGGGGTCGAGATCCACCCGGTTGGCGAGCTGCGGCATGTCCTCGCCCACCATCGACAGGCCCGCGACGTGCTTGCGAAACAAGCCGGCGCGCATCAGGTGTTTGTGCTGTCTGCCCCAGGTATTGGGGACCGTCGCATAGGCCTGCGCCTCCTGCAGCAGAAGAGAGGAACCCCCGACCTCGCATATCCCGCCCTTCAGGTAGGGCAGGCCGGCGGCCTTCGCCGCGGCGCCCAGATCAGGCCCGACGAAGTCGTCCAGGGTAAAGGTGGAGCTGGGCCCGCGCCAGGCATGCACGTCGTCGTCGAACACCCCGACGCCGACGCTGAAGTAGTGAAACATCAGGTTTCGCCCCACTTGCCCGGAATGGTTGCCCAGGCCGTCGGGATGAGCGCCGTTGGCGGAGAGCAGCAGCAGCCGCGCGGTCTCGATCGCGGAAGCGGCCAGGATGACGATGTCGGCCGTTTGCGTGCGCGATACGCCGCCGGCGTCACGATAGGAGACTCCCGTCGCCCGCTTGCCGTCCGCGGTCGTCTCCACGCGGTGGACGAACGAACGTGGCGCCAGCCGCGCGCCCGCCAGCAAGGCGTGATGCAGGAATGAGATCGCCGCCCCGCCGCGCGCGTTGATGGGACAGCCAAAACCCGAGCAGAAGCCGCAGGAATTGCAACGCGGCCGTCCGTCGAAGGGCCGCGAATTGATCGCCATGGGGAACGGATAGGCGTGGTAGCCGAGCCTGCGCGCGCCTTCCGCCAGCAGCGTGCCCCCGTACATCGGCGGATTGGGCGCCATCGCGAACTGGGCTTTGCGCGGCGCCTGAGCCAGGGTGCCGGCGGGCATGCGCTGGATATCGCCCTGAACGCCCAGCCGCGCCTCCACCTCGTCGTAGAAGGGGGCCAGGTCATCGTAGGTCAGCGGCCAGTCGGCGACATTGGCGTCGGGGACCGGGCCGTACAAAGACCGTCCCTTGAAGTCCTGTCGCCAGAAGCGCGGCGTCTTCGCGTCCCAGTGGACGGTTCCCCCGCCGACCGTCGTCGCCAGGTTGTTGACATCGCCGGTGAACGACCGCGCCTTGCCTTGGCCGGCTTCCGCTTGGGTCCGGGAGGTTCGCGGCTCGAGCTGGGGATCCTGGTTTTCGAAGTACCGGCCGGCCTTGACCTCGTCATTGCCGAACAGGGATCCGATTTTGCCGGCCGTACCCAGCCCGGGCAGGAGATTGCGGCCCTTTTCCAGGATCAGCACCGGATGGCCGGCGCTGGCCAACGCCCAAGCCGCGACGCTGCCGCCCGCGCCGGAACCGACGATGAGGACCGACGGCTTGCCCATCAGTGCTTCACCGGTTCGCGGCAGTCGGACCACAGCCCTTGCGGGGATGTCGACTGGGCGCCGAGAAGGCCGAGCAGCTGCTCGACGACGGCGCGCTGCGCCGCCGGCGCGAGGCAGAGCGACCCGCCGCCCGAACGGCTCACCCGTGCATCGCTGTATCCCGTCGGCTGATTGTCGCCATCCCAATGGGTGTATTTCCAACCGGCGAGATGGCGGTTGCCGCCATACTCCGGCGGCCCGTACATGGCTTCCAGGGTGTGGGCGAAGGCGGCGTCGACGAACGGCCGCAGCTCGGTTTCGGTGGGGTCGGAGAGCAAGAGATCCTGAGCCGAACTTTGCGTACCGACGAAATCCGCGCCAAAGCGTTTCCGCGCCCGTGCGTCGAGCTGGGCGAGCCCGTTTCGGTAGATGTCCTGAAGCCCGACGACCGGTCCGGCGAACTCCCGCTCCGCCAAGCCCTTCGAGCCTTCGATCCGAATGCGCCAGCCCAACTCGGCGTGAGCGTCCATGGGGACGAAATCGGCGAAATCATCGTGCGCGGCGCCGGCCCGATTTGAAAACGGGCCGCCGGCGTGGATCGGGAGCGACGCCAGGGTGAACGCCGCCAGCAGCAGATCCATGGCTTCGGCGACGCCCGCCTCCACCGCGCCAGGATCAGGATCGTCCGGAGGGCCCGGAATGAATCGCGCGGTGACGGCCCGAAGCGTGTCGAGTTCCCGCGCCGTCAGGAATCGGCCGGCCTCGCCGCGGGCGGGCGATGACAAGGAAGCGCCGCGCCCGATCCCGGGGAGCAGAGCGAGCAGGCCGAATGTTCCAGCCGAATGGAGGAACGACCGTCTGCGGGTGTCGTGATGCAACTCGAGCCTCATGGCGCCGGCAAGGCGAAGATGCCGGCATCCCTTGCTTCCGCCACCGAATTGTCAATCTGGCCCACCCACTGAATTTCGGCTCCGAGCGTACGGCCCCACCGCCTTAGTCGGCCCCGCACCAAATGCGCCAGGACGCGCCCAGGCTCCTGGGCGTACAACATGTGCGCCGAGTTCTGGAACCAGACGAAGCGTTTGCTCGGCGCCGCGAGCCGGCCCTACCAGCACGGCGTCGGCGCCGGGAGTGTGGTGTAGGCGTATCGATTGGCGAAGATCACCGGGCGAAGGAAGGGGATGACGATGAGCAAGGTCTTCGACCAACTTGACGAAAGATCGATGGCCTTCATCCGGCGCCAGAAGCTGTTTTTCGTCGCGACCGCCGCCCTTTCGGCCGATGGTTCAGTCAACATGTCGCCCAAGGGCTATGACAGTTTGGCGATCATCGATCAAAACACTGTCGCCTATTTGGATTTGGGGGGATCGGGCATCGAAACGCATGCCCATGTCCGCGAGAACGGGCGAATTACGCTGATGTTCTGCGCGTTCGAAGGGCCGGCTAACATCCTGCGCCTATATGGACGCGGTGAAACAGTCACGTTTGACGAGCCCGGCTTCCGCGAAAAGATGAAGCTGTTCCCCGCGTTCGAGCGGGCGCGCGGCATTGTCACCGTGCACATCACCAGGGTCGCGGACAGTTGCGGCTGGGGCGTGCCCTTCTTCGACTACAAGGGTGAGCGCGACCAGCTTCGAAGATGGGCCGAAGCCAAGCCTTACGACGAGTGGACCGAACGCCGCTACGACTCCAATGGCCTATCGATCGACGGTTTGCCCGGGCTGGTTCGCGCACACCGAAACTGATCGCCCGATGGCCGATGTCGCCAGATCCCGGCCTGAGCGGATAGTGGCGAAGGCGGAACGAACCGCTCAATCGGAGACGACTTTCCACCTGCGTTCCGCGCCGCGCTCGACAACGGAGTGGCGTGAACCGAAGGGTTCCGGCGTGACCCCGCACACGCAAAGTTCGATACGGTCGCCATTCAGCCTGACGAAAATCGTATCGGGATCATCCGGGCCGCCCGGAAAGTAGGGGCGCCACCTCTCGAGCCACCGCCCACGAATTTCGGATCTGTCCTCGACGAGCGCGGCGCCGTCTGGATGATGCTGATAGCCGAGCGTGAGGCGGCCGGCGCGCCGGATATCCGCCGCCTTACGCGAGCCGCCATGTGTGGCGAACCAGATGGTCCAATCCTCCTCGCCGGACACTCCAGGAATGGGGCCGACGACCCGGACGTTGACGCCGCCGTCCTCGGAGGGTGTGGCGGCCCAGCAATAGGTCAAGCTCGCCATCACGCTCCGCGCGGCGGCGAGCAACCGATCCGCTCGCGTCATGCTCGTCACCATCGCCCACCTCCGTTTTCAATACCGCGGGAACCCTATCGCATGTTGACCGACGAGTCTAGACCTCCTAGTCTACATTCATGGGGCACGCGCGTTTCGAACATGCGGACTTCCTTCTCGCCGCGCGCGAGCTGGCGGCCGACCATGGCCCGGCCGGCGTGACGGTGGGCTCGGTGACCGGACGCCTGAAGGCGCCGAAGGGCTCGTTCTACTACCGGTTCGCTTCGCGCGACCTGCTGCTCGGCGAAGTATGGCTGGCGACCATTTTGGCGTTTCAGGAGGGGTTCGTGGCCGCCATCGAGGCCGGCGACGGGCTGGCGGCCGCGCTGCACATGCCGGCCTGGGCGCGCCTGTATCTGGAGGATGCTCGTCTCCTTCTGCTCTACAGCCGCCACGACTTCGTCACCGGCGATTGGCCGGCGCCCCTCGCGCGCGGCGTCGCCGATCAGGCGCGACGTTTCGAGGCGTGCCTGGAGCGGTTCGCCCGCCAGACCTGGGGCGGCGTCGATGAGAGAAGCCTGAGACTTTCCCAGTTCGTGCTGGCCGACGCGCCCTTGGCGGCCGTGCGGCCGCATTTGCAGCGCCGCGAGCCGCCGCCGCCGCTCGTCGACGAGATCATCACCATCACCTATCGCGGCCTCACGCGCCGTCATCGGTGACCAAGGCGACTCTGAAAGATCACCCGATGACCGAGGTCCACGCCGTCGAACCTGAGCCCGGAGTCGGCGAAGTCCTGATCGGCGCCCATTTCATCGACGCCTACCGCGTGACGGTCGCGGCCATTGGCCTGGACGCCGCGGACGCCGCGCGATTGATGTTTGCCCAGCCCCCTGGGTGGGTCGGCCGGCTGATGGCGCTGCGCAATGCGCTGGTGACGCCGTTCGGATTGAAGACCGGCCTCGGGGCTGACGATCATCGTGAAAGGATCGGCATCTTTCCGATCGAGTCGGAGACTCCGAGCCGTGTCGTGCTCGGTCTTGAAGACAAGCACCTGGATTTCCGCGTGGTAGTCACCGTGGCTGGAAAAGGCGCCGTCAGCGAGGTGACGGCGACCACCTTGGTGCGCCTGCACAATCTATTGGGCCGACTCTATCTGAGGACGATCCTTCCGTTCCACAAAATGATCGTCCGTTCTTTGCTAAAGAGCGTGACGACGCGCTAGCCGGGCCAGCTAGGCCCCGCCGATGCCCGGTCGGCCTGTCCGCAATCCCATGACCGGAAGGACCCGAGGCTGCGGCCCAGGCCCGTCGTCCGCCATCGGTGGTTTGACGGACAAGCCGCCGAGCACTCGGCTAGTCTCGCCTGGTTTCAACACAACGCATGACGCGGCGTTCCCGGCCCTTGGGCGTCACATCGACGAAGCCGGCCGCGCTGAACGCCGCGGGTGAGCCCATGTAGGTGTAGAGCCTTGGGCCCGGCTCAACTGGATAGCCTTCGACGATGCTGACGCCTTGGGCGCGGGCGTAGGCGACCGCCGCCTTCAGCAAGCCAATTGTCGCCCCGCGTCGCCGTACGCGTCGGTCGATGAAGAAACAGACGACTGCCCAGACCGGCGCATCATCGATGCGGGCCAGCGCCTTGTATCGCTCAAGGCCTTGCAAGGTCTCGCGCGGCGCGACCGAGCACCAGCCGACCGCCTCATCGCCCAGGTAGGCGAGCACGCCCATCGGGACGGCGTCTTGAACCCATCGGTCGAGCGCGGCGATCCGATCCTCCTTGGTCGAGCGGCTCATGTCCGTGCCGCGGAGCCGCCAGCGCATGCAGGAGCAATAGCGAAACTTGCCGTGCGCCTCGGAGAACCGCGCCAGATCGCCGCGCCTCTCGGGGGTGACGGGATGGAATTTAAGCGGTGGCCGCGAATCGATCATGACGCGATGGACTTATCATCAACGCACGTGGTCGACACTCTGGGTCTGATTCTGCGGATCCAGCGGATCGACGCCTCTGTCCGGGAACGGTCGCTTGAGGGACAAATGTTCGTTTGCCCGGGTGTGTTATCGATGGCGGTAGGTAAGCTGATCGGAGAGCCTAACGTGAGACTGATCCACCTCACCAGCGACAAGGTCGAGCGGTTCTTGGCGTTTCGGCGTCAGGGTCTAAACGGTGATCTGGATGGGTTTCGGTACGCAGTTGCTGATGACGACGCGACAGGCGAGCTCGGTTGGCGCGAACGGCTGCAGCGAGATTTTGTCGTTGCGGCGGAGCGCGACGATGATTTGCTGGGCATGGGGGGCTTCTCACGCTTGGTTGGAGCGAGGCTGGACCACAAGGGCCTGATCTGGGGTATGTACGTCGCGCCGGCAGCCCGTGGATCAGGCGTCGCGGACCGCGTGATGGCCGCGCTGATGGAGCGCGCGCGGCCACGTGCGTCAGCTCCAGCTCACGGTGATGGCCGACAACGCCCGAGCTCGCGCTTTCTACGAGCGGCACGGCTTCAAACTGTATGGAGTCGAACCGGACGCGGTACGTCGCGAGGGCGCCTTCGCGGACGAGGCGCTGATGTGGCGGCTACTATGAAGTCCCGCACCGCCGGTCCCTGAAGGGAGATGCGTGACCGCCAACCGACGACTGGGAACGAACTCAGGCGGATCGGCGCCTCTGTCCGCGAGCGGTCCTTAGACGGACAAGGGCTCCGGCCCCTTGGCGGCAAGGTCGGCTCTCGGGCGAGCAGTCAACGGCGAAAATCGACCCATAGCGGACGTTTCACCTCAGGCTCGTCAGGAGCGTTTTTGGAACAGCAGCCCACCGGCGATGGAGATCGAGGACGGCTGGTCGTCATGCCCTCGATCATGCGCTTGCGCAGAGGACTGACCGTTCCTATGGTCATGGGGGTCTGCTGTCTGAAAAGGGTGGGACCCCTTTATCTTCAGACAGGTCAGGCCGCGTCCGGCGAGTGGGACTGCTCATAGGCGCCATCGCCGGGCGCCGCTACCGCGAGAGCGGTTGAGTCCCACGACCCTAAGCGGACTCAACCCGGAACTTCTACTGAGGTTGCTGGTGGACGAGTCACACACGATCAATTTTGACCTAAGCCGCACGATCCGGCGGGCATTTGCGGCGGCCGCGCCGCATTTACCCCTGTTCGCGGTTGTAGCGATCGTCGGTGCTTTTCCGAGCGCGGCTCTGGACTGGGTGACGCCACGCACAGCGTCTCTATTCACAGCGACGTTCGGTCACCCATCGTCATCGGGCCTGCTTCCCTTTTTGCTGATCTATATGCTGACCGGCGTGATGGCTCAGGTTTTTTGGGGCTGGAGCGTTGGCTGGATGTGCCGCGTGCTCGTGCAGAAGATGAGCGGCCAACCGTACGCTCCGATCGAAGCATTTCGCTATTGCGTAGGCCTTGCCGTTCCGTTGGCTTTGCTGGCGCTTGCCCAAGCAATTGGCTTCATAGTCGGCTGTTTCCTGCTAATAGTACCGGGGGTCATATTCGCCTTAGCGACCTGGGTTGCCGTGCCGGTGCTGGTTTCCGAGAGACTTAGACCGTTCGACGCCATTCGACGAAGTATCCAGATCACACGAGGTTCGCGGGCGTCTTTGTTTGGACTCTTCGCCATCGCTCTCCACCCAAATCCGACTCGCTGTGGCGTCCGCACATCCGGTACGCTGCGCCATGATCAGGTTTGCATACCTCCCAGAAGCCGCCGAGCCGCTGATGCTCCTTTGGGGCGATGCTAAGTCGCTCGCGGTCCTCGCTGCATTGTTCCGCGCCTTGCCCGACGCTGGCTCTGCGGTGGCTCTTGGTGATCAAGAATTCTGCCAAACAGCTAACGGCGACGAGATCACGATGGCGGTCGGCGATACCGGTGGCGGCCTGGCGGGCGCGGCCGGGAAATTCACTTGGAACATCCGGCACGCTGATTGCGCGCGTTTCGCCGAGCTCGTGGATGTGGTGACGCAATCGGACCGCCCTTGCCATCTCTACCTGGACACGGCCACCGGCGAGGGGCTGACAGTGAAGGTCTCAAAGGGCGAATACCCCGATCACTCTTGGCCATAGAATGACCGCTCACCACCCAACTCGGTCCTTTCGAAGGTCCGCTGTCCGGCAATCGATTGCCGAGCGGACACGATCCGGCGGATGAGCGGGTTTGTCCGCCACCGGCTGTTCGGCGGACAAGATCCGCCTGCGTTCAGGTATCGGCTTCGTCAGCGTGCCGCGGAGGAACGTGACGCAGCCAGAGCGCATGGAATAACCGGGGTTGGGCTAGGATCGTGGCTTTGGGATCATGTCGTGGAGCTGCTGCTGGTTGAGGTTTATCACCGCCGCCCCATCCTGGACGGCCAGTTTGGAAGCATCAACCGCGAAGGTGTTCGTTCCCATCTTGATCGTTGCCATCTGATGGCCGCTGGCATCCGACTTCAAGTCGGTGATCTGTCCGATCGTGGCCCCAGTGTTGTCCTTCACCGATTGGCCCGTCGAAAGTTTCGCTGGCGCGGCCGCGGCGGCGGCGCTTGGGGACGCGCCTTCCGTCGAGGGCGCTTGCTGTTCGGCGGGCGCGGACGGCGAGGCGGCCGCGGGTGGCGTGGCGGGATTGACTGGCGGGGTTGTCGGGGCCGTCTGTTGGGTGGCAGGCGGCGGCGTGGCGCCCACGGGCGGCGGAGCGACCCCCGCAGGCGGCGCGGCTAGGGCTTGGCCGCCGAGCGTCAAGGCGGCGGCGGTGACGTAAGGCAAGATCTTCGACATTCGGGTCTCCGTTTTTCCAGCCCCAAACATAAAGGCGGCGCGACCCTAAACAGTTGCACCGGGACCAATGCCATCCGAACCCCGACGTGGGCAGCACGTACGCTCTTCCACCGTCACCCTCCGCGTTTCGTGAACCGTGTCCGCCAACCGATGGCGTACCGGACCAACGGTGTTTGTCCGGACCGGGCCGGGTCGACTCGGGTTTTCGGACAAATTGATTTGCGGACGAGAAGACGGACAGGTGCGCGGCGGCGGCGTCAACGGCCGCTTCGAGCCGACTTCGGCCGTTGTTCGATGGCGCAGGGGTGCGCGGCCAGAGCCGCCGCGGATCTGAACTGGCGCTACGGTGACAGCGTACGAAACCCTCCCGCCTTGATTGTCGAATCGGCTTGACGAACGCCGTATATTGCAATATGCATATGCGATGGAATGCGGGTCTGCCGGGGATCATTCGCGCGACCTAGATCAGGGCGTCCCCCCCTCCGCCCCGGGCGCCACCTCCCCGAAGGAGGGAAGGCTTGAAATTGTGGATGTTTTACCCCCAGGCAGGGCGGCCAGGCGGCGCTCCGCCGCGGCCGAAAAGGGGTCCGTGAGTTGCCATACGACTGCCAAAAACTGCCAAGAACTTGCCAAAGACCTGCCGAGGAGGCCGCCCAGTGGCGGGAGGGTCTGTCCGCGCCACGCCCCGGCCATGTTTAGGGTCACCATGCGCTCGCCCGTCTGGCGAACGGGCGCTTGGGTGCGTATGTGGGTCCGCTGAACCGACAAAACCCGCATGGAGTTGGATGATGAACCTATCTGGACGGCGCGTCGCCGAGGCGGCGCTGATCATCCTGGCGGCGGCGTCCATGGCCGCCTGCGCGTCTCGCCCCAAGCCGATGGGCCCGGCGGCGACCGCCGCGCCGCCTCCGCCCCCGCCTTACGAGGGCCGGCCGTCCGCCGCTCCGTCGCCCGGCCCGGTGACCGAGGGCCAGGAATCCGGTACGCCCGTCCCCGGCTCGGCTCGGGACTTCGTAATCAACGCCGGCGACCTGGTCTATTTCGATTTCGACCGCTTCGTCGTGCGCGACGACGCCAAGGGGGTGCTGGACGCCCAGTCCACCTGGCTCGGCCGCTACCCCGCCGTGCGGGTGCGGATCGAAGGCAATTGCGACGAACGCGGCACCCGGGAATACAACTTCGCCCTGGGGGCGAGGCGCGCCAATGCGGTGCGCGAATACCTGGTCGGGCGCGGCGTTTCGGCCGGGCGGATCGCCACCATCTCCTACGGCAAGGAACACCCGATCGACACCGGAGGCGGCGAATCCGCCGACGCCCACAACCGCAACGCCCGCACCGCCATCACCGAGGGCGCGCGGTAGGGCGATGCCCCGCCGCAATCTGATCGCCCTGGCGCCTCTGGCGTTGGCCGTCGTCTTGGCTGGCCAAACCCTCGCCCAGACCCCACTGGACGATCCCCTCGATGATCATTCGGCCAAGCGGCTCGACCGGATGGAGAAGGTGATGCGGGAATTGCGCGCCGTCGTCTTCCAAGGCCGCGAGACCGGGCGGGCGGTCGTCGTGCAGCCGGCCGAGACCGAAGGCCAGATCGCCGGCCTCACCGACCGGCTGAACGATCTGGATCACTCACTGACCCGCCTCAACGGCCAGATCGAGATCCTCCGGCACGATTTGGACCAGTCGCGGCAGGAGTCTCTGGACCTGCGGGCGCAGAACGCCACCTTGAAGGAGCAGCTGGGGGCGCTGGATCGGGAGATGCGCGCCTTGACGGCCCCTCCCCCGCCACCGCCACAGCCGGAAGAGGCCGCCGCCACGGCCCCCCCGCAAAACCCCACCGCCGCCTTCGCCGCCGCCAAGGGCGCCCTGGACGCCGGCGACGACGCCTCGGCCGAGGCCGGTTTCAAGGATTTCGTGGACCGGTTCGGCGATGCGCCCCAGGCGCCTGAAGCCCGCTACTACCTGGGCAAGGCCCTGCTGGCGCGCCGGGCGTGGGCGGAGGCGGCCACCGCCGAGATCGGGGCCATTCGCGGCTGGCCGCGCACCCGCTGGGCGCCGGAGGCCGTCCTGGATCTGTCGCGCGCGCTGGTAGGGCTGAAAAAGCCCACCGACGCCTGCCAGACTCTCGATGAACTCGCCAAGCGCTATCCCAAGGCGACCGCCGGCGCGAAGAGCGGCGCGGCCCAGGTCCGCGCCCAGGCCCAGTGTGGGTGAACCGCGCCGCGGCGGTTCTCGATAGACGACTGGAGAGGGCTGCCGCCGCCCCTCTGATCGTCGCCTTCTCCGGCGGCGGGGATTCCTTGAGCCTCCTGTTGTCGACCAAGGCTTGGGCGGACGCGGCGGGCCGGCGTCTCGTGGCGGTGACGGTCGATCACGGTCTTCAGCCCGCCGCCGCCGATTGGGCGAGCTGGTGCCGGGCGCGCGCCGGTCGCCTGGGCGTCGAACATCTGACATTGGTCTGGGAAGGCGCCAAGCCGGTCCGGGGCTTGCCCGCCGCCGCTCGGGCCGCGCGCCACCGGCTGATCGCCCGAGCGGCGAGGGCGGCGGGGGCCGGCGTCATCCTCATGGGCCACACCGCCGACGATCTGGCCGAAGCGTCCGTCATGCGCGCCGCCGGCGTGCGGATCTCCGATCCCGCCGAGTGGTCGCCCTCGCCGGTGTGGCCGGAAGGACGCGATCTCTTCGTTCTGCGCCCGCTCCTCGCCGCCCGCCGGGCCGAACTGCGCGCCGCCCTCGTCGCCGCCGGCGAAACCTGGATCGAAGACCCCGCCAACGCCGACCCGGCTTCGCCCCGCGCCCGGGCGCGACAAGCTCTCGTGGCTATTCGGGGGTTGCCTTGCGCCCCCTCCACCTCTTCGGGGTCCCCCTCCCCCGCAAGAGGGCAGGGGAGGATTGAAAAAGGCGCGCCTTCGATTCTTCATCCTCCCATGCGAAGCGGGGGAGGTGGCGCGGCGCCCGCTTGCGCCGTGACGGAGGGGGCGCAAGGCGACCGCCCGTGCGATCGCGAGTTTGTCGCCGCGGGCCCCGGCGGCGATCTGATGCTCGATCGACATGCCCTGACGGCGATGGCGCCGGCGCGGGCGCGCGCCTTCCTCGCCGCGGCCGTGGTTTGCGCCTCCGGAACCGAGCGACCGCCGCGCGGCGCGCGGCTCGATCGGCTCAGCGAACGGGTCGCCGCCGGGGAACGCTTTGTCTCCGCTCTGGCCGGCGCCCGCGTCGAGGCGGACGGCGACCGGATCTGCATCCTGCGGGAGGCCGGCGACATGCGCCGCGCCGGCGGCGTCGACCTCGCCCTTCTACCGGGGGAACCCGTGGTCTGGGACGGCCGGTTCGAAATGCGGGCCCTTCAGGCTGGTCTTGCCGTTCGACCACTGGAGGGGCACGTCCGTGAATTGAGCCGAGCCGAACGCACGCTGCTCCGACGTCTCGCGCCCGCCCCCCGCCGCGTCCTGCCGGCCATCGTTGATCGGCAAGGGAGGGTGGGCTGTCCCACCCTCGCTCCCGACCCCCGGCTCGCCATCCGCCCGCTGGTCATGCCCCGCCTGGCGGGCGCCTTGGGAGTGATCCGGTCCGAAGCCGCCGCCAGTGCGTGGCGAAAGGGGCCGGGACACCCTAGATTGGACATCTGCGAGCGCGATGAGGCGGATCGATGAACCTTCGTAACCTGGCCATCTGGGGCGTGATCGTCCTGGCCCTGATCGCGGTCTATAGTGTCATGACGGGGGGTGCGCGGGGCGCCGGCGCCAGTCAGGTGCCCTATTCGGAAATGCTCAGCCGCGTCGACAGCGGCGATGTCAGGACGGTCAAGATCCACGGTTCGGCGATCGAGGCTCAGGACCGGCAGGGCAAGATCCTGACCACCAACGGCCCGCAGGACACCGCCGATCTGGAAAAGCGCCTGGAAGCTCACGGCGCGTCGATCACCTTCGAACAGCCGGGCGCGGGCCTCATCCCAACCATCCTGATCAACATGCTGCCTATCCTCCTGCTCATCGGGGTGTGGGTGTTCTTCATGCGCCAGATGCAGGGCGGGGCGCGCGGGGCCATGGGTTTTGGCAAGTCCAAGGCTCGCCTGCTCACCGAGAACAAGAACCGCGTCACCTTCGACGACGTGGCCGGGGTGGACGAGGCCAAGGAGGATCTGACCGAGATCGTCGACTTCCTCAAGGACCCGGCCAAGTTCCAGAAGCTCGGCGGCAAGATCCCCAAGGGCGCCTTGATGATCGGCCCTCCCGGCACCGGCAAGACCCTGCTGGGCCGCGCCGTCGCCGGCGAAGCCGGCGTGCCGTTCTTCTACATCTCGGGCTCCGACTTCGTGGAGATGTTCGTCGGGGTCGGCGCGAGCCGGGTGCGCGACATGTTCGAACAGGCCAAGAAGAACGCCCCCTGCATCATCTTCATCGACGAGATCGACGCCGTCGGACGCCATCGCGGCGCGGGCCTGGGCGGCGGCAACGACGAACGCGAGCAGACCCTCAACCAGCTCCTAGTGGAGATGGACGGCTTCGATCCCAACGAGAGCATCATCGTCGTCGCCTCGACCAACCGGCCCGACGTCCTCGACCCCGCTCTGCTGCGGCCCGGTCGCTTCGACCGCCAGGTGGTGGTGCCCAATCCCGACGTCGGCGGGCGCGAGAAGATCCTGCGCGTCCACATGCGCAATGTCCCCCTGGCCTCGGACGTCGATGTCAAGATCATCGCCCGCGGCACGCCGGGCTTTTCCGGCGCGGATCTCGCCAACCTGGTCAACGAGGCGGCCCTGATGGCCGCGCGCCGCAACCGCCGGATGGTCCTGCAGCGCGACTTCGAGGACGCCAAGGACAAGGTGATGATGGGCGCCGAGCGCAAGTCCATGGTGATGAGCGACGAGGAGAAGAAGACCACCGCCTATCACGAGGGCGGCCATGCCCTGGTCGCCATATCGGTGCCCTCGGCCGATCCGGTGCACAAGGCGACGATCATCCCCCGAGGTTTGGCGCTGGGCATGGTCATGCAACTCCCGGAAGGCGACCGCCTATCCCTGAATTTCGAGCAGATGACCTCGCGCCTGGCGATCATGATGGGCGGCCGAATCGCCGAGGAGCTGATCTTCGGCAAGGAGAAGGTCACCTCCGGCGCTTCCAGCGACATCCAGGCGGCCACGGGCCTGGCCCGCAACATGGTCACCCGCTGGGGTTTTTCCGACGCCCTGGGCACGGTCTCCTACGGCGACAACCAGGAGGAGGTGTTCCTCGGCCACTCCGTCGCGCGCACCCAGAACGTGTCCGAGGACACCGCCCAGAAAATCGATTTCGAGGTTCGCCGCCTGGTCCAGACCGCCCAGGACGAGGCCCGCCGCATCCTCACCGAACGGATCGAGGACCTGCACACCCTGGCCAAGGCGCTGTTGGAGTTCGAGACCCTATCGGGCGACGAGATCGTCAACGCCCTCAAGGGGGTCAAACCCAACCGCGACGACCTCGAACTGAAACCCAAAACCGGCCCCCGCGTCTCCGTCCCCCTGGCCCCCCGGCCGGACCCGGAACTGGCTTGAGAGGCTGGGAAGATGGAATGATTCCTCCCTCCCCTTCATGGGGAGGGACGATCGCGAAGCGATCCGGGTGGGGAAGTCTGGCGCAACCCCAAGCGGGTGCCTCCACACAACCCCACCCCGGCCCTTCGGGCCGACCCTCCCCATGAAGGGGAGGGAGGCTGACCGGTGGTGAACCACCCCTTGGTCATGGGGATCGTCAACGCCACTCCCGACAGCTTCCATGACGGAGGGCGGTTCGCCGATCGGGACGCCGCCGTCGCCTGGGCCCTGCGCCTGGTCGCCGAGGGCGCCGACTGGCTCGATATCGGTGGCGAATCCACCCGGCCTGGCGCCGCGCCGGTCGCAGAGGCGGTGGAGATGGCGCGTGTCCTTCCCCTCATCGGCGCCATCCGCGCCGTGAGCGCGATCCCAATCTCGGTCGACACCATGAAGCCGGCCGTGGCCCGGGCCGCCATGGCCGTTGGGGCGACGATGTGGAACGACGTCACCGCCCTGAGGGGCTCGCCGGGCAGCCTGGCCGCCGCTGCGGCCCTGGGCTGCGATGTCGTGCTCATGCACATGCGGGGCGAGCCGCGCACCATGCAGCGCGACCCGCGCTACGAGGACGTGGTGGCGGAGGTGGCCGCCTTCCTCCTCGCCCGCGCCGAGGCGGCCCTGGCGGCGGGCGTGGCGCGCGAACGGATCTGGCTCGATCCGGGCATCGGCTTTGGAAAGACGGCTGACCACAGCCTCGAGCTGCTGAACGCCCTTGGGCGTATCACCGCGCTCGGCTTTCCGGTGCTGCTCGGAGCTAGCCGAAAGGGGTTCATCCGCGCGGTCGACTCGACGGCGGCCGAGCCCGGTGATCGCCTGGGCGGCTCCCTCGCCGTCGCCCTGGCCGGCGCGCGGGCCGGCGCCGCGATGGTGCGGGTCCACGACATCCGCGAGACGGTCCAGGCCCTCGCCACCCAGGCCGCGATCGACTGTGGCGCCGCCCATGGTTGAGCGCCTGGGCCGGGTCCTGATCATAGCCGGATCCGACTCGGGCGGCGGGGCGGGGATCCAGGCGGATATCAAGAGCATCACCGCCCTGGGCGGCTACGCGGCCTGCGCGGTCACCGCGGTGACCGCCCAGAACAGCCTTGGCGTCCGCCACATCCACCCGATCCCGACCGGGATCGTGGAGGCTCAGGCCCGGGCGGTTCTGGAGGATATCGGGGCCGACGCCGTCAAGATCGGAATGCTGGGCGCCGCCGCGGTCGTGGAACTCGTCGCAAACCTTCTCGACGCGCCGCCGCGCCTTCCGGCCGTGGTCGACCCGGTGATGATGGCGAAGGATGGGACCGGCCTGTTGGATGGCCGAGCCCGCTCTCTCTTCATAACGCTGCTCATTCCTCGCGCTGACCTGCTCACTCCCAACGCGCCGGAGGCCGCCGCTCTGACCGGCCTGACTGTCGAGACGACCAACGACCTGCGGCGGGCGGGCGAGGCGCTGCTGGCCCTGGGCGCCCGCGCGGTCCTGATGAAGGGCGGGCACGTCGCCGGCGAATCAGTCATCGATGTTCTGATGACCGCGGCCGGAGAGACCACCTTCGAAGGGCCGCGCCTGGCCACCCGGCACACTCACGGCACCGGCTGCACCCTGGCCTCCGGCTGCGCCGCCGGCCTCGCCCAGGGCCTCACCCTGGAGGCCGCGGTCGCCCGCGCCTGGGCCTACACCGCCGAGGCGATCCGCCGCGCGCCGGGATTTGGCGCGGGCGCCGGACCTCTCGATCACGCCTGGCCGATGCGGGACGAATGAGCAACCTCTCCCAGCGCCTGTCGGACATTTTGAGGACCGCTCCAGGGCTGATGCGCGTCCTCGGCGTGGCCCGCGATCTCGACCTTCCCGATTGGCTGGTGTTCTCGGGCGCGGTCTACCAGCCGGTCTGGAACCATCTCACCGGCCGCCCGATCGAATACGGGGTCAAGGACTACGACCTCGCCTATTTCGACTCCGCCGATATCTCCTGGGAGGCCGAGGACCTGATTATCCGCCGGGTCGCCGCCGCCTTCGAGCCGCCCCTGCGCGACCAGGTGGAGGCGCGCAACCAGGCCCGGGTCCACCTGTGGTTCGAGGGCAAGTTCGGCGAGGCCTATACGCCGCTTCGCGACACCGCCGAAGCAGTGGCCCGGTTCACCGCCCCCGCCTTCGCGGTTGGCGCCCGCCTGGAGGCCGACGGTCGCCTGACCGTCGTCGTCCCCTTCGGCCTGGAAGACCTCTTCGCCATGCGCCTGCGCCCCAATCCCCTGCGCCCCTCGGCCGCGCTCGCCCGCACCATCGCCAGCGCCCGGGCGCGATGGCCCGAAGTCGTGGTGGACGGGTAGGGGATTACCGGGCTCTCTCGTGTTAAGCCCGCCTCGCCAACCGTGAGGAGTTCGCACCGTGCGCCAATGGACGATCGACGCCTTCGCCACCGCCCCCTTCCGGGGGAATCCCGCTTGCGTGGTCGAACCGTTCGCGGCGTGGCCCGACGATGGCTGGATGCAGTCCCTCGCGGCGGAGAACAACCAGGCGGAGACGGCGTTTCTGCTGAAAACGGATGATCCGGCCCGCTTCGGCCTGCGCTGGTTCACGCCAGCCGTCGAAGTTCGCCTTTGCGGTCACGCGACCCTCGCCTCTGGCCATGTGTTGGTCGCCGAGATGGGCGTGGGCGGTGAAAGCCTGACCTTCGACACGCGATCGGGCGCCTTGACGGTCAAGCGGGCGGGCGCGGGCTATGAGATGGATTTCCCCTCCGACCCGCCCAGCCCAATCGAGCCGCCCGCCGGTCTGGCCGAGGCCCTCGGCGTCGAGCCTTTGGAGGTCTGGGCGGGGCAATATCTGGTGGCGGTGCTGGGCGGCGAGCAGGCCGTCCGCGACCTGAAGCCCGACATTCCCGCCATCGGAAGGCTCGCCGGAGGGGCCCGCCACGAACGCGGCGCCCTGGCCGTGACCGCCTCGGCGTCGCCTTCGTCGCCCTTCGACGTCGTGAGCCGGTTCTTCGCCCCCTGGGCCGGCATTTCCGAGGACCCCGCCACCGGCTCCCTCCACTGCATCCTCTCGCCGCTCTGGTCGAACAAGCTCGGCCGCCGGACCTTACGCTTCCATCAGGCTTATCCTGGCCGCGGCGGGGACCTGGAGTGCGAGGATCGCGGCGACCGCGTCTTGCTGCAAGGCGGCGCCGTGACGGTTCTCAAGAGCCGATTGCGCCTCTAGAGGACGCCGACCCAGCGGGGGCGTTTCCTTCGAGCCGCGAACATCCTATATGCGGATCAAGACCCGCCCGGCCGCAAGGCCGGGCGCCGCTGTTTTGAGGAGACCGCCATGACCGACATCCTGATGCCCAAGGCGACCGCCGTCTGGCTGGTGGACAACTCTTCCATGACCTTCGAGCAGATCGCCGAATTCTGTGGCCTGCATCCCCTCGAGGTGAAGGGGATCGCCGACGGGGAAGTGGCGCGTGACATTCGCGGCGCCGACCCGATTTCCAACGGCCAGCTCACCCGCGAGGAACTCGACGCCGCCCAGGCGGACCCGAAATACCGCATGAAGGCCCAGAAGAGCCGCCACGCCGAGCTGCTCAAGCCGGCCAAGAAGGCGCCGCGCTATACCCCCGTCTCGCGCCGCCAGGACCGTCCCGACGCCATCGCCTGGTTCGTGCGCAATCACCCAGAGATCACCGACGCCCAGATCGCCAAGACCCTGGGCACCACCAAATCCACCATCGACCAGGTGAGGAACCGAACCCATTGGAACGCCACCAACGTCAAGCCGGTGGACCCGGTGTCCCTGGGCCTGGTCGGCCAGCTGGAACTGGACGCCCTGGTCCAGAAGGCGGCTGAAAGAAAAGCCCGCGACGACGCCAAGCGCCGCGCCGCCGAACCCGAGGGGGAGTCCCTGCGTCCGGCGGGAGAGAACGACGGCGCCCAAGGCGGCCTTGGCGCCGACGCCACTTGATCGACCCGCCCTCTAGTGCGCGCGCGTCTTGAGGCTTTCCATCTCTTCCTTGAGGCGCAGCTTCTGTCGTTTCAGTTCGGTGAGGCGGGTCGCGTCCGCGGCCGGCCGGCTCATCTCGTCCTCGATCGCGCGTTCAAGCGTCTGGTGACGTACGCCCAGTTCGCGGATACGAGCTTCGATGGCCATGACTGTCGACTCCTCTGTGACCTGACGTCCACTCAACACCTCTCACGCCAGCGTGTCAGATCACATATGGTTGCACGCGGCGGCGTCCTTGGGGGCGCCCCCAAGAGGGGCGATGGAACGGCTTTCCAATGATTGAAACCAAGCCGGCGCGGCTGGTCGTGGGCATCTCGGGCGCCTCGGGAGTCGTCTACGGCGTGCGGCTCCTCGATGCCTGCCGCGATCTGGGCGTCGAGACCCATCTCGTCGTCAGCCGCGCGGCCGCCCTGACCCTCAGCCAGGAGACCGCTCTTTCCATGGCGGAGCTTATCGCCAAGGCCGACCGCGCCTATCGGGTGGGAGACGTCGGCGCAGCGGTGGCGTCGGGTTCGTTTCCGGCCCTCGGCATGATCATCGCGCCCTGTTCGGTCCGGACCATGAGCGAGATCGCCACCGGCGTGACCTCATCGTTGCTCACCCGGGCCGCGGACGTGACTTTGAAGGAGCGTCGGCCGCTGGTGCTGATGGTGCGCGAGACCCCCTTGCACCTGGGGCATCTGCGCACTCTGGTGAAACTTTCGGAGATGGGGGCGGTGATCGCGCCGCCGGCGCCCGCGTTCTATGCCAAACCGGCGAGCCTCGAAGAGATGGTCGACCAGACGGTCGGGCGGTGCCTCGACCTCTTCGGCCTCTCCTGGAAGGCGGTGCGCCGTTGGGGCGTCGACCTCGCCGCGATCACCGAGGATGGCGATTGAGACTGTGGGATTTCGCCCGCTCCGCCTATGCCCGGCCGGGCGTGGCCGCCGCGTGCCTCCAGCTTCAGGACGAGCACGGCCAGTGTGTGGCGCTTCTGCTCTGGCGGATCTGGGCGCTGGCCGAAAGGCGGCCCGTCGGTGGCGCGGCGCTCGACGCCGCGGTCGCCACGTCGCGGGCCTGGGAGACGGCCGTGGTGAGCCCGCTGCGGGAGGTTCGTCGCGAGCTGAGGCACGGCTTTCCCCTGATAGCGGACGCCGCTCGGGCGGCCTTGCGCGACCGGGTCGAGGTCGTGGAGCGCGCCGCCGAACGGGCCTTGCTGGAAGCCCTGGAGGCGCGCGCCGCCTCGACGCCGGGAGACGATCCCGATTGGCCGGCCGCTCTGGCCGCCCTCGTCGTCGCCTGGGACCCCGCCGTTCCGGCGGATGCCCTCGCGCCTCTCCTCGACTCCATCGGCCCGCTTGCCGCCGACGGAGGGTCTGATACATTTCACGCCATGAACGACGAGCGAGCCGGGGGCGAGACCGAAGCGGAAATCCGCTTGGGCCTCGCCCAATTGCGCCAGGCCCATCAGGATCTCGACGACGCCGTCGCCGCCCTGGAAGCCGGCCCCCAGCCGGATCAACTCCAGATCGCGCGGCTGAAGAAGAAGAAGCTCGTCCTGCGCGACCAGATCGCCAAACTCGACAACCGCCTCACCCCGGACATCATCGCTTAACCCCCGCTCGTCGCCCGCGACTTGCTGGTAGTCCTTGTCGCGCCCCGCGGCATCCTCCATATCGCCGGCCATGGACGAAGCCCTCTTGCGGGATGTGGTGTCGGCGGCTCTTCGCGCCGGCGCCGACGCGGCCGAGGCGGTTTTCGCCGAGCGGGCGTCCCTTTCGGTGACCGTGCGCCTGGGCGCCTTGGAAGAGGTCGAACGCGAAGAAGCCCGGGATCTGGGGCTGCGCGTCTTCGTGGGCCGAAGACAGGCGACGGTTTCGGGGTCCGATGTCTCGGCGGAGGGCCGCGCCAAGCTGATCGACCGGGTGGTGGCCATGGCCCGGCTGGCGGCCGAGGACCCCTGGGCGGGTCTGGCGCCGGCGGATCGCCTGGCCAACGGCGCGCGCCTGGATCTTCACCTTTTCGATCCCACCGAGCCGGCCCCCGAAATGCTTGAGGCGAGCGCCAGAACCGCCGAGGACGCGGCGCGGGCCGTGCTCGGGGTCACCAACTCAGGCGGCGCCTCGGCAGCCTGGTCCGCCTCGACTTGGCGGATGGCCACCAGCGGCGGCTTCGCCGGCCATCATCGCGCCAGCGCCTTTTCCCTTTCCGCCCAGGCGATCGCCGGCGAGGGTTCGGGAATGGAGCAGGGGGGCGAGGGGCGGGCCACGCGGTGGGCCGACGACCTTCCCGCGCCTCAGATCATCGGGGCCGAAGCCGGCCGCCGGGCCGTGGCCAGCCTCGGCGCCCGCAAGATCGCTTCCGCCACCGCCCCGGTGATCTTCGAGAATCGATTGGCGTCTTCCCTGCTCGGGCCGCTGGTCGGGGCCATCTCCGGGCCTTCGGTGGCGCGCGGCGTATCGTTCCTGAAGGACCGCCTGGGCGCCCCCCTGTTCGCCGCCGGCGTAACCCTGACCGACGATCCCCATCGCGCTCGCGGCCTGGGTTCCGCCCCCTTCGACGACGAGGGCGTGGCCAATATGCCCATGGACATCATTGCCGACGGCGTGCTCACCACCTGGCTGCTGAACGCCAGTTCCGCCCGGCAGCTGGGCCTGGAGACCACCGGCCACGCCTCCCGCGGTCTCGCCGGCCCGCCCGGAGTCGGACCCAGCAATTTGACCCTTCGCGCCGGCGCCCGGGACCGGGCGGCGCTCATGCGCGACGCCGGCGCCGGGCTGCTGGTCACCTCGATGTTCGGGCCGTCCCTGAACGCCAACACCGGCGACTGGTCAGTGGGCTGCTCGGGACACTGGTTCGAGAACGGCGAGATCGCCTATCCGGTCACCGAGATTACGGTGGCGGGCAACCTCATCGACATCTACGGGCGGCTGATCCCCGGCTCGGACCTGGAAATCCGCGGGTCGGCCAATGCGCCGTCGATCCTGGTGGACGCCCTTGCCATCGCCGGCAAGTAGGCTCAAGCGCCATGCCGCACCAGCAACTGCTCCACCTCGTCATCGGTGGCGAGCTCGAAGACGTCACCGGCGTCAAGTTCCGCGACCTCGCCAAGATCGATCTCGTCGGCGCCTATCCCAGCTATGAGGAGGCGCACCGGGCTTGGCGGGCGCGGGCTCAAGCGACCGTGGACAACGCCCATATGCGCTACTTCATCATCCACGCCCATCGCCTGCTCGATCCCCTGGTCGAAGGCGCGGGCGACGACGCGCCCCGAGGCGCTATTCCCGCCGGATCAGTCGCTCGCTCAGCAGCGTCCCCCACCAGCCGGCGCGAAAGTCCGCCTTGATCGCGGCGGGATCGTAGGCGGGGCTCTCGACCCACTGGGCGAACGAGAGACCATTCGCCTCGCCCTCTGCCAAATATCGTTCGAAGATATAATCGAGCACGCCGGTGAGCCCGGCGCGGACATGCAGATAGCGCGGCGAAAGCTGGGCGAGGGCCTCGCGGATCGTCCGGCCCCGGCGGAAATGTTCATAGAACACCGCCATGATCCCCGCCCGGTCGGCGCCCGACTTGCAATGCATCAGGGCCGGATAGCGCACCGTCTCGAACAGGCGCCGGGCCCCCAGAACCTGTTCGCGGGTGGGGACGTCACGCGAGGCGATCACGAAATCCACCAGCTCCAACCCCAGGCGGGCGCAGGCGTCGGCTTCCAGGGCGCGAAAGCTGGTCGCCATGCCGCCGCGCAGATTGATCACTGTCCTGACGCCCTTGGCCGCCCAGGCTTTCAGCTGGAATGGCCACGGCTGGTTCGTGCGCACCAGTTCGTCGGAAATCCAGTGAGCGTTGGAAAACCCGAGCCTCAAATAGGCGTGGTCGTTCCAAAGATGGTCCAGGGTGGTGCGCAGCCGGCCGCCCGGAGTGGTCAGATCGAAGCTGGGCAAGGGCGCGTCAGTCGGGCCCGGAAAACAGTGCGTCGGCGGCGGCGCGGCCCGCTTGTTTCTTGTCCAGATGGGCGCGGACCCGGTCTATCTCGGTCTCCAGATCGGCGATGCGCTCCTGGAGCTCGGCGATGCCGAAAAGATCCAGGTCCTCTCGCGCCATTTCGATGAGCGCATAGCCCCGGGGGCGGCGCACCTCCGACGGTTCATCGGCCATGAAGCGTCTCCCTTTGCCGCCGCTCGCCAAGGCGCTATCTGGTCACGCGCGATCCATCGCGCAAGTTTCGAAAAAAGCGTCGCCCATGACCCAGCCGAGCATGACCGCCATCGCCGTAAAGGGCGGCAAGGGCCCGGCCGAGGCGCTCGAAACGGCCCAGATTCCCCGCCCGGTTCCGGCTGATGGCGAAATCCTGATCGCGGTGAAGGCGGCGGGCGTCAATCGGCCCGACATCCTGCAGCGGATGGGCTTCTACCCGCCGCCGCCCGGCGCGCCGGCGACCCTGGGGCTCGAGGTGGCCGGCGAGGTGGCTCAAGGCGCCGGTCGCTGGCGGGTGGGCGACCGGGTCTGCGCCCTGCTGGGTGGAGGTGGGTATGCGGCGTTCGCCCTTTGCGACGCCCGTCACGCCCTGCCCATGCCGGCGGCCCTGACCTTCGCCCAGGCCGCCGGCCTGCCCGAGACCATGTTCACCGTCTGGGCCAATGTCTTCGAGCATGGCGCGCTTGAAGCGGGCGAGACGCTGATGGTCCACGGCGCGACCTCCGGCATCGGGGTCGCGGCGATCCAGATGGCCAAGGCCGCCGGCGCGAGCGTGATCGCCACCGCGCGCGGGAAGGAAAAAGCCGAGCAGGCCAGGGGCCTGGGCGCCGACGTGGCCGTCGACTCCACTGTCGAGGACTTCGAGGCCGTCGCCAAGGCGCACGGCGGCGTCGATGTCGTCCTCGACATGGTAGCCGGCCCCTATTTCCCGAAGAACCTCGAAGCCCTGAAGACCGGTGGCCGGCTGGTCCACATCGCCTCGCAGGCCGGAGGCGTCGTGGAGCTTCCGATCCTGAAGGTGATGCAAAAGCGCCTGACCATCACCGGCTCCACCCTTCGCCCCCGTTCGGCGGATGAAAAAGCGCGGCTGGCCGCGCGGGTGGAAGAGGTGGTGTGGCCGTGGATCGAAGCCGGCAAGGTTAAGGCCATCATCGACCGGACGTTCCCCCTGGCCGAGGCGGGCGCCGCGCATGCCTGGCTCGAAAGCGGCGCACATTTTGGGAAGGTGGTTCTCACGATCTAGCGGCGGCAAAATCTCCACGCGGAGCAAGAAAAACTCCCTTGCGCGAAGGCCCGAACGCGGGCTTTTGCGCGCCGGGCCACGCCCTCCCAACGGGGCGCAGCCCATCCGCGAGGATGGGAGAGACGAGTGACCGACGATACCATCGCCAAGCCGGCCATGCGGCCGGCCAGGCCGAATTTCTCATCCGGCCCCTGCGCCAAGCGCCCCGGATGGGCTCCCGAAACCCTGAGAGCCGCGGTCCTCGGCCGCTCGCACCGCTCGGCGGCCGGTAAGGCGCGCCTCCAGGCCGCCATCGACCAGACGCGGGCGGTGCTCGAGGTCCCCGATGGCTTCCTGATCGGGATCACGCCCGGCTCGGATACCGGGGCCGTGGAGATGGCCCTGTGGTCCATGCTGGGCGCCGCGCCGGTCCAACTCCTGGCCTTCGAGTCCTTCGGCAAGGACTGGGTCACCGATGTGGTGAAGCAACTGAAGATCGAGGCCGAGGTGCTGGGCGCGCCCTACGGCCGCCTGCCCGACCTCACCCGGGTTCGCAAGGACGCCGATCTGGTGTTCACCTGGAACGGCACGACGTCCGGCGTGCGCGTCCCCAACGCCGACTTCATCGCCGCCGATCGCGGCGGGATCACCATCTGCGACGCGACCAGCGCCTGTTTCGCCCAGGATCTCGAATGGGCCAAGCTCGACGTGGTCACCTTCTCCTGGCAGAAGGCCCTGGGCGGCGAGGCGGCCCACGGGATGCTGATCCTTTCCCCTCGCGCGGTGGCGAGGCTGGAGAGCCATACCCCCGCGTGGCCCATGCCCAAGCTCTTCCGCATGACCAAGGGCGGCAAGCTCAATCGCGACCTCTTCGTGGGCGCCACCATCAACACCCCCTCGATGCTCTGCGTGGAGGACTATCTGGACGCGCTCAAATGGGCCTCCTCGATCGGCGGCCTGGCCGAACTGAAGCGCCGGGCGGACGCGAACCTCGCCGTGCTCGAGGCCTGGGCGGCCAAGACGCCGTGGATCGATTTTCTGGCGCGGGACCCCGCCTGCCGCTCCAACACCTCGGTATGCCTCGAAGTGGTCGACCCTCGGGTGACCGCCCTGCCGAACCCGGGCCAGGCCGACTTCGCCAAACGCCTCGCCTCCCTGCTCGAGAAGGAGGGCGTCGCCCTGGACATCGGCGGCTACCGTGATGCTCCGCCGGGCCTGCGGATCTGGTGCGGCGCAACGGTCGACGCCGACGATCTCGAGGCTCTGACGCCCTGGCTCGACTGGGCGTTCGCGGTGGTGGCCGGCGAGTTGATCACGGCCTAAGCCCTATGCCTCCCCGCGTCCTCATCGCCGATAGCCTCTCTTCGGCCGCCATCGAGATCTTCCGGCATCGCGGGGTAGACGCCGACGTCAGAGTGGGTCTCGCCAAGGCGGAGCTTCTGGCCGTCATCGGCGACTATGACGGCCTGGCTGTCCGCTCGGCCACCAAGGCGGACAGGGAGGTCATCGCCGCCGCCCCGCGCCTGAAAGTCATCGGCCGCGCCGGGATCGGGGTCGACAATGTCGACATCCCCGCCGCCACCGCCGCCGGGATCGTGGTCATGAACACCCCGTTCGGCAATTCGATCACCACCGCCGAACACGCCATCGCCATGATGTTCGCCCTGGCCCGCCAGCTCCCCGCCGCCGACCTCTCCACCCAGGCCGGCAAGTGGGAGAAGAACCGTTTTTTGGGCGTCGAACTCCACGCCAAGACCCTCGGCCTGATCGGAGCCGGCAACATCGGTTCGATCGTCGCCGATCGCGCCAACGGCCTGAAGATGAAGGTGATCGCCTATGACCCGTTCCTGTCGCCCGAGCGGGCGGTGGAGATCGGGGTGGAAAAGGTCGAGCTGGACGCCCTCCTCGCCCGCGCCGACATCATCACCCTGCACACCCCGCTCACCGACAAGACGCGCGATATCCTCTCCGCCGACGCCCTGGCCCGGACCCGCAAGGGGGTCCTGATCGTCAATTGCGCGCGCGGCGGCTTGGTGGACGAGGCGGCCCTGCGCCGGTTGCTGGACGAGGGCCATGTGGGCGGCGCCGCCTTCGACGTCTTCGTCGAGGAACCGGCCACGGCCAATGTCCTTTTCGGGGCCGCCAACTTCATCGCCACGCCTCACCTGGGCGCCGCCACCGGCGAGGCCCAGGAAAACGTCGCCCTGCAGGTGGCCGAGCAGATGAGCGACTATCTCCTCACCGGGGCGGTGACCAACGCCTTGAACAGCCCCTCGATCACCGCCGAGGAGGCGCCCAGGCTGCGCCCTTATGTCGCTTTGGCCGAGAAGCTGGGCGCCTTCGCCGGCCAGATGGTGGACGAGGGCCTCCAGGGCGTCGAGATCGCCTTCGAAGGCGACATGGCGGTGCTCAACGTCAGGCCGCTGGCGGCGGCGGCCCTGGCTGGGGTGCTGAGGCCCATGCTGGCCGAAATCAACATGGTCTCCGCCCCCGCCGTGGCGAAGGAGCGCGGCGTCACCGTCTCCGAATCCCGCCAGGAGACCTCCCCGGTCTATGAGAACCTGATGCGCGTCACCGTGACCGACAGCGCCGGCCGCCGCGCCTTCGCCGGCACGGTGGTCGCCGGCGCGCCGCGCGTGGTCGAGGTCAAGGGCATGGAGCTCGACGCCGCCTTCGCCCCGGCTATGCTCTATGTGAACAACTTGGACCGGCCCGGCTTCATCGGCGCCCTGGGCGTGATGCTCGGCGAAGCCGGCGTCAACATCGCCACCTTCAACCTGGGGAGGGTGGCGGCGGGGGACGACGCCATCGCCCTGGTCGGGGTGGATCAGGCGCCGGACGAGGCGCTGATCGCGCGGATAAGAGCGCTGCCGCATGTGAAGGAGGCGCGGGTGTTGCGGTTTTGAGGGCAGGCCGTCCGCGTGGTAAGCTGCCCCCATGGCGAAGATGATCGCGATCTCGGACGGCTTGGCCGCGCTCCTGGAGACGAGGCGCGATCAGGCCGGCTATCCCTCGATCGAGGCCGCCGCGGAGGCGGCCATCACGCGCGGCCTGGAATCGACCGGGTTTGACGAGGATCACGCCCTCCCGTTCAGCGACGACGAACTCAAAGCTTTGCTGGCGGAGGCGGACGCCAGCGGACCGCCGAAGATCTGGGACGCCGCCGCCGTCCGGTCGGACGTTCTTGCCCGCCATGCCGCGCGCGCGGAGCCCGAGTAGCCGCTCGTGGAGGTCGTCCGCCGGGTATCCTTCATCGACGACCTCACCGAATCCTACGCCTACCTGGCCGCTCAGTCCCCTTCGGCCGCGAACCGCCTGTTGGACGAAAACGAGGCCACCGTCGCCCGGCTCGCCGCCTTCCCCCAACTCGGCAGATTGCGTCCGGAACTTGGCCAAGGCGTCCGCTCATTCAGGCTTCGAGGGTTCGCCCAGATCCTGTTCTATCGCCAGACGGCCGACCGGATAGTCCTGCTGCGACTTCTCCACGGAGCGAGGCGGATACGGCCCGAGCTTTCAGGTCGTTGAAGGAGGCGGGCTCGCATCAAATGCCGAGTTGGCCGAACAGATCCTCGGCGTCCGTGGCGGGATGCAGATCGTCGGTCTGGTCACACTTCGCCAGGGTTTCGACAGTGACCCTGTTCGGCGGCATCGATAGGCGATGCGCCCTTGGCCCAATGCCGATACTCCGCGTGAGATACAGGAAGAGCCGCGTGTTCAGGCGGCCGTTACTAACCCGAGAGCTTCTTTCCATCAGCGAACACCACCAGTTCATCAAGCTTGACGCGCCACGCATTTTTTGGACCCCCTTTGCCCGCAAACACCGACGACTGCCTTTTCCGTTTGGTGAGAGAGTGGGGCTCCGTATCGGTGAATTCCAGCAATTTCCCGTGTTTTTCAAAGACAATCCAGTGGTGTGAGGGTTTGGTTCTTCGAATAATTCCAGCAAGAAATTCCTCATTTCTTGAAATTTTATCGAGACGTTGGTGATATTCATCGTTTGTCTTGGGAGTCTTTTTAAGAAATGGATAGCTAACTTTGATATTTTTATTATTCCGTTCACTATTAACACATGATTTTATCATACGTTGAAGGTCACCAAATCCAGTACCTTCCCATAGAATCTCCGGCCAGCGGCGTCGAGCGGGTGCTTCACAACAAATTTTGAATAGCTTCTTTGTCTTCAAGATACCACAACATTCGAACGCGTTCGCGATAGCATAGGGGCCGCAGAGACCGTCGTATTCACCTTGATATTTTGGCATCCCTTTGATCCTTTTTCGTCTCTTGGTCCAAAATCACACGTCGTCGAAGGCCACCAAGGGCAAACTGGCGAGCATGGCGTGAGGAGGGGACGCCGTACGGCGGCTTCCGAAGGGTCGCAATAGACACCGCCCTCCAGTTCCACGCGAGTGACGATCGAGATGAGGATGGCGCCGCCCAAGGCGGCCGCGTTGGCGGTGATCGCCTCGTCGGCGTCGCGAAGATGGATCGCGACGTTGGTGTCGAGGAGGTAGGCCAGGGTTCAGACGCCGGGCCGCTCAGGCGGGGGCTCCTCGTCCCGCGTCTCGATCGCGCTGGGCTTCGGCAAGGCCGCGAGTCGCTCAATCATGTCCTGTATCGGCACCCGCGTCGGGTAGATGGTCACAACTTCGCCGGATCGCACGATTGTGACCGGAACTTCGGCTCCGAACGCCACTTCACGCGGCAATCTCACCACTTGGCTATTTCCGCTTCTGAACGTCCGGCTTCTCACGACCGCCATCGGAGTCTCCATCGTCAATACGCGTGAATACAACCGCACGGCCGGGATGGGCAATACACCGGTCACCACCCGTCCACGAACCGCCGCCCCGGCGCGTGGCGTGGGCGGCAGGTCTTCAGGCCCTGGACGATCCAGCGGCGGGTGTCGGCGGGGTCGATGACGGCGTCGATCTCCAGCATGGCGGCGACGTTGATCGCCTTGCCGACGGCGTAGAGGTTGGCCAGGAGCTTGTCGTAGAGGGCCTGGCGGGCGGCGGGATCGGCCTCGGCGTCCAGCTCGCGGCGGTAGCCCAGGCGCACCGCTCCCTCCAGGCCCATGCCGCCGAACTCGCCGGTGGGCCAGGCGGCGCAGAACACCGGGGCCAGGGTCGAGCCACCGGCCATGGCCTGGGCGCCCAGGCCATAGGCCTTGCGCAGCACCACCGCGAACATCGGCGTTCCCAGCCGCGCGGCGTTGATGAACAGCCGCGAGGTCTTGCGCACCGCCGCCGCCGCCTCGCTGTCCGGCCCGACCATGAACCCCGGGGTATCGATCAGGGAGAGCACCGGCAGGTCGAAGGCGTCGCAGAGCTGAAGCAGGCGCGATCCCTTGTCCGCCCCGTCGCAGTCCACCGCCCCGCCCAGGTGGACCGGGTCGTTGGCGATCAGGCCCAGGGGCCGCCCTTCGATGCGGATGAAGCCGGTGATCAGGCCGGGCGCGAAGGCGGGCCGAAGCTCCAGGAACGAGCTTTCGTCGGCCAGGGTCTCGATCACGGCGCGCACGTCATAGACCCGCAGCCGGTTCTCCGGGACGGCGCGGCGCAGGGCGCGCTGGTCCGCCACCGTCCAGCCGCTGGTCGCGCCTTGGAAATAGGAGAGAGCCTGTTTGGCCAGGCGGGTGGCGTCGGCTTCGTCCTTCGCGAGGATATCCACCACGCCGTTGGCGGCCTGGACGGACATGGGGCCGATGTCCTCGGGCGCGAACACCCCCAGGCCGCCGCCCTCGATCATCGCCGGCCCGCCCATGCCGATGTTGGCGCCCTTGGTGCAGATCAGGATCTCGCTCAGGCCCGCGAAGGAGGCGTTGCCGGCGAAGCAGCGGCCGGAGACGATCGCAATCTTGGGGAGGACGCCCGCCAGCCTGGCGAAGGCCTTGAAGCTGGGGGTGGCCAGGCCCGAGGCACCGGCGCCGTCGGTGTCGCCCGGCCTCCCGCCACCGCCCTCGGCGAACCACACCACCGGCAGCTCCTGATCGGCCACGATTTCGAGCAGCCGGTCGGTTTTGCGATGGTTCATCACCCCCTGGGTGCCGGCCAGGACCGTGAAGTCGTAGGCCAGGGCGGCGCAGCGGGCCTTGTCCGGCGGGAACAGGGCGCCGTTGATGCTCCCCACCCCGCAGATCAGGCCGTCGGCCGGGCTCATCCGCGTCAGTTCCTCGGCCGAGCGGCGGCGGCGTTGGGCGGCCACGGCGAAGGCGCCGTATTCCAGGAAGCTGCCCGGATCAACGAGGTCGTCGATGTTTTCCCGCGCGGTGCGCTGGCCGCGGCTTCTGCGACGCGCCACCGCCTCGGGGCGGGCCTCGTCGCGGATAGTGCGCCAGCGCTCATTGGCCTCGGCCAGATCGGGGCGGATGTGGTCCAGGTCGACGGCCGCCTCGGCGTCTTCCAGCGCGCCCGCCACGTCCTCGGGGATGATGAAGAGGATCGGCTGACCCTTCATCAGCACCGCGCCCTTGGCGGCGGCGACGCGCGCCACCCGCCCGCCGACGCCGGCGGCGACCACATGTTCCATCTTCATGGCTTCGAGGATGGCCACCGCCTGGCCCGGCCGCACCAGGTCGCCCTCCGCGACGTCGATGGATCCGACCGTGGCCTGGAGGGAGGCGGCGATCGCCACCGCGCCCTCCATGATCCGCATTTTCGGTTCGGCTTCGACGGTCGAACCGGTTTGCGTGTCGAAAACCCTGATCGGCAGCGCGGCGACCGCCGCGATCAGGGCCCCGGCGTGATCCTCGACAAACCGCGTGGTCGCCTCGCCGGCCAGCACCTCGGGCTCCGCGAGAAGGGCGCGCAGCAGGGTGGCGTTGGTCTCCACCCCCTCGATGCGGAACTCGGCCAGGGCGCGGGCGGTCCTCGCCGCCGCCGCTCCGAGCGTGGGCCCCGAGCCGATCACCTTGGCCAGCAGGGAGTCGTAGTTGGGGTTGACGACATAGCCGCCATGGCCATGGCCGTCGACGCGCACGCCCGGCCCGGAGGGCGGCTCAAAGGCGGTGAGGCGCCCTACGGTGGTCTGGACGGTCCCGTCCGCCGCCAGGGTCTCAAGATTGACTCGCGCCTGGATGGCGAAGCCGCGCGCTGCAGGGGTCGCGGTCAGGCCCAGGGCGGCGAGGGTTTCGCCGGCCGCCAGGAGGATCTGGGCCTGGACCAGGTCCACCCCCGTCACCTGCTCGGTGACGGTGTGCTCCACCTGCAAGCGGGGGTTGGCCTCGAGGAAGGCGAACTCCCCGCTCTCGGCGTCCAGCAGGAATTCGATGGTGCCCAGGGTGCGGTAGCGCACGGCGGCGGCCAGGGTGACGGCGGCGTCGAACAGGCGTGTGCGAAGGGCCTCGGGCAAGTTCGGCGCCGGAGCGATCTCGACGACCTTCTGGTGGCGGCGCTGCAGGGAGCAATCGCGCTCGCCGATGGCCAGGACCCCGGTGCGGTCGCCGGCCACCTGGACCTCGATGTGGCGGGCGCGCTCGATCAGGCGCTCGGCGTAGAGGGCGCCCTGGCCGAAGGCGGCCTGGGCCTCGCGCCCGGCGGCGGCGAAGGCCGCCTCGATCTCGCCGGCCTCGCGCACCACCCGCAGGCCGCGCCCGCCGCCGCCGGCCACGGCCTTGATCATCATCGCCGCGCCGTCGGGCAGATGGGCGAAGAAGGCTTGAACCTCGGCGAGGCTCGCGGCGCCCGGCGTGCCCGGGATCACAGGCACGCCGGCCTTGGCGGCCAGGGCGCGGGCCTTGGCCTTGTCACCGAAGGCGTCCAGCGCTTCTGGGGAGGGGCCGATGAAGGGGAGGCCGGCGGCGGCGCAGGCCCGGGCAAAGGCGGCGCTCTCGGACAGGAACCCATAACCGGGATGAACCGCGTCGCAGCCGGCGCTCCGGGCCGCGGCGATCATCGTTTCGATGTCGAGGTAGGCGCGGGGCCCCGAAGCGCTAAGCGCAATGGCGCGGTCGGTGAATTTCACATGGAGAGATTGGGCGTCGTCGGTCGCGAAGACCGCGGTGGCGTCCAGTCCCAGATCCGCCGCCGCCCGCGCGATCCGGATGGCGATCTCACCGCGATTGGCGATCAGGATGTTGGTGAAGGCCATGAACGCCCTTCGGTTGTCGAACGCTTGTCCGGCCACCATAGGGTGGGGAACGCCTCTCACAAGCAGCCAGCGCACGTCGGGGAGTCGCGCCTTGACTCCACACTCTCCAGGACTAGAACAAAAGAAGAACAAATAGGGTCCACGGTCGATGTCTCGCGAAGCACGCTTTTTGGCGGCGAGGAGGAAGGTAGCCGCCATCGAGGCGGGTGGCGCGCCGGCCCATGGCGCCTTGCCGTTCGGCGATCCTCGGGTGGACCTGCATCTGCCCGGCGGCGGACTGCCGCTGGGCCGCTGGCACGAGGCGGTGGGGGAGGGGCTGGAGATCGAGACGGCGGCGGTGGCCGGGGCCTTCGTCGCCGCCTTGGCCGCACCCCTGGCCAGGCGGGGGGCGGTGGTCTGGGTCATGCGGCGCGATGATCTCTATGCGCCAGGGCTTTTCGGCCTCGGGTTTCCAGCCCAGCGCCTGATCCAGGTCCTGGCCCGCAGCGAGGTCGAGGTTCTGACCGCCCTGGAGGACGCCCTGGGAACCGCCGGCGTCGCTGCCGCCATCGGCGAGGCCGAGGCGGTGGATTTGACCCAGGGCCGGCGGCTGCAACTCGCCTGCGAGCGTCATGGGGCCACGGGCTTCGTCATTCGGCGCCGGCCCTTCGGCGGCGGGTCCGGGCGGGAGGCGGCGGGCTCGGCGGCGGCCACCCGCTGGAAGGTCGCTTCGGCTCCCAGCCAGCCGGGGCCAGGGGAGCCGGGCCTCGGCCCTCCGCGCTGGAATATCGCGCTGGAGCGCTGCCGGGGCGGCCGGCCCGGCGCCTGGATAGTGGAGAAGAGTGATGGCGCGTATCCTTTGCGTGTGGTCGAAGGCCTGGGCGATCGCCAACTGGAAACGCCGAAATCCTTGCGCCTCGCCGGCTGAGGCCTTCGCCCTCATCGCCACCGAGAGGGGTGTGCGGCGGCTCTTCGCGGTGGACGAGGCGGCGGCGAGGCTGGGCCTCTTCGTCGGCCAGAAGGCCACGGACGCCGCTGCCCTGGTTCCCGGCTTGGCCGTGGCCGACGCCGACCCGGCCGCCGATGGGGCCGCCCTTACGGCCCTCTGCGACTGGTGCGCCCGCTTCTCTCCGGCCGTGGCCTCCGATCCCCCCGACGGCCTTTTCCTCGATATCACCGGCGTTGCCCACCTGTGGGGCGGGGAGGCGGCGATGACGGGCGATCTTGTCGCTCGACTGACGGCGAACGGCATTCCGGTTCGCGCCGCGGTGGCGGGGACGGCCGGCGCCGCCTGGGCCCTCGCCCGCTTCGGAGAGGGTGAAACCTTGATCCCGCCCGGCAGCGAGAGGAGGGCTCTCGCTCGATTGCCGGTCCACGCGCTTCGCCTCGCCCCGCCAATCGCCGCCCAGATCGCCCGCCTAGGCCTCGCCACGATCGGAAGGCTCGCGGATTTACCCCGGGAGCAACTGACCCGCCGCTTCGGGCCGGAGGTCGTCCTTCGCCTGGACCAGGCTCTCGGCGGCGCGTCCGAGGCGCTGGCCTTCCGCCGACCGCCCACTCCCTGGCTCTCCCGCCTGGCCTTTGCCGAGCCGATCAGCATGCCCGCGGACCTGGGTCGCGTCGCCCTGGATATCGCGATCGTGCTGTGCGCGCGCCTGGAGGAAGCGGGGCAGGGCGCCCGACGCTTCGAGCTCGGCTTTCACCGCCTCGACGGGAAGATCCAACGCCTGGCCATCGGCTTGGCCTTGCCCGGTCGCGACGCCCGCCGCGTGGCGCGCCTGTTCATCCCGCTCCTGGAAAGCGTGGACCCCGGTTTCGGGATCGAGGTCGTCACCCTGGCCGCCGAGGGCGTGGAGCGGCTTTCGCAGGGCCAACAGTGCTTGGACGAGACCGGCGAGATCGCGCCGGAAGAAGGGGTCGCTCCCCTTATCGACCGCCTCGCCAATCGCCTGGGCCAGGCCCTGGTCTGGCGCGCCGAGCCCTATCCCAGCCATGCCCCCGAACGAGCGGTGGCGCGGCGCCCGCCTATGTCGCCGCCCGGGGATGACGGCTGGGACCCCGAGCGTCCGCGCCCCTTGCGCCTGTTTCGCCGCCCCGAGCCCATCGAAGTGATGGCCCCCGTGCCCGACGATCCTCCGATCTTCTTCCGCTGGCGCGGGCGGCCGCACCGGGTGCGCCGCGCCGAGGGACCCGAACGCCTGGCGCCGGAATGGTGGCGCCGTCCCTTCGAAGACGCCGATCCCGCCAAGGCGCGCGACTACTACCGGGTCGAGGACGAAACCGGGATGCGTTTCTGGCTCTTCCGCTCCGGCCTCTACGGCGCCGAAACCCCGACCCGATGGTGGCTTCATGGCCTGTTCGGGTAGAGAAGCCGAGGGGCTCTTTCTTTCTCTTCCCCCCTTGGGGGAAGTGGCTCGGCGCCCTCTAGCGCCGAGACGAAGGGGGCTAGGCCCCGACCTTGCCCCGCGAGCCCCCATCCCAGCCTTCGGCCGTACTTCCCACAGAGGGGGAAGAGAAACCCATCATGGCTTTCAGGCTGGCGCGCGGCTCTCACGGGTCAGGGCCAGCCCATGACCTACGCCGAACTCCAGACCACCACCAACTATGGCTTCCTGCGCGGCGCCTCGCATCCGGAAGAGCTGGTGCTGGCGGCCAAGGCCCTGGGCATGGCGGCGATCGGGATCGCCGACCGCAACACCCTGGCCGGGGTGGTGCGCGCCTGGTCCAAGGGCCGGGAGATCGGCCAGCGGGTGCTCACCGGCTGCCGGCTGGATTTCGCCGACGAGACTCCGAGCGTCCTTTGCTATCCTTCCGATCGGGAGGCCTGGGGCCGGCTGACCCGATTGCTCACCCTGGGCCAGCGCCGCTCCGCCAAGGGCGAGTGCCACCTCACCGGTCCCGACCTTTTGGAACACGGCCAGGGCCAACTCATCCTCGTCGTACCTCCCGCGCGCGTGGAGGGGGTTTTCGAGGCCGCATTGAAACGCTTGGCCGGAGCGTTCCAGGGCCGCGCCTGGCTCGCCGCCGCCCGGCCCTATGCGGCGCGGGATCTCAGCCGCCTCGCCAGGCTGGACGCGCTCGCTCGCAAGGCCGGCGCGCCCATGATCGCCACCAATGATGTCCTCTATCACGGCCCCGAACGGCGTCCCCTGCAGGATGTCCTCACCTGTATCCGAGAAGCTTGCTCGATCACCCAGGCCGGCCTGCGCCTGGAAGCCAACGCCGAGCGGCATCTGAAATCACCCGCCGAGATGGCGCGCCTGTTTTCCCCCTGGCCGGAGGCCGTGGCGCGGACGGTCGAAGTGGTGGGGCGCATCGGCTTCGACCTTGGCCAATTGAAATACGAATATCCCGACGAACCCGTCCCGCCGGGCAAGAGCGCCATCCAGCATCTGACCGATCTCGCCTGGGCGGGGGCGGCGTGGCGGTTTCCGGAAGGCGTGCCGGAGACGGTGAAAAACACCCTTCGCCACGAGCTAGCCCTGATCGAGGAGCTGGACTATCCCAACTATTTCCTCACCGTCCACGACATCGTCGAATGGGCGAGGGGGGAGGGCATTCTCTGCCAGGGCCGCGGCTCGGCGGCCAATTCCGTCGTCTGCTTCTGCCTCGGCGTCACCTCGGTCGACCCCACCAAGCCCGACCACGACCTCCTCTTCGCCCGCTTCATCTCCAGGGAGCGCGACGAGCCTCCCGACATTGATGTCGATTTCGAGCACGAGCGGCGCGAACGGGTCATGCAGTATGTCTACGAACGCTATGGCCGGGAGCGGGCGGCCATCTGCACCACGGTGATCCACTATCGCCCGCGCAGCGCCATCCGCGATGTCGGCAAGGCGTTGGGGCTCACCGAGGACGTCACCGCCGCCCTGGCGGGCACGGTGTGGGGAAGCTGGGGCGGCGGCCTGCCCGACGACCACATCCGCCAGGCCGGGCTCGATCCCGCCAATCCCCAGATCCGCCGCGCCGTCGCCCTGGCCACCGAGATTCTCGGCTTTCCCCGTCACCTCTCGCAACATGTGGGCGGCTTCGTGCTCACCAAGCGGCGCCTGGACGAGACCGTGCCCATCGGCAACGCGGCGATGAAGGACCGCACCTTCATCGAATGGGACAAGGACGACATCGACGCCCTGGGGTTGATGAAGGTGGACGTCCTGGCGCTCGGCATGCTCACCGCCATCAAGAAGGCCATGGACATGCTGGGCATCGTCGACATGGCTGATATCCCCGAGGGCGACGCGGCCGTCTACACCATGCTCTCCAGGGCCGATTCGGTGGGTGTCTTCCAGGTGGAGAGCCGCGCCCAGATGTCCATGCTGCCGCGCCTGAAGCCCACGAAATTCTACGATCTGGTCATCGAGGTGGCGATCGTCCGCCCCGGCCCGATCCAGGGCGACATGGTGCACCCCTATCTTCGCCGGCGCGAGGGGATCGAACCGGTGGAATTTCCCACCCCCGCCCCCGAGCACGGCCCCGCCGACGAGCTGAGGGCGGTGCTGGGCAAGACTCTGGGCGTGCCGCTCTTTCAGGAACAGGCCATGCGCCTGGCCATCGAAGCGGCCAAATTCACCCCCGAAGAGGCCAACGGCCTTCGCCGCTCCATGGCCACCTTCCGCCACGATGGCGACGTGGGCGTCTATGGCGCCAAGTTCGTCGGGGGCATGGTGGCGCGCGGTTACGATCCGGCCTTCGCGGAGCGCTGTTTTCGCCAGATCGAGGGCTTCGGCTCCTACGGCTTTCCCGAGAGCCATGCGGTGAGCTTCGCCAAGCTGGTCTATGTCTCGGCCTGGATCAAACACCATCGGCCCGACGTCTTCTGCGCCGCCCTGCTCAACAGCCAGCCCATGGGCTTCTACCAGCCCGCCCAGCTGGTCCGCGACGCGCGGGAACATGGGGTGGAGGTGAGGGCGGCGGATATTCTGCTCAGCGACTGGGATTGCATGCTGGAGGAGGGACTTAGCTCCCCTCCCTCCCCTTCATGGGGAGGGTGGCGCGAAGCGCCGGGTGGGGAAGTTTGGGATAACCACGGACCTTCGAGATCGTCGTCAGACTTCCCCACCCTGGCCGCTTCGCGGCCCCTCCCTCCCCATGAAGGGGAGGGAGGGGAGGAAAAAAAACCCCTCCGCCTCGTCCGCCTGGGCCTGCGCCAGATTCGGGGTTTGAAGCGGGCCGAGGCGGATCGGCTGATCGCGGCGCGGGCGGCCGGTGCGCGGACTTTAGGCGAGATCGCCGCGCGGGCGGCCCTGTCCCCCCAAGCCCTGGAGCTTCTGGCCGACGCCGACGCCCTGCGCTCGCTGGGCCTGGATCGCCGCGCCGGGCTGTGGGCCGTCAAAGGGCTGGCGCCGGAGGCGAGGGCGGAGGCCGAGGCGCCGCTTCTCGCCTTGATGGGCGCGCCGGCGGGAGCGGCGGTGCGACTGCCGCTCATGGCCCTGCCCGCGCACGTCGCCGAGGACTACCGCACCACCAGCCTGTCGCTGAAGGCGCACCCCTGCGCCTTTTTCCGCGATCTGCTCGCCGGCCTGGGCGTGGCGACGGCGGCTGGATTGAAAGACATGAAAGACGGCCGGCGAGTGGCCGTCGGCGGCCTGGTGCTGATCCGCCAGCGCCCGGGCACCGCCAAGGGCGTGGTCTTCGTCACCCTGGAAGACGAGACCGGCTCGGCCAACGCCGTGGTCTGGGGCGACGTCTTCACCGCCAACCGCTGGGTGGTGATGAGCTCGGCCTTCCTGATCGTCCATGGCAGGTTGCAGCGCGCCGGCGAGGTGATCCATGTGGTCGCCGAACGGTTCACCGACCTGACGGGCCGGCTGGCCCAACTCAAGGAAGCCGTGGTCGCCCCCTCCGGCCCATCACCGTCGCCCAGGCTGGGCCGCAGCCGGGACTTCCACTAAGCCCGGGTTAGAGCGTCTGGAACCGCTTGCCCTCGGCGACGAGCCTTTCCAACAGGGCCGAAGGCCTGAAAACCTCGCCCATCGTCGCCTGGAATTCCTTCATCTTCGCCAGCACCTTGTCCAGGCCGGTCTGGTCGCCGAAGAACATCGGCCCGCCGCGCCAAGCCGGCCAACCATAGCCGTATTGCCAGACCACATCGATGTCGGAAGCCCGGATCGCCTTGCCTTCCTCGAGGATCTTGGCCCCCTCGTTGATCATCGGATAAACGCAGCGCTCCAGGATCTCCTCTTTCGAGATCCGACGCGGATTCACCCCGGACCTGGCGACGAAATCCTTGATCACCTGTTCGGTCACCGGGGAGGGATGGGGGATACGATTTTCGTCATAGTCGTAATAACCGGCGGCGGTCTTCTGGCCGCGGCGGCCCATTTCGCACAGCACGTCGCGGATGGTCTCACCCTTGGAGGTCTCCTTCACCCAGCCGATGTCGAGACCGGCCAGATCGCTCATGGCGAAGGGCCCCATGGGGAACCCGAAATCATAGAGCACCTTGTCGATATCCCAGGGCATGGCGCCTTCGAACATCAGCTTCTGCGCCTCGCGCTGTCGCTGGGCGAGCATGCGGTTGCCCACGAATCCCGGCGTCACCCCGACCAGGACCGCCACCTTGCCGACTTGCTTGGCCAGCTTCATGCAGGTGGCGATGACGCTCTTGGCCGTGTGGTCGGCGCGCACGATCTCCAGCAATCTCATCACATTGGCCGGCGAGAAGAAGTGAAGACCGATCACCGCCTCTGGCCGCTTGGTCACCGAGGCGATCTCGTCGATGTTCAGGCCTGAGGTGTTGGTGGCGAGGATCGCGCCCGGCTTGCAGATGGCGTCCAGCTTTTCGAAGATGCTTTTCTTGACCTCCATCCGCTCAAACACCGCCTCGATGACGAGGTCGGCATCCTTGAACGCGGTCATGTCCAGGGAGCCGGTGATCAGGCCCATGCGCTTTTCCACATCCTCGGCGGTGATCCCGCCGCGCGCGGCGGTGCGCTCATAGTTCTTACGAATGACCGCAAGCCCGCGATCGAGGGCCGCCTGCTCAATCTCGACGAGCGTCACGGGGATGCCGGCATTGGCGAAGTTCATGGCGATGCCACCGCCCATGGTGCCGGCGCCCAATATGCCGACACTATTGACCGGAATCACCGGCGTGTCGGCCGGCACGTCGGGGATCTTGGCGGCCTGACGTTCGGCGAAAAAGCCGTAGCGCTGGGCGGCGCTCTGGGGGCCGGTCATAAGTTCCATGAACAGCCGCCGTTCGGTCTTGAGGCCCTCTTCGAACGGCTCGTTCACCGCCGCCTCGATGCAGCGGATGTTGTATTCCGGGGCCAGGAAGCCGCGGAACTTGCGGGCGTTAGCCGCTCGGAAGGCCGCGAAGATTTCCGGATGGCCGCGCGCCGCTTCCACCTTTTCGTTCAGGTCGCGCACCTTCTTGAGCGGGCGGCTTTCGGCGACCACCTTGCGGGCGAAGGCGAGCGCGCCCTCGCGCAGCTTGCCCTCTTCGACGATCTCGTCGACCAGGCCCATGGCGAGGCACGCCTTGCCCGGCACGTGCTGGCCGGACGTGACCATCTCCAGGGCCTTCTCCACCCCCACGATGCGCGGCAGGCGCTGGGTGCCTCCGGCTCCAGGCAGCAGGCCCAGCGCCACTTCCGGAAGGCCGCAACGCGCCGAAGGAACGGCCACGCGGTAATGGCAGGCCAGGGCCACCTCCAGGCCGCCGCCCAGTGCGGTGCCGTGGATCGCGGCGATCACCGGCTTGGCCGCCCCTTCGATGGCGTCCTGGACCGCGAACAAGCTGGCGCCCTTCTGGGCGCCCCCGAACTCTGTGATGTCGGCGCCGGCGATGAAGGTGCGCCCCTCGCAGATGATCACGACGGCCTTCGCGCCCGGATCGGCCGCCGCCGCCTCCAGCCCCCCGGCCAAGCCGTCGCGCACCGCCGCCGACAGGGCGTTCACCGGCGGTGAATTGAGCGTGATGACGCCCACGCCCCCATCGAGGGCGTAGTCGGTGACGGGGTTGATGGCGGTCATGGGAAGGTCCTTGGCGCGGGGTTTCGGCGGAGCCTCAAGGACCCCGGTTCGCGAATTCAAACGCTTGTTATAGGCCCGGGCGGGACGACCGCGTCAATGGCCGGGAGGCGCCGCTAGGCTTCGAGGAGCTCATATGCCGGAAGGGTCAGGAATTCTTCGAATTCATTCGACAAGCTCATTTTGGAGAACAAGCGTGTCGCTTCGGCGAAGCGACCGGTCTCGAAGGTCCCTTGCGGAAGGGTCGCTTTCAACGCCGCCATTTCTTCGTCCAGCAACGCCTCGAACAGGGCCGGGGTCACGACGCGGCCATCGTCGAGCGTCGCCTTTCGCTCGATCCATTGCCAAATCTGGGCGCGGCTGATTTCGGCCGTGGCGGCGTCCTCCATCAAATTGTAGAGCGGCACGGCGCCGCGACCGCGCAGCCAGGCCTCGATGTACCGGACGCCGACGCGGATGTTCTCGCGCAGCCCGTTGTCGGTGCGGACGCCTTCATGGACCTTGAGCATGTCCTCCCGTGTGACCGCGACGTCGTCCCTGGCTTTCGAGAGCTGATTGGCGGTCGGCATCAATCGGTCGAAGACCTCCACGGCCACCGCAACCAGATCGGGGTGGGCGACCCAGGTGCCGTCGTGGCCGTCGCCGGCCTCGCGTTCCTTGTCGGCCCTCACCTTGGCGAAGGCGGCCTCGTTGGCCGCCGCGTCGCCCTTGACCGGAATCTGAGCCGCCATGCCGCCCATGGCGAAGGCGCCGCGCCGATGGCAGGTCTGGATCAGCTTCAGCGAATAGGCCCGCAGGAAGGCCGCGCCCATTGTCATCGACGAGCGGTCCGGCGTCAGGGCGCCCGCCTGTCGGCCCAGGCGTTTGATGTAGGAGAAGATGTAGTCCCACCGCCCGCAATTGAGGCCGGCGACGTGATCGCGCAATTCATAGAGGATCTCGTCCATCTCGAAGGCGGCGGGCAGGGTTTCGATGAGCACCGTGGCCTTGATCGTCGCCCTCGGGATTCCGAGCTGTTCCTGGGCATGGGCGAAGACGTCGTTCCAAAGTCGCGCTTCCAAGTGGGATTCGAGCTTGGGCAGGTAGAAATAGGGGCCGCTCCCCTGGGCGACCTGGGCCTTGGCGTTGTGGAAAAGATACAGGCCGAAGTCGAACAGGGCGCCGGACATTGCCGCGCCGTCTACGCGCAGATGCTTCTCCGGCAAATGCCAGCCGCGCGGGCGGACCATCAGCACCGCCGGCGCCGTCCCCAGGGCGTAGGCCTTGCCGCTGGCCGGGTCGGTGAAGGCCAGGGCGCCGGCCCAGCGGTCCTTCAGATTGACCTGGCCCTCGAGGAGATTGGCCCAAGTGGGCGAGGTGGCGTCCTCGAAATCGGCCATGAACACCTTGGCCCCCGAATTGAGAGCGTTGATGATCATCTTGCGATCCACCGGCCCGGTGATCTCCACCCGGCGGTCCCGGAGGTCGGCGGGGATCGGCGCCACCCGCCAATCCCCCGCGCGCACACCTCTTGTCTCTTCGAGGAAATCCGGCCGCTCTCCGGCGTCGAATTGCGTCTGGCGCTCCATCCGCGCGGCCAGCAACGCGCGCCGGCGCTCGTCGAACCGCCGATGCAGGCCGGCCAGAAAATCCAGGGCTTCGGGTGTAAGGATCTCCGCAGCGCGGCCCTCGACGGGGCCGAGGATTTCGATGGAGGGAAGAGGGGTGTCGGCCATGAGAGGCGTCCATTCTTGTGACACTACCTCCCTCCCCTTCATGGGGAGGGACGACGGCGCGAAGCGTCGTCCGGGTGGGGATGGGGGATACAACCGAAGCGTCGCGGACTGTCGAAATTTCCCCACCCTGACGGCCTCGCCGTCTGTCCCTCCCCATGAAGGGGAGGGAGGAAGAAGGCAACCGACCCCTTACGCCGCCGCCTGGGTCTTGAATTGCGCCGCCTCGGTGGAGTCGCCGAGCGCCGTGGTCGAGGAGGCGCCGCCCGATATGGTCAGGGCCACCTGGTCGAAATAGCCGGTGCCGACTTCGCGCTGGTGGCGGGTGGCCGAGTAGCCGTGCGACTCGGAGGCGAACTCGGCTTCCTGAAGGCGCGAATACGCGGCCATGCCCTCGTCCTTGTAGCCGCGCGCCAGTTCGAACATGCCGTGGTTGAGGCTGTGGAAGCCCGCCAGGGTGACGAACTGGAACTTGTAGCCCATGGCCCCCAGTTCGCGCTGGAATTTGGCGATGGTGTCGGTGTCGATGTTGGCCCGCCAGTTGAACGAGGGGGAGCAGTTGTAGGCCAGGAGCTTGCCGGGAAATTGCCTGTGCACGGCTTCGGCGAACTGTCGCGCTTCATCCAGGTTTGGATGCGAGGTTTCCCACCAGAGGGCGTCGGCATAGGGAGCGTAGGCGAGGCCCCGGGCGATGCAGTGGGCGAGCCCCGTACCCTCCTTCAGATGATAGAATCCTTCGGGCGTGCGGCTGCCCGCGACGATGAAGGGACGGTCGCGCTCGTCCACGTCGGAGGTGATCAGCCGGGCCGACTCGGCGTCGGTCCGGGCGAAGGTCAGGGTGGCGACGCCGCAGACGTCGGCGGCCAGGCGCGCCGCCACCAGATTACGAACATGGGCGGAGGTCGGGATGAGAACCTTGCCGCCCATATGGCCGCACTTTTTTTCGGAGGCGAGCTGGTCTTCAAAGTGAACCCCGGCCGCGCCGGCCTCGATGAACGCCTTCATGATTTCGAAGCTGTTCAGTGGGCCCCCGAAACCGGCCTCGGCGTCGGCGACGATGGGCAGGAACCAGTCGCGCGTCGCGCCGCCCTCGGCGTGCTCGATCTGGTCGGCGCGCTGCAGGGTGCGGTTGATCCGCCGGCAAAGGTCCGGCGCGGCATTGGCGGGATATAGGCTCTGATCAGGATACATGGCCCCGGCGGTATTGTTGTCCGCCGCCACCTGCCAGCCGGAGAGGTAGACGGCCTGCAGCCCGGCCCGCGCCATCTGCATCGCCTGATTGCCGGTGACCGCCCCCAGCGCATTGACGTAGGGTTCGCTTTTCAGCGCCTTCCAAAGCCGGTTGGCCCCACGCTGCGCCAAGCTATGGGTGATCGGGACCGAGCCCCGAAGCCTTTCCACGTCGGCCGGCGCATAGGGCCGTTCGACCCCGTCGAAGCGCCCTGGCGGAGCGCCCGCGATCAAGCCATCGAAAGCGTTCATGTTTTTTAGCTCCGGATCAACAACGTATCGAACGTATCGGATAGTGCGGCGCGCCTGCTAGGGAAAGCTGCAATCCGTCTCCGAAGGCATTCTTGTAACAATACGACCTTGTCACGATTGTAATATTATGACATTTCCCTTCCATGGCCGCGGCGACCGAACGCAAGCTCTTTCTGGGCGTACGGCTCAAACGTATCCGCAGGGATCTTGGTCTCACCCAGACCCGCATGGCCGAGGATCTAGGGGTCTCGCCCAGCTACCTCAATCATCTGGAGCGTAACCAGCGCCCGGTCACCGCCCAGATTCTCCTGCGCCTGGCCGAAACCTACGACATCGACATCCGAGGCCTGTCCAGCGACAGCGACTCCGCCGGCGCGCGGGATCTTTCCGAGGTTCTGGCCGATCAGCTGTTTCGGGACCTCGGCATTCCCCGCCACGAAGTGGACGAGGTGGCGCAGAATGCGCCGGGCGTGGCCGACGCGATCGTACGCCTCTATCGCGCCTACGCGGATCGTCGGCGACTGGCGGATCTGGGCGCCCTTGATCGCGGCGAGGACGGCCAGGGCGGCGGCCCTTCCCTGATGCCGTCCGATTGGGTCCGCGACTTCATCCAGGGACAGCGAAACTTCTTTCCCGACATCGATGAAAGGGGCGAGGCCCTGGCCAATGAATTGGCTTGCGAACCTCAGGGATTCTTCGACGCCGCCCGCCGCCGCCTGACCGATCGGCACGGCGTACAGGTTCGCGTGGCGCCTAGGGAGGTTCTGCCGGACTCGGTGCGCCGCTACGACCATCACCGCCGCCGCTTGATGCTTTCGGAGCTTCTTGGGGGTCCGGCGCAATCCTTCGCGGTGGCGTATCAGCTGGCGCTGCAGGAGCACGACGCCGACCTCGCCGCCCTGGTGGAGCGCGCCGCGCCGCCGGATGCGCCGACCGGCCGGCTGCTCAAGGTTTCATTGGCCAACTATCTGGCCGCGGCGATTCTCATGCCATACGAGGCGTTCCGTCAGGCTTGTGAAGGCGCTGGCCACGACATCGACCTCATTCGCGCCCGCTTTGGCGCCAGTTTCGAACAGGTCTGCCACCGCCTGACCACGCTGTCGCGGCCGACGGCGCGCGGCATCCCTTTCTTCATGCTGCGGGTCGATTCGGCGGGAAACATCTCCAAGCGATTCGCCGGCGCCGCCTTTCCGTTCTCGCGCTTCGGCGGGACTTGCCCGCGCTGGAAGATCCACGGCGCGTTCCGTTCTCCAGGCAAAATCCTCACCCAAATCGTCGAAACGCCCGACGGTGCGCGCTATTTCACCCTCGCCCGGACAGTGTGGCGAATCGCCTCACCCTATGCGGAGGAAGACTCCGAACTGGCTGTCGGCCTGGGATGCGAACTGAAGTACGCCTCGCGGCTGGTCTATTCGCGCGGCTTCGATCTGGCCGATCCCGGGGTTACCCAGATCGGCCCCGCCTGTCGGGTATGCGAGCGGCCCGCCTGCCGCCAGCGCGCCGTCGAGCCGGTCAATCGGACTCTGACCGTGGACGACTTCATCAAGTCGATTTCGCCTTACCCGTTCGCGACGGGGTGAGCCATCGGCGCGGGCGGCGCGTCTCCGGGGCAACAGTGCGGAAATTGTTTGGTCTAATAGAGGCGGTGACCGGTTGACGCCCCCATACGCATGGCTCAGGTTCCATGTCGAACATCTGTTTGCGGCCTGGGTCCGCGCCGGATGATCTGGCAGCTACGGAACCGGCCCGCGAGGCCGGGCCGAGGGGAGGAACCATGAACAAGCAAGTCCTGCTGATGTCCTGCGCCTTGGGCGCGTTTTTGATGTCGGGGGGAGGGGCCTTGGCCGCCGCCGCCAGGGCGGCCGACACCGCGGCCCAGAGCGCGACGACCGTCGGCGAGGTGATCGTCACCGCCGAAAAGCGCGCCGCGAACATCCAGGACGTGCCAGTCGCGGTCACCGCCTTCACCGCCCAGGACCGCAACCTCAAGGGCATCAACACGGTCCAGGACATGACCAATTTCGTGCCGGGCCTGACCTATTCGAGCCAGTTGGACCGCCCGGCGATTCGAGGCCTGGCCCGCAACAACAACATCTACCTCTCCGACTCATCGGTCGCGGTCTACTACGACGACTTCTTTTCCAACTCGACTTTCCTCGTTGGTCGCGACGACATGCTGATCGATCAGGTCGAGGTCCTGCTGGGTCCGCAGGGCACGCTTTACGGCCGCAACGCCATCGGCGGCCTGATCAACACCAAATCCAAGCGCCCCACCGACGTCTATTCGGGAGAGGTTCGCGCCATCGTCGGCAACTACGGCTACACTAAGTTCGAGGGCACCGTGGCGGGGCCGATCACCGACCATTTCAGTTTCCGGCTAAGCGCCTATGACCTTAATCAGTCCGGCGGCTATTTCAAAAACCTCGTACCAGGCGCCCCCTCGGAAGGGGACCTTCGGCACGACCCCTACGTCGATTTTCAACTTCAGTACAAGGACGACGCCAACGATCTGTGGCTGGACGTGTACGATCTCACCTTCAACCATGACCGTGGCGGGCCGGGCGGCCTGCTCGGCACGCCCACGGTCGGCCACTATGACACGGCCTTGCAGACACCCGGCCAGCTGGTCTTCAATCCCAACTATCCCTATGGCGGCCTGGCCGTACCCGGCTCGGTGGTCGGGCAGATCGGCAACGACAATCCCGCGTTGAATCACATTCGCGACTTCGCCCACTCGATCCCGACCAACATCGATGTGAGCGCGGCCTATGCTGTCGTCGCTAATTTGGTCCACCACTTCGACGGGTTCGACCTGAAATATGTCGGCGGCTACAGCCAATATCACTATGACCTAAACACCAGCCTGTTCGGCAACGGCAATTCGCCGATCACTCAATATCAAGTTCCGCTAGATCCGAACGGATTCTGCGCGCTCGGTTTCCTAGGCCCGTGCGGACCACTCACCGTGCATCCGGCGCAAGACTTTTCCTACGAGACCCACACGGCTTGGTACAGCCATGAAATCACGATTTCGTCGACGACCAATCACCCGCTGCAGTACATCGCCGGAGCCTATTTCTACAACGAGACCGACGACAACCTGATAACCGTTCTGGAGCCCGATCAGCCCCAACTCGCGTCACCGCTGTTGGTTCTACCCTTGTTGACCCAGGGCGCGTTCGTGCCCGCCATCGCCAATCCCAATCAATATTACTATTTCACCGAGTATGAAGACCGTATCCGCAGCATGGCGGTCTATGGCCAGTTGGACTGGAAGATCACCCCCACGATCAAGCTGACCGGCGGCCTGCGTTATACCTACGACAGCAAGTCGGCCCTGGAACAGGCCCGGTTCATCAACTTCCAAGACCTGAGCGCCGTCCTGAGCGCCGCGAATTTCGGCAATCATCTGCCTGCGGTGGACGTTACCCCGCTTCTCACGAGCGCGACCCCCGCCAGGGGCGTCACCTGCGCCACCACCCTGCAAACTACAGGACGGTTCGCCGGCGACGTTCAGCGCTGCCTGGGCGACCATTCCGACGCCCTCACCGGCACCGCCGGTATCGAGTGGACCCCCGATCATGACACTCTCGTCTATGCGAGGTACAACCGTGGCTACAAGGCGTTCGGCCTCAACGCCGGTGTGATCAGCAAGACTCCAGAAGCCCTTCCGGAGCATGTCGATGATTTCGAGGGCGGCATCAAAAGGACGTTCGGGCGCACCTTGACCATAGACCTTGATGGCTTCTATTATAACTATCAGGATGACCAAGTGCCGCTCGATTTTCCGACCGGCGGGATTAACCTCACCCAGTTCTTCAACATCCCCAAGGCCATCTCCGAAGGAATCGAATTGACCGCCAACTGGCGGCCAATCGAAAACCTGGACCTGAGTCTGACCTACGGCCTCGACCACACCAAGATCAAATCGACCTGCACGTTTGTCGCCGGCCAGCCGGGTGATGGATGCTTTGTCGATGCGCTCGACACGAGCGCCAGTCAGCCTGGCGCCCGGCCGGTCGGCACGTTCGACGGAGCCGTCTTCCAGGCGGTGAACGGCGATCCCCTGCCCCAGGCGCCGGAGAACAAGGTGGCGTTCAACGCGACCTACAGGTTCGAATTTGGACCGGGTGACCTTATTCTTTCGGGAACCTACATCTGGAAGGACAAGTCCTATGCTTCGGTCTTCACGCGGACCTACTATGAAGCGCCGTCCTGGGATCAGGTGGATCTTCGCGCCACGTGGAGCGGAAACCACGACCGCTATGAGATCGTTTTTTTCGTGAAGAACCTGTTCGACTCCCTCGGCTACGACGCCGCCGCGGTGGGCTACGACATCGAGAAGCCCGTCGGAGGGGGAGGGGCGACGGTCGCTCGCTCGTTCGACCTGACGCCGCCGCGGCTCTTCGGCGGGGAACTGCATATCAAGTTCTAGAGTTTTCTCTCGATAGACCTCTGGATTGAACGAGGCGTCTTGGCCTTTATAAGGAGTGCGGTTGGCGCTTAGGCGCCCGCCGCCGCTCCAGGGCCGATCGATGGACGCCAAATCTTCCGACGCGCCCGGGCCGGCGCTCCGAGCCGCCCCGGCCGGCGGACGGGGGCGCCGCGATCTCACCCGGGGACCGATCACTCGGACCCTATTGATCTTTTCCCTTCCGCTTCTGGGCGGCAATGCGCTGCAGTCGCTGAACGGCACGGTCAATCAGATCTGGGTCAGCCACACCCTGGGCGAGACCGCGATCACCGCGCTCGGCAACGCCAATATCGTGATGATGCTGATGCTCGGCTCGATCTTCGGCGTCGGCATGGCCGCCAATATCCTGGTCGCCCAGTCGGTGGGCGCCGGCGACAGGGCGCTGGTCAAGCGCGTGATGGGCACCGCCACGACCTTCTTCGTGGCGCTCTCGCTTTTGATCGCCGTCATCGGCGGCGCCTTGTCTCCCCACATCCTCGACCTGATGGGTACTCCACCCGAGTCCCGGGGCGGCGCGATCATCTACCTGCGGATCATCTTCGCCTCCGTGCCCTTCATGTATTTCTTCGTCTTCATGCAGATGGCCCAGCGCGGGGCGGGAGATTCGACCACGCCGTTCTGGTTCCTGACCCTGGCCATCGTCATCGACATCACCCTCAACCCGCTTCTGATCCGCGGCATCTGGCCCTTCCCCAGAATGGGCATCGCCGGATCGGCCGTCTCGACCCTGATCGGGCAGGGCGCGGCGCTGATTTTCCTGATGATCCACCTCTATCGCAAGAAGAGCATTCTGCTGCTTCGGCCGGGCGAGCTGGGCCTGTTGAAGCCGGATTTTCGAATTCTCAAATCCCTGGTGACCCGCGGCCTGCCCATGGGTATCCAAATGCTGGTCATGTCGGGTTCGGCGGTGGTGATGATCAGTCTGGTCAACCGCTTCGGCGCCCTCACGTCGGCGGCCTATTCCATTTCCTCGATCATCTGGAGCTACCTGCAGATGCCGACCATGGCCATCGGCGCCTCGGTCTCGTCCATGGCCGCCCAGAACGTCGGGGCCGGCCGATGGGACCGTGTCGCCAAGGTGGCGCGCTCGGGGGTCATTTCGGGGCTCCTGATCACCGGCTCGATTGCCCTCTTGCTCTATGTTTTCAATGATTTCGTGCTGGCGGTCCTGCTGCCGGGCCACTCGCCGGCCATTCCCCTGGCGCGCCACATCAACACCACGGTCCTGTGGGGTTTCGTCCTGTTTTCCATCACCTTTTCGCTGTCGGGGGTAGTGCGCTCGACCGGTGCGGTGTGGTGGCCATTGGCCATCCTGATGGTGTCCATGCTGCTGGTGCGCATCCCGTTCGCCGCCCTCTTGACGCCGCGGTTCGGGGAGGACGCCATCTGGTGGAGCTTTCCCCTGGGAACCGCCACCTCGGCGGCCCTAACCAGCCTCTATTACAACTTCGGCGGCTGGCGGCGCTCACGCATGCTCGAAGAACAACCTCGCGGCCAAGCACCCGACGCCGGCGTCGCCGCGCCCGCCATGGCCCCCGCCGAGGCGGCCCTGGAACCTGCTCCTCGCTAGGAAACGGCGAAGAGCCCGGCTATCTCAACGTGCCCACGCGGTGGCGAAGCTGACAACCTGCCGCGCGACGGTCTCCACCTGCCAGGCGTCGCGCGGATCGTTGAAAGCGCCGTCGCCATCGAAGAGCCCGTCGCCGGAATTGAGGGTCGCTCCGAAGGGAGTCGGCCAGCCGCGCAGGGCGTGGACGATGGCGCGCAGCGCCGCGAGGGTCGAGCCGCAAGCTTGCGCGCCGCCGGCGGCCACGATGCAGCCCACTGCCCGGCCGTCGAAATAGGGGCGCGGGTCGTCGCGCAACCCTTCCAGGTTGTCCAGGGCGTTCTTCACCAAGCCCGACAAGGAGCCGTGATAGCCGGGGGTCGCCACCACAAAGCCGTCCGCCTGGCTCACGGCCGCGAGAAACCGGCTGCGCTCGGCGTGCTCGCCCAAGTCATCGGGATTGTAGACCGGCAGGCCGGCGAGGAAGGCGCCGCCGAAGAGTTCGGTGCGCGCGCCGGCCGCCCGCGCCGCCGCCAGCGACTTGATCAGAGCCGTTTCGCTGGTCGAGCCCGGGCGCACCGTGCCCCCCAGGCCGACGATCAGGGGGGCGATCGTTTCGCTCAAACCGTCACCGGCGCGGCTCTTCTCGCCTCATAGTCGCGCTTGAGGGCCTCCAATTCGGCGGCGTATTTGTCCCTCGCCGCGTCGCGCAGCTTGGGCAAATGATAGGCTGGGAAGAGGTCGTTGTCCGGCCGATAGTCCCGAAGGACCTGTTTGGCCACGGTCACCTTGTGGACCTCGGTGGGGCCGTCGGCGATGCCCATGACGAAGGCCCCAGTGATCATGCCCATGAACGGCATTTCATTGGATACCCCCAGCGCGCCGTGGATGTGCAGGGCGGCCGCGGCGATGTCGTGATAGACGCGCGGCATGGCCACCTTGATGGCGGCGATATCCTTGCGCACCAGCTTATAGTCCTGGAGCTTGTCGATCAGCCAGGCGGTGCGAAGAACCAGCAGGCGGAACTGTTCGAGCTGGATCCAGGCATCGGCGATCTGCTCCTGCACCATCTGGAGATCCGCCAGGCGCCCATCTCGTGTCTGACGGGAGACGGCGCGGCGGCACATCAGGTCGAAGGCGTGCCGGCATGCCCCGACGGTGCGCATGGCATGGTGGACGCGTCCCCCGCCGAGCCGGGTCTGAGCGATGATGAAGGCCCCTCCGCGCTCGCCGAGAAGCGCGTCCTTGGGCACGCGGACATCGGTGTAGCGGATATAGCCATGCCCGCCTTCGCCCGGGTGATCGCCCAGGCCGATGTCGCGGATCGTCTCCACCCCTGAGGTATCCTTGGGAACCAGGAAGATCGAAGTGCGGCGGTAGGGATCCTTGGCGTCGGGATCGGTGACAGCGTAGACCACCAGGATCTGGGCGTAACGCGAATTGCTCGAGAACCACTTCTCGCCGTTGATCACCCACTCTTCGCCCACGAGCTCGGCCCGGGTCTTGAAGGTCAGGGGGTCGGAGCCGCCGGTCGGCTCGCTCATCGAAAAAGCCGAGCGGATGTCGCCATTGAGCAGGGGCTTCAGCCATTTTTCCTTCTGCTCGGGGGTGCCGTAATGGGCGATGATCTCGGCGTTGCCGGTGTCGGGCGCCTGGCAGCCGAAAATGGTGGGCGCCAAGCCGTTGCGGCCCAGTTTCTCGTTGATCAGAGCCAGTTTGAGTTGGCCAAAGCCCTGGCCGCCGAGTTCGGGGCCGAGGTGGCAGGCCCACAGCCCCTGGTCCCTGACCTTTTGCTGCATCGGCTTGATGAATTTTTCGCGGCCGGCCGAACTCCAGATCGCCATGCCCAAATGGGAGATCGGCTCGACCTCCTCGGTCATGAAGTCCTCGATCCAGTCGAGTTTCTTCTGGAATTGCGGGTCGGTCTCGAAGTCCCACGCCATGCCGGCTCTCCGTCGGTGTCCTCGCTGCCCCTCACCATTGCCGCTTCGGGTCGGCCCGCGCAACCGCCGCCGGCCGCACGCCGGGCCCGTTGGGCGTGGACGATCGGCGCCAGCCCTGTAAAAGCGCGCCATGGGCCTTGTCGATCACGCGACCTCGGATGCCGCCGGCCGCGCCCGGGCTTGGTTCGACGACTTGCGCGACCGGTTCGTCGTCGCCTTCGAAGCCTTGGAGGATGAAGCGCCGGACGACCTCTACGAGGGGCCACCCGGTCGCTTCGAACTCGAACCTTGGGTGCGCGAGGAGGGCGGCGGCGGGACGATGGGGTTCCTGCGCGGCCGGTTCTTCGAGAAGTGCGGGCTGCATGTGTCGCGGGTCCACGGCGCCTTCACCCCGGAGATGGCCATCGCCATGCCGGGCGCGAGCGAAGACCCGCGCTTCGTCGCCACCGGCGTCAGCCTGATCGCCCACATGCGAAACCCGCGCGTGCCGGCGGTGCACATGAATACCCGCTATCTCGCCACCACCAGCGGCTGGTTCGGAGGCGGCGCGGATCTGACGCCTTTGCTCGCCGAACAGAGGGACCGGGACGCTCCCGACGCGGTGCTCTTCCACGCGGCTCTTAAGGGCGCCTGCGACGCCCACGACGGCGCCTGGTATGCGGACTTCAAGGCGCAGTGCGATCGCTATTTCTTCTTGCCCCATCGCGACGAACCCCGCGGTGTCGGTGG